>JADLEG010000001.1 GCA_020846275.1 Alphaproteobacteria bacterium
CTAGTGCCCCGAACCCGAAGTTCGCCATCTCTCGATCGCAAGACCGGAGGCGAACGTCGGGTTCCAAAGGGGCACTAGACTTGAAATAGTTGCTCGTGTCCTTTTCGATTCCGAAGTTCGTACGGCGTGCGTCGCAAACACGGACGAACTTCGGAATCGGGACACTAGCGCGCGTCAGACCGCCTTGAAGTTCGCGTCGACCCGAACGTCCAGCAGGGATGGCGCCTTGCGCGCCAGGGCCGCGCGCAGTGCCGCGTCGAACTGATCGAGCGTATCCACGCCGACCGCGTGCACGCCCATGGACCGGGCCAGGCCAACGAAGTCGATCGCCGGCTCGGTGAGCTCCATGGCGACATAGCGTTCGACCTGTGCTGCCAGGCCACGCATCGCGTTCAGCCGCTGCTTGAGCACCCGGTAGGAGCGGTTGTTGATGATGACGATCACCACCGCAAGCCGCTCGTGGGCGGCGGTCCACAGGCCTTGAATGCTGTACATGGCGCTGCCATCGCCGATCAAAGCGACGACCGGCCGGTCGACCTCGGCCAGCTTCGCCCCGATCGCCGCCGGAATGCCCCACCCGATGCCGCCGCCTTTCATGCCGTGGAAGGCGCGCGGGCCCGCGCATCGCAGGAACTGAAATAGCCCCTGGCCGGAAGAGATGGTTTCGTCGATCACTACGGCGTCGGCCGGCAGGGCGCGGCCGACCGCGCGCATCAGGGCAAGCGGCGCAATGGGCGTCCGCGAAGACAGCGCGTCCGCCTGGGCCTCCAGCGCGGCGCGCTCCCGCGCGATCTCCGCCGCGACCGCATCGGCGCGCGACTGGGCCGCGGCGCGCGCGGGGCGATCCATGATCGCGCGCAAGGCCGCGGCCAGCTGCGGCAACGTCGCCTTCGGATCGCCGAACAGCGCCGCTTCCACGGGGTAGTTCTTCGCAATCTGCCAGGGATCCGTGTCGAGGTGGATCATGCGGAGGCCGGCGGGCACCGGGCCCGACGGGGGCGGCATCGCCATCGTGAACAAATCGGCGCCGGCGGAAAACAGCACGTCGTGAGGCAGCAGCGCCTTTTCGACCGCAGGACCGATCCGCAGCAGGACGCCGCGGAACAGGCGGTGTCCAAGCGGAAACGCCTCGGCGCTCGTCTCGCCTTCGAAGTGGACTGGCGCGCCCAGCAGCTCGGCGATGTCCGCCAGCTCCTGGCGCGCATCGCTTTGCGCCACAGCGTCCCCCGCGACGATGACCGGGGCGCGCGCCGCGGCCAGAATCCGTGCTGCACGCTCGACCGCGGCCGAGTCGGCGGAAAAGCGGGGCGCCACGCGCGAGGGCACGCCCAGATCCAGTTCCGCCTCGTCGTTCAGCACGTCAACCGGAAGCGAAACGAAAACCGGACCTGTGGGCGGCGCAAGTGCGGTCTTAACCGCTCGATGGATGGTCCGCGGCAGATCCTTGAGGCCATGCACCTCGGTCGCCCATTTGACCAGCGGCCGCGCCATCGGCGGCAGATCGGCCCACAGGTTGGGCTCAAGCAGGCTGAACGAATGGGCCTGCTGGCCGGCCGTTACGAGGATGGGCGTGCCGGCCTTCTGGGCGTCGTACAGCATGCCCATCGCGTTGCCTACCCCGGGCGCCGCATGCAGGTTGACGGCCGCTATGCCGCCCGTGGCGCGCGCGTAGCCATCCGCCATGGCCATCGCGATCGATTCCTGAAGGCACAGCACGTAGCGGAACTCATCGTCGACCGCCAGCGCATCCATCAGGGGCAATTCGGTGGTGCCGGGATTGCCGAACATGAGGCTAATCCCTTCCTGCCTGAGCAGGCTCAACAGTGCACGCTTGCCGGTGATGGTGGGCATCTGGGACCCTTCTTCGACAGGCCGCGCGCGGGCGTCAGCAGATCAGGCGACGATGGCGGGACGCGATTTGCCAGGCCGGCAGCGCCGCGCCGGCGCCGCCGGCCGCGGTCTCATAGGCCCCTGGTTGCCTTCTCGACGCCGATCGTCAGGTCGAGGATCAGGACCGCAGCCACGGCGATGAAGATTGTCGTGGCCGAAACCGCAGCCAGCGATGGATCGACGTTGTATTGGATATAGTTCATCAACTTGACGGGCAGAGTTTCAAGCGTCGGGGTCGTGTTGAAGATGCTGACTTCGACATTGATCCACGACATCAGGAAGGCGAACAGCGCGCCGGTGATGACGCCCTGCTTGATCTGGGGCAACGTGACCAAAAAGAAAACCTGCATTGGCGCCGCGCCGAGGTCCTGGGCCGCTTCCTCGGTCGCAAGATCGAACCCCGCCGCCAGCGAGGCGAGAGTCGTGCGCACGACGTACGGCACCGTCACGATCACATGGCCGAGCAGCAGCGCGTAGAAGCTGCGGGGAAATCCCGCCCGCGCCGAGAACTGCAGCACGACCACGCCGAGTACGATCGTCGGCAGGATGAGCGGCGAAAGAAAGAGCGCCCCGATCGCCTGTCGGCCCGGAAACTCCTTGCGCGCCAGGATCAGGGCCGTGGGCACGCCAAGGAATACCGCGGCGACTGTGGAGATCGCGGCCAGATACCCGCTGAGCAGGAAGGATTTGACGTAGCTCGAGTCGGTTATGACGGTCGAATACCAGCGCAGCGTAAGACCCTGCGGCGGAAAGGCGAGGAACTCGGTATTCGTAACCGATACAGCGCTGACGATCACGAGCGGAATCGCGAGGTAGAAGAGCGCAAGCCACGCGGCGACGGTGACGGGCAGGCGGCCCAGGAACGTCGATTGACCGACCATCAGTGCCTCGCGTTCAGTGATCGCGGACTCATGCGACCTTGCCTCGCCGTCCCAGGAAGTAGAAGTTAACGCCGAGAAGAAGAAGCGTCATCACCAGCAGCATGATCGAAAGCACGGCGCCGACGTGATAGTCGAAGCTCACGAGGTACTGCTGGAAGATCACCATCGGCATCACCAGATGCCGGCCGCCGCTCATCACGGCGGGCGTGACGTAAGCGCTGACCGACAGGGTGAACACCAGAATCGAGCCGGCCAGGACGCCCGGCAGGCTGAGCGGAAACGTGACTTTCCAGAAGGTCGTCGCCGCGCCGGCGCCCAGATCGCGGGCCGCTTCGAGCAGCGATCGATTGATGCCTTGCAGGATGCTGGCGACCGTCAGCACGAAGATCGGCAGCAGGATGTAGATCAGCCCGACAACCATTGCGAAGCGCGTGTTCATCAGAAGAAGCGGGGAATCGGCGATGCCCGTCAGAATCAGCGATTTGTTCACGACGCCCTGGCGGCCCAGCACCAGCATCCATGCGAAGGCCCGCACGACGTTGCTGGTGAACAGCGGCGTGACGATGACGATGTAGATCAGCCGGCGCAGCAGCGGGTCGCGCAGGTAAAAGGTGATGTAGTAGGCGAGGGGGTAGCCGATCAAGGCGGTGCAAACCGTGACCCAGACGCCCAACTCGAAGGTGGCCAGCAGCACCCGCCAATAGAAGACGTCGGCAACGGCCTTGGCGTAGAAGTCGCCTGTCAGCTCGCCCTTGTCCGTCCACACGCTGTCACTGGCCATCGTCAGGAACGGAACGACGAAGAACAGGACGAGGAACAGGACCGGCCCGCCGAGCAAGAGGAAGGCTTCAAAAGGCGGGATGTGCAGACCCACCCGGTCCGAGCGCCCGCGCCTCATTCGCCCAGCACCTGGCTGCGGTCCTGCGGCCACCAGATTTTCATCTCGTCGCCGCGCGAAATCTTCTCGGCGCTCGGCGAAAAGCCGGGCTGCACCACGATTTCCTGGCCGCTCTCCAGCACGGCGAACAGGCGCCAGCTCTGGCCGACGAAGACCTTGTCGCGCAGCTTCGCCTGGACGACCACGCTGTTGCGTTCGCCGCCCTCGCCCAGCCGGATATCTTCGGGTCGCACCATCAGCGTGGCCTTGGCCTGGCCGGCCGCGTGGCCGTTCATCGCCGAGGAACGCGGTAGCTTGTACGGCAGCGGTGGCGATGACGGCCCGAGACGGATCGTACCGGCGCCGTCCAGAATGCAGTCGATCAGGTTGGCTTCGCCGATGAAGTCCGCCACGTAGCGCGAGGAGGGCTGGCGATAGATGTCCTCGCCGGTGCCCAGCTGCACGATCTCGCCGACGTTCATGACCGCGATGCGATCCGACATCACCAGGGCCTCTTCCTGGTCGTGGGTGACGTATACGAACGTAATGCCAAGCCGTTCGTGCAGCCGCTTCAGTTCCACCTGCATCCGCTTGCGCAATTTCAGGTCGAGCGCGCCAAGCGGCTCGTCAAGCAGCAGGACCTTGGGCTTGTTGATGATCGCCCGGGCAAGCGCGATGCGCTGCTGCTGGCCGCCCGAGAGCTCGCGCGGGTAACGGTGCCCAAAGCTCTCCATGCTGACCATTGCCAGGACTTCGTCGATCTGGCCGGCAATCTCGGATTTCGGGACTCCGCGTCGGCGGGGGCCGAAGGCGATGTTCTGCGCCACCGTCATGTGCGGGAACAGCGCATAGTTCTGGAAAACGGTGTTGACCGGCCGGTGGTTCGGAGGATCCTTGTTGACGTTGCGTCCGTCGATCCAGATTTCGCCCGACGTGGGCTCCACGAACCCGGCGATCGATCGCAGCAGGGTCGTTTTGCCGCAGCCGCTCGGCCCCAGGATCGACAGAAACTCGCCCCGGCGAATACTCAGCGACACGCCTTTCAGCGCCGGGACGCCGCCGAAGCGCTTGACCAGACCGACTATGCGAATGAATCCGTCGGCGATCCTGGGATCGCCGACGGCAGTTTCAGCCTTCATCTCGCAATTGCCACTTCGCTTTCACAACACGAGCGAAGCCGTAGTCTACTTCTGAACGACCCGTCGGTTCCACAGGTCGATCAGCATCGGCTTCAACTCACCGACTTCCTTCCAATTGGGCATCACGAGGTTGTCGAGGCTGCCGGTCGCGCCCCAGGGCATGCGCTGTTTCGCCTTTTCGCTCAACTTGGGATTTTTGATCGGCGGCCCGATGAACAGGTTCTCGCCCAGGCAGGTCAGGACCTCTTCCTTCAGCGCGTGATCGATCAGTTTCTCGGCCAGCGCCTTCTTCTTCGTGCCCTTGACCAGGTGAACGCGAATGTCGCCGGCGACCACGCCTTCCTTCGGCACGACCGGCTCGACCGGAACGTTCTGGTCATTGAGCGCCCAGATCGCGTTCGGGTAGTGCGCGCCGGCCAAAGCCTCGCCCGATTGGATCGAACTGGCGACCACGCCGGACGACGGATAGTACGAAAGGGCCTTCAGCTCCTTGAACTTCGCGATCGCCGGTTCGAAGTTCTTGCTGTCGCCGCCGAGCTGCTTGTTGATGAACATGAAAATGGGCGCGAAATTGCTCAGCTCGGTGCCCGGCAGGACGACGCGGTTGGCCAGGGCAGGATCCCACAGGTCGAACCACGAGGTGATTTTCTTCTTCACCTCCTTCGTGTTCTGGAACGGACCCGTCGCGTAGAAGCCGGTTCCGACCGCGTAGACCTTCCCGTCGGTCTGATGCAGCGCCCGCTTGTCGACATGCTTCATGTTCGGAACCTTTGCCGGGTCGATCGCGTCGACCAGGCTGTCGGCCCAGGACTGGTCCGACTCGGCGCCGTCCAGCCATGCCACATCGATTTGCGGATTGTCTTTCTGCTGCCGCAGACTCGTGTAGGTCACCGACGAGACCTTCTGGTCCAACTGGAGCGTGACCTTGTTCGTTTCCTGGAACGTATCGAAGATGCACTTCTTCATGTTCGTGCCCCAGACGCCGGTGTACATGTTGATCACCAGCGAATCCTGGGCATAGGCGCCTGCGGTAAGGGACATACACAGCCCCGCCGCCAGCAAGACTCGATTGCGTGTCATCGCCACCCCCATTGCCTGAAACGTTTCACCAAAATATGCTTACGGGAATTAATTCTTCATGTAAACCCCGATCCTGGCAAGAGGCGCGTAATCCGATTGCCCGGAAGCATGCCGGAGCCTCGCAGTTGTGGCTCTATCGCAATATGGGACTGCCCTGCGCGGCCATCGGTGAAATCACCAATTGCCGGTCTAGAAAAGACCCGCCCCTTGACCGCTGCGCGCAGCTAGGGGTAAGTGTTGAAACGTTATCAACGGAGCGCCGAAGCCGAGGACCGATGGTCGGGGCGATAGCTACTCGGCACGGATGTGGTGCGCGCGGAATGCGCCGACATGGCTAAACCAGCAGAATTCGAGAAGCTGCCCTTCATCATTGCCGGCGGCGGCTTGGTCGGTTTGTGCTGCGCCATCAACCTGCGCCGGGCAGGGCATGAGGTCGTGCTCATCGATCCCGGCGACATCAAGCGCGCCGCATCCTATGGCAACAACGGCCAGTTCGCTGTCGGCGACATCGTTCCCCTGGCCGTGCCGGGGATCGTGCTTAAGGTGCCGGGCTACCTGCTCGATCCGCTTGGTCCGCTGGCGATCCGCTGGCGGGACCTGCCGCGCCTGGTGCCATGGCTGTTGCGGTTCACCGCGGAATCGCGTCGCGAGCGGATGGAGGCGATATCGGCCGGCCTGGCCGCGATGTGCAATCTGATCCATTTCGACTACGAGCCCATGCTGAAGGCCGCCGCTGCCGAGCACCTGCTTGACCACACGGAATGCATCAAGCTGTTCGAGACGCGCGAGCAGTTCGATCTGGAGGAGCGCAAATACGGGCATCTGCGCGAGCGCGCCGGCGCACAGTACGAACTGCTGGACGACAAGGCCTTGCACGCGCTGGAGCCGGAAATCGCGCCCCAATTCCGGTTCGGTGCGATCATGAAAGGGCGCAAATTCATTCGCAACCTCGCGAAGCTGATCGATGCGTTCGCGGAGCTTCTGCGGCGCGAGGGCGGATCGGTCGTCGCGGGCGAGGTCGCCGATTTCGAGCGTGCCGACGGCAAGGTCGTGGCCGTGCGCCTGAACGACGGGCGCCGCCTTCCGGCAGCGGGCGTCGTGGTTGCCGCGGGGGCGTGGTCGAAGCGGCTATGCGCAATGCTGGGCGACAAGGTGCCGCTGGAATGCGAGCGGGGCTATCACGTGATGCTGCCGCGCGGCGGCATCAAGCTGGGCCGCTCGCTGACGATCCCCTCGCGCGGCTTCGGCATTGTCCCGATGGAGGAAGGAATCCGGCTCGCTGGCACGGTCGAGCTGGCGCGCCTTGATAGCCCGCCGAATTTCGAACGCGCCGACCGGTTGATCGCCAACGCTCGCGTAATCCTGCCGAACCTAAAATACGACGGCGCCGAACGCTGGATGGGCAATCGGCCTTCGCTGCCGGATTCCCTGCCGGTAATCGATCGCGCCAGCCGGGTCTCCAACGTCTACTATGCGTTTGGTCACGGGCACCGCGGGGTGAGCTTTGCGCCGACCACCGGCCGGCTGCTCGCCGGCCTTGTAGCCGGGCGGCCGAGCAATTTCGACATGCGACCCTATCGGCTTAATCGCCTGTAGAGCGCTGGATCGGGAGGCTGTCGCAATGGTGATGCACAAGACCAGGCCGCAGGCCGAATCCTATGGCCAGGCCATCGGCATATTGCTGCTCGATGCGAGCGCGCCTTTCGTTCCCGGCGACGTCGGCAACGCCAGCACCTACAACTACCCAGTCATCTATCGCACGGTGCCGGGCCTGACGACCGAGGCCTGTCTCTCGGGCGCGCCCGGGTTCGCGCCCAAGGTCATCGAGGCGGCGCGCTGGCTGGAATCCCAGGGCGTCCGCGCGATCAGCAGCGATTGCGGCTTCATGCTGCAGTACCAAGAAGCCGTGCGGGCCGCCGTGCGGGTACCCGTATGCCTGTCCAGCCTGCTGCAGCTACCCTTGATCGCGCGCACGCTCGACCGCTCGCGGCCGATCGCGGTCGTTACCGCGGACTCGACCAAGCTCACGCCCGATTTTTTGACGCGCGCCGGCATTTTTGTCGGGAACCAGCTCGTCATCCGCGGCATGCAGGACCAGCCAGAGTTCCGCAGTGCGGTGCTCGAGGAGAAGGGAACGCTCGACTCCGACCTCGTGGCCGGCGAGACCGTTGCTGTCTGCCGCCAGGCGCTCGCCGAGTTTCCCAACCTGGGCGCGGTTCTGCTGGAATGTTCCATGCTGCCGCCCTATGCCAAGGCCGTGCAGGACGCGGTGGGCGTACCGGTCTACGATTTCATTTCGATGATCGACTTTGCCAGGGTGGCGACGCACCGCACGCGCTACTCGGGCTTCTACTAGGACAAACCCTGCCGCGACGCACTATTCGCAGAGGAGATCACCATGCCGGTCTACAAGACGCGCAAGAAGACAGAGGCCTACGGCTATCCGGTCGGCATCCTGCTGCTCGACTACAAGGGCCCGTTCGTGCCGGGGGACGTGGGTAACGCAACCAGCTACGACTACCCGGTGCTGTACCGCACCGTGGAGGGCGCCACGTCCAAGCGAGTCTTCGCCGGCGATCCGGCGCTGGAGAAAGCTGTCGTCGAAGCGGCGCGGTGGCTGGAGGCGCAGGGCGTCAAGGGCATCAGCAGCGACTGCGGATTCTTCGTCAACTACCAGGATCTGGTGGCCAAGTCGGTCAACATTCCGGTCTACTTGTCCAGCCTGCTGCAGCTTCCCTTCCTGTCCGCGACGATCGATGACACGCGTTCGATCGGCGTGATCTGTGCCAATTCACGCGCGCTCGGCACGCGCGTGCTCGAAATGACCGGAATCGATCCGGGTCGCGAAGTGGTGATCCACGGCCTTGAAAACGAGCCCGTCTTCGGCACCAGCGTTACCGGCGGCTCCGCGCAGTTCGATCCCGATCTGGTCGAGGCCGAGGTTGTCGATGTCGCCAAACGGATGGTGTCGGCGAAACCCAATATGGGCGCGATCCTGATCGAATGTTCGATGCTGCCGCCGTATGCGCGCGCGGTCCAGGATGCGACCGGGCTGCCGGTCTTCGATTTCGTGACGATGATCGACTATCACCACAACGCCGCGAACCGTCACGCGTATGCCGGTCACTACTAGGCCTTTCGAGAACACCAGGGGCTTGCGATGACGGAAATCAAGGCAATTCGAAGCCCGGGCAAGTTCAAGCCCGCGGTTGAGCTTCTGTCCGCCGCGATGCGCGCGGGCGACGTGCTGTACCTGTCGGGGCAGACCGCCCGGAATCCCGATACCGGCGAAGTCGGGAAGGGCGATATCGAAGAACAGACCAACAAGGTGATCGACAACATCGAGGCAATCCTGAAGTCGCAGGGCCTTGGCCTGGAGCGCGTCGTGCGCTGCACCGTGTTCGTCACCAGCGCCGCCGAGCTCGAGGGCATGAACAAGGCGTACCTGCAGCGCTTCAAGGAGCCGCGCCCCGCTCGGTCGGCCTATGTCGTCAGCGGCTTTGCCAGCCCCGCCCTGCGGGTCGAGATCGATGCGATCGCGGTCTACGGGTCGGGACCAGCCACGTACTGAATCGCGCCTGATGTTCAAGCCGGTCTGGCGCGGCGGTTCGCACGCCGCAGCGCCGCCAGCATCGCGGCATTCGACGCCGACAGCAGCACGGCGCACAGCAGCAACACGCCGCCGATGCCGAATCCCGGCGTGTCGGTCAAGAAGCCGATCGTCAGGGGTGCGCTGCACATGCCCAGGTCCAGCATGGTTCGCATCAACCCCATCGCGGCCCCGGTCCGATCGGGCGGTGTGATGTCGGCGACGTGGGCGGTCAGCGTCGGTACGGCGAGCCCGCTGCCGATGCCGAGCAACGAAGCGGCGAGCCAGGCTTCGGCGACCGACGTGCATTGGGCAAGCACGCCGATCCCAAGGAGGACAACGACGCCGGCCGCGGTGACCAGGGGGATCCGGCCCAAGCCGAGGGCCAGCCGCGCCGTAACCGGGAGAATCGCAAGATTGGCGATCGCCCCCACCATCAACGCCACGCCAACCTGGCCGATGCCCATGCCAACCCATTTGGCGCAGATCAGAGGCAGCAGTACCCAATTGACGCCAATGCGCACGTAGGAATGCGCGTAGCTAAGCGCGGCGAGCGCGGCCACCTTGATCATCCCGCTTCCGCCGTTCTCCGCTTCAACCGGAGTCGAAGCCAGTCTTGCCGTCGCGTTCTGTCGGGCTGGGTCGGGCCCGATCGCGTGCAGCATGGCCAAGGCAATGATGGCCATCAGGCCCTGGGCGGTGAACGTCATCGGATATCCTAGGCGCGCGGCCAGAAGACCGCCGATCGCCGGACCGATCGTAAGTCCGAGCAGGTGCGCGCCCTGAAATCCCGCCATGTCGCGTACCCGCGACGCCAGCTGCCCGCGATCCGTGACGGCGATCAGCGCCGCCGTGGCAAAGCTGGCCGAGCCGGTGCCTTGCAGCAGAAGGCAGAGAAAAAGCGGCAGGGGTGACGCCGCGCTCGAGGCCGCGAACGAACTCGCTGCAAGCAGCGTCAGCCCCGCGAGCATCATGCGCCGCCGACCGAAGCGCATGGCCAGCACGCTGGCCGGCAGGTTGACGAACAGCCGTGCGCCGGCGAACGCGCCCATCATCACGCCGACGAGGGACATGCTGATCCCGAGGCCGTCGACGTAGATCGCCAGCACGGACCACACCATGCCCACGCCCGTGCTGACGCAGCATAGTACGAGCAGGATCGGTAGGATGCGCCGAATGGGCGGGCCCGCGTCCATCGTGGCAGGCGATACGGGTTGAAAACGTTTCATTGGCACGCCAGATTAGCGGCACTTCCCCGCGATTTGCCAGGGCATTCACCTGCCGCGATGCCCCGAGAGGAGTGTGCCGATGACTGCTTTGACCGTGGATCTCGGCCAGTTCGTGGCGGAACTCGCGTTGTCGGCAATTCCGCCGGAAGGCTTGACGGTTGCCAAGACGGGATTCACGGATTGCTTCGGCGTGATGGTGGCGGGTGCCCGCGACCCTGCGGTGGCGTTGGTCGACCGTGCGCTGTCCAGCCGGGATCACGATTCGCTCGCTCCCTTGCTGCCGTCGAAGGAGCTGCGCAATGTCGAGGACGCCGCGCTGGTCAACGGCATGGCGGCGCATGTCCTCGACTACGACGACGTGACGCTCGACGGCCACCCCAGCGCCGTGCTGGTGCCCGCGATCCTGGCCGAAGGCCATGCCTGCGGGTCGAGCGGCGCCGAGTTGCTGGTCGCCTATGTCGCTGGCTACGAGGTATGGGCCGAGCTGTTGGTACGCGAACCGGTGCCGCTGCACCAGAAGGGCTGGCACCCCACAACGGTGCGCGGCGCCGTTGCCGCGGCGGCGGCCTGTGCGCGCTTGCGCCGCCTCGATGCACGCCTGACGGCAACCGCGATGGCGATCGCCGCGTCGCTGGCCAGCGGCCTGGTGGCGAATTTCGGCTCGCTGACCAAATCGTTCCAGGTCGGCCGCGCGGCGCAGTCGGGGGTCGTTGCCGCTCGACTGGCTGCCGCGGGCCTGACGGCCTCGCTCGACGCGCTCGAGCATCCCTCGGGATTCCTGGCTGCCCTCTCGCCCACGGGCCGGGCCGACCGCGCCCGCGCTTTTGTTGCGGCCCGGAAGGAGTGGCACATCGTGCGGCAGGGCCTGAACGTCAAGCGCTACCCCCTATGTTATGCGACGCATCGCGCGATCGACGCGGCCATCGACCTGGTGTCGCGGCACGACCTGAAGCCCGGCGATGTCGATCACGTCTCGGTCGCGACCGGCCGTACCCAGATGGTCATGCTGCGCAACCCGCGGCCCCAGAACGCGCTGGAGGCCAAGTTCAGCATGGAGTTCGCCATGGCGGCCTCGATCGTCGCCCGCAAGGTGGGGCTGGCCCAACTTGACGATCGCTTCGTGCGCACGCCGGAGATTCAGAACCTGTTCTCCCGCGTCTCGTGCGAAGTGACGGACGAAACGATGGACGGGTCCGCATTCGCACCGTTCGAAACGGTCGCCATCCGGACGGCAAGCGGAAGGGTGCTGACCAGCGAGCGCATCGTCCATGCCAAGGGCAGCCATGTCCGCCCGCTCGATCGCGACGAGCTGTGGACCAAGTTCGCCGATTGCCTGGACAAGGAATTCCCGCGTCCGGCAAAGGAGCGGGCGTTCGACCGGCTGCAAGGACTGGAACGCCAGAACACGCCGGCCGACCTGATGGAATTTTGACCGGTCCGCGGCCATGTCCACGCGGACGCCTGCGCGGGCGATTGAATCCGCACGCCGCCGCGAACTGAGTTGCCGCCATGGACCTTAGGACATTGCGCTATTTCCAGACCGTCGCAAGTTGCGGCAGCTACAGCCGCGGGTCCGAGCTGCTGCACATCTCGCAACCGGCGATCAGCCGCGCGATTCGCAAGCTGGAAGACGAGCTCGGCACGTCCCTCTTCAAGCGGCACGGCCACGGCGTCAGCCTGACGGAATCGGGCAAGACCTTGTTGTCGCGGGGGCAGTCGATCCTGCGTCAACTCGATCAGGCGCGCCAGGAAGTGCGCGCCGGCCGGACCAGCCCGGCAGGCACGATCTCCCTCGCCATGCCGCCGGCGGCGGGGCACATTCTGGTGCCGCCGTTGATCGAGGCGTTCGGGACCGCCTATCCGAACGTGACCGTGAATGTCGTGGGCGGGTTCAGCAGCACGATCCACGAGTGGCTGGTGCGCGGTCGCGTGGATGTCGCCTGCGCACACGACCCATTGCCGCAACGGGGTTTCCAGATGATCCCGCTGCTCGACGAGGAAGTCTTCCTGGTCGGCAAGAAGGGCGCCTTTCCCTTTCGCCGCGCCTATGCCCGGCCGGAAGACCTTTCGACGCTGCCCCTGATCGCGCCCGGGGAGCTGAACGCCTCTCGGCGGATGCTCGACCGCTGGGCCGCCGACAAGCGGTTGCAGCTGCAGTTGAAGGTGCAGGTGGACGACCACTTCATCACCCGTGCCTTGCTGCGCCAAGGAACGGGGTTCACGCTGCTCACGCGCGCCGGCAGCCAGCCGGAACTACGTCTGGGCGAACTGGAAGCGCGGCCGTTTCGCCCGCGCGCGTTCTGGACACTCACGCTGATGGCGGGCGCGCAGGCCGCACGCTCGGAGTTGCTGGACGCTTTCATGCGAACCATCCGCAGCGTGACCCGCCAGCTGGCCGATAGCGGCAATTGGAAGGGAAGCATTCTCTCGCGGGAATGAACGGGGTCAGCGCGCAGCCAGCACGATCAGCGCGTCCACGGCCGTTGCGCCGCGACCTTCCACGCCGACCACAAGGGGATTGATCTCGGCCTCTAGCACGTCGGGCGCCTCGCCCGCGAGGCGCGACAGGCGCACGATGGCCTGCCGTACCGCCGCTACATCTGCTCGCGGGCGGCCTCGATACCCATCCAGCAATGGAAAGAGGCGCAAGCCGCGCAACATGGACTCTGCGGTCGCCTCGTCGACCGGTGCCAGCCGAAGCTGGACGTCTCGCGACAACTCGGCAGCAATGCCTCCAGCTCCTACCGACACGAACGAACCCAGTCGCGTGCGGCTGAACGAGACCAGCAGCTCGCAAACGCCGGTCGCCTGTTCTTCGACCAGGTACCCCTCGACATGCGCCGCCGGAGCCTTGGCCGCGACGGAGGCGGCGATGCGTCGGAGCGCGTCATTCAATGCCTGTGCATCCGCGATGTCGAGGGCCACGCCGCCAATATCGGTCTTGTGCGCAATGTCGGACGACAAGACCTTGGCCACGACTGGAAATGCCAGATTGTTGATGCCGCCAGTGCCGCCCGGCCGGAAGATTTGTCGCCGGGGCGTGGCAATGCCGATACGTGCCAGCAGTTCCTTCGCCGCCGCCTCGTCCAGCGACTTGGGCGCAACCCCGGCCGGAGCCGGCCGGAACGGCGCGAGGTCGCGCGGCGTGCACCATGCCATGTAGGCCTGAATCGCAGCCGCGCAGGCCTCCGGCGTGCGGAACGCGGCAATCCCGGCAGCGTTCAGCGCGGCGCGCGCGGCTGGGGCCTCGGGCAGCGCGAGTACTGCCAACGGCACGGGCGACTTGGTGAAGGCGATCAGCGGGCTGGTGGCCTTTTCCGGCTGGTGCCGCGCCGAGGATCCTACCACCATCAGAACCAGACCGTGCTCGCGCGAACTGATAAGGGCGTCCAGCGCGCCCGTCACCACGTCCGGACGCACGCCAGCGAGGGTCAGATCCACGATCTCCCCGGATTTGACCGGCGTGGGCAGAGCATCCAATCGGGTCCGCACCGCGACCGACGGGGCGGCTGGCGCCACGCCGGCAAGCCCCAGCCGGTCCACGACCATTGCTGCGCCACCGCCCGTGGTGGTGACCACGGCAATCGGCCGGCGCTCGGGTGCCGTTGGCGCGCGGCGTCCGACGAACAGCAGTGCCGACTCGAACAGCGCCTCGAAGTTGTCGATCACCACGATGCCAAGCTCGCGCAGCATAGCATCGATGAAAGCGGACGGCTGAAGCATGGCGCCGGTGTGCGAAGCCGCCAGACGCTGGCCGACGGCCGACCGGCCGAGCAGGTAGCACAGCACGGGCTTTCCCGCGGTCCAGGCTGCCGTTGCGAAGCGTTGCAATGCGGGCCCGTCGCGGACCGTCTCAAGGAACAACAGGATCGCGTCAGTTGCCGGATCGGCGCACAGCAGTTCCCCAAGCGTGGCGAATTCCAGATCGGCCTCGTTGCCAACCGAAACCAGCTTAGAGAACGCTATGCCCGCATCATAGGCCCGGCTGGCCAGGGAACCGATGATGCTGCCGCTCTGGGACAGCAAGGCCAGCCGCCCGGCAGCAAATGGGGCGGATGCGAAGGCCGCGTTCGCGGTCAGGCACAGCCCGTTGGCATTGTTCACGACCCCGATGCTGTTAGGCCCCAGGATGCGCGTCCCGGCCGTCCGCGCGCGCGACAATGCTGCCGCGAACCACGCGCGGCCTTCCTCGTGCTCCAGAAAGCCGCCATCCAGAATCGAGAGCACCGGAACTGCCCGAGCGATGCAGTCATCGATCGCGGCACGCTGCGCCGCACCGGTCAGGAGGACGAAGCAATGGTCCACCGGCTCGGGCACACCCTTCAAGGAGGGAACGGAGCGTATCCCCTCGACGACGAAGGGGCGCGGATTCACGGGCCAGATCCGTCCGCGAAAGCCGGTTCTTTGCAGAAAGGCGAGAGGCCGACCTGTCGTCTTGCCCGGATCGTCGGACGCACCGATCAGGGCCACCGAGCGCGGTTCGAACAGGTTCCGGTACAGCATGCGTCGGCTCGCGGCGCCTCATTCCCTGCGGCGCTGAGCGAAGCGCACACCGAAGACGCCCTCGGCAATCCGGTTGCGCATCATCTCGAGCGAGCCGCCCGCGATCATCCAGCCGCGGGTCCGCCGCATGCAGTAGTCGATCAGCGACATTTCGCTGAACCCGGCCCCCCCGGCGACCTGCATCGCTTCGTTCGCCACCTCGAAGCCCGCCCTGTTGCAGAGGTACTTGGCGATCGCCGTGTCCTGAGCGTCGGGCAGGCCGCGGTCGGCGGCTACCGCAGCCTTGTAGAGCAGCAGCTGCGCGGCGCGCAGCGATGCTTCCATGTCGGCGAATTTCCACTGGATTCCCTGGAACTCGGCAATCCGGCGGCCAAACTGCATGCGGGCCAGCGCATAGTCGCGGGCAAGTACGAAGGCATGACGGCCCAGCGCCAGCGAGCGCGCCGCATTGCCGATGCGCTCGGCATTGAAGCCGGTGATCAGGCGCTTGAACCCGCCGGCGCCGACGACGATGTCCGAGTCTGGCACGAAGCAGTCGTCCAGATAGACCTGGCGCCACTGTTCGCCGCTCATGTAACGGACGGGCTCGCCAAACGAGACACCCTGCGCTCCCGCGTCGATCAGCAGCGCGCCAATTCCGTCCACGCCGGGTCCGAACCGGGCATAGACGAGCAGGAATGCGGCATCCAGGCTGTGCGTCATGAACACCTTGCTGCCGTTGACGCGGAATCCGCCCTGCGTCTTCTTCGCGGTGGTGGCGAGTTCGGTTACTGCCGATCCGGCGTCAGGTTCCGACATGCCGAGGCCGATGGCGGCCTCCCCGGATAGCAGGCGCGGCAGGACGCGGGCCCGCAACCTGTCATTGGCGTACTCGGCAAAGGTGCGGATCGGACCGAAGTTGCCGGCCTGCACGACGTCGGCGCTGCGCGGGCAGACGGCGGCGACTGCTTCGATCGCCAGCACTGCGTCCATCAGCGTTCCGCCCTGGCCGCCCAGAGCTTCCGGAATGGTGATGCCGAGCACGCCCTGCGCGCTCATTAGCCGCGCCACGTCGAAGGGAAAACCTGGGTCGCGCGCCCGGGCAGCCGCGCCGGCCGCGAGGTGACGTCGAGCGAACTGCGCGACGCTGTCGGAAAAAAGCTTCTGCTCGAGGCTGAGGTCGAAGTCCAATACGACCTACTCCATGAAGTGGGGTGCCCGCCGTTTGTCGGGCCGACGCGTTGCACTACCCGCTGCGGGCCGTGTATCGGGCCTTGAAAAGGACCGGAAGATTCATAGCCGAGGCGGAAGCGGTTTGCCTAGCGTATGCCGTGATGAGGGCGATGCGGCTTGTCCTTGCGTGAGAAATTTGACACGCTCGACGTGCCGCCCATGAACTTGAAACAGATAGAAACTTTCGTTTGGCTGGCCCGCTTGAGCAGCTTCCGCGAGACTGCGAAGCATCTGCGGACCACCCAACCCGCGATTTCGGCTCGCATTCGCGAGCTGGAGGAGGCGTTGGGAGTGCCTCTATTCACACGGACGTCGCGCCGCGTGCGGTTGTCGCGCCAGGGCAGCGAGCTCCTGCGCTATGCCGAGCGTATCGCCGGGCTGGCGGCCGAGCTGCAGGAACGCGCGGGCAACCTGGGATCGATCCAAGGGCTGGTCCGGATCGGCGCCACCCACGCGGTAGCCACCGGCTGGTTGCCGAAGCTCCTGAAGCTGCTATCCGCGGAGTACAAAGGGATCGAAGTGATGCTGCGGGTGGACATGAGTACCACCATCTATCAGCAGCTGTTGCGGAACGAAATCGACCTGGCGTTCCTTCTGGGCCCGATCGCGCATCCCTCGCATAGCTACCTGCCGTTGGGCTCGATCGACCTGGGCTGGATCGCGGGCCCGGGCGTTGACCGATTGCCCGCTACGGTCACGCCAGCGGATCTGGCCAGTGTTCCGGTCGTAACGGACGCGATCGGGTCGTCCCTGCATCGCATCTGCGTCGATTGGTTTCGCGGCGCCGGGGTCGAGCCGCGTGTCCTTCACACCTGTGCCGGGCTGCTGCCGCGGGCACAATTGATCCAGGCTGGCTTTGGCGTCGGCATTTTACCCGCTGCCGCGCCGGAGCTGTATCGACAACTGACGCGGCTGAGACGCCTGACCAGCGACCCGCCGCTTCCCAAGCTCGAGTACGGCATGGCCTATCACCTGGGGGACATGCCGGCCGCAGTGCGAACGGTCGTCAGACTGACGCGCGAAAAACTGAAGGACACGATCGGCGACTTGTCGCTGTAGCGACCGACGTCGGCCCGCGCCATCGATAGAATTAGCTTGTCAATAACGATCGCTCGGTTTGCTCAATGCGTTCGCGCGCTGGCGCGGGGGCGGTCACGGGCGTAAATTGTCGCGCTGGCCTTTTCCGTGCGTGCAGAGGCTAGGCTTGGGGGGCTGGCGGGCAATGGCTGATATCGCGATCATCGGCGGCGGGATCAACGGATCATCGATCGCCTATCACCTGATGGCCAGCGGCAAGGCCGGCAATGTTGTCGTGGTTGAGCCGGACCCGACCTACGAACATGCCGCCACGCCGCGTTCGACCGGCGGCGTGCGACGCATCTTCTCGATTCCCGAATGCATCGCGATGTCCGACTACGGCCACGAAGTGTACGGCAACTTCGACGCGCTGATGGCGATCGACGGCCAGGCGCCGGGCTCGATCAACTTCCGGCGCATCGGCTACACGTGGATGGGCAGCGGGCCCGGCCAGGTCGAGACGCTGGTGCAGAACTGGAAGGTGCACATTGCCAACGGCGTTCGGGTCGAACTGCTCGACCGCAAGGGCGTCAAGCATCGCTTTCCCGCTCTCAATGTCGACGACATCGACGCCGCACTGTTTTCGCCGGACGACGGGTTCATCGACCCCTATTCCGCGCTGATCGGCGTCCGCAAGAAGGCGATCAATCTCGGCGCCGAGTACATCAAGGACCGCGTGGTCGATTTCCAGCGCACCGACCGGCGCATCCAGGCCCTGGTGCTGGAATCGGGCAAGGTGCTGAAGGCCGATATCGTGGTCAACGCGGCCAATTGCTGGGGCATCGCGCTTTGCGAGGCGCTGGGCATGAAGATCCCGGTGCAGCCGATGCGTCGGCTGACCTTCTATTTCGAAGTGCGCCAGGAACTGGGACCCCTTACCTCGGCGCGCCACATCGGCAGCAATGTCAGCTTCCGGCCCGAAGGCAAAGGCTTCATCAGCGGAAAGACGAACTACGACGAGAAGTTCGGTTTCAACTGGGATGTCGACTACGACTGGTTCAACGACCACATGTGGCCCGATCTCGCCCAGCGGGTAACGGCGTTTGCGGAGCTGAAGGTGCAATCCGCGTGGTCGTGCCACTACGACCAGAACACGATGGACAACAATGCGATCATCGGCCGATGGATCGGCGGTTGCGACAACTTCTATGTCTGCATCGGCTTCTCGGGTCATGGCCTGCAGCACGCGCCTGCGACAGGGCGCGCGATCAAGGAGTTGCTGATCGACGGCAGCTACCAGACCCTCGACCTGTCGCGCCTGTCCTACCAGCGGGTGATCGACAACAAGCCTCTGCAGGACATAGGCCCTTACGCATGACGCTGCCGTGCTTCGTCGCCGACAGCAGGCTAGCGTTGCGATGAAGGTCGTCGTTCAAATCGATGCGCTTGAGCCGCTGGTCGCGCGGGCACTCGTCGTCGCGGGCGCCAGCAATGCCAATGCCCGCATCATCGCCCGCGTGGTCGCGGCCGCCGAGCGCGACGGCTGCCATTCGCACGGCGTGTTACGCATGCCCGGATTCGTGACCGCATTGCGGTCAGGCTGGCTCAACGGGCGAGCGACGCCCAGCGTGCGGGAGACTGCGGCGGGAACGATCTCGGTGGACGCCGGCAACGGCTTTGCCCAGGTGGCGTTGGAAGCCGGCCGCGGGCGTCTGATGGAGATGGCCCGGCAGAACGGCATTGCGGCAATGGCGATCCACAACGGGCACCACTTCGCGGCCCTTTGGCCCGATGTCGAGCCGTTCGCCGAAGCCGGCTTCGTTGCGATCGGCTGCGTCAGTTCACGCAGGCGCATTGCGCCCTGGGGCGCGAAGCGCAAGGTCTTCGGCACGAACCCGATGGCATTTGCGTGCCCGCGCGCGGGCCGTCCGCCCTTCGTCTGGGACCAGGCGTCAAGCGTCATGTCCCAGGGCGAGATGCTGATCGCCCAACGCGAGGGCCGCCGGTTGCCCCAGGGCGTAGGGATCGACGCGCAAGGCCAGCCGACGACCAGCCCCGAGGCGATCCTGGGGGCCGGCGCGTTCCTGCCTTTCGGTACGCACAAGGGCAGCGCGGTCGCCGCCATGGTCGAGATCCTGGCGGCGGCGGTTGGCGGTGCCGAGTTCGGCTTCGAGGACCGCTCGGCCGGAAACCCTGGCGCCACCACGTCGCGGTCAGGCCAGTTCCTTCTCCTGATCGACCCATCGCGATTCGCCGGTCCCCAATTTGCCGAGCGGCTGGAGCTTTTGTTCGCGGAGTTGGCCGATGCCGGGGTGGACCGCCTGCCCGGCGACCGGCGGCTGGAAGCACGGCGCAGGGCCGGGCGCGACGGGATCGAGGTCGAGAAGGCGGATTACGACCGGCTGGTCGACTTGGCCGGAGCTTCAGCCGGTTCGAAGCCGTGAGCGATCCAGCGCTGTGGATCACGGAAGAGGATGTCGTCCGGCTTGTTGGAATGCGCGAGGCGATCGATGCGGTCGAGCGCGGGCTGGCGCTCGAGGCGGAGGGCGACGCCGTCGGCATGGGCAAGACCTTCGTTCGGTTCGGGGCGCAGCGCCAGGCGCTGCAGGCCCTTGGCGCGGCGTCGGCATCGGCGGGCGTTGCAGCCACCAAGACCTGGGTGCAGAGCCCGGACGGAGGCTGGCCGCTACTGGTCCTGTTCGAGACGTCCGGCGGGCGCCGCGTCGCGGTTGTCGAGGCGACCGCCCTCAGCCAGCTGCGGACCGGCGCGCTTTCCGGCATCGCCACGCGTTTGCTTGCCGAGCCGGGCGCCGACGAGATGGCGGTGATCGGCAGCGGCCGGCAGGCCAGCACCCAGGTGGCCGCGGTCGCCGCGGTCCGTAAGCTGCGCCGCTTGCGCGTCTGGAGCCCCACGCCGGCGCATCGGCATCGTTTCGCGGCGCGGATGCGCGAGGCGTTCGGCTGCGAGGTCGTCGAATCGCCGTCGGCCGCCGCCGCAGCGCAAGGCGCACCGATCGTGACGGCTGCGGCGCATGTCACCACGCCGGTGCTGTCGGCCGCGATGCTGGCACGCGGTGCGCATGTCAACGCGGTCAGCGTTACGGTTTCGGGCCGCGCGGAGCTTCAACCGGACGTGCTGCCGCGCTGTGCGTCCGTCTGCACGGATTCGCTGCAGGCGGTACGCGATCTATCCGATGAGTTCCGCGCGCACTATGGCGCGCGCAATGCCTGGGGCGAGGTACGTTCGCTCGCCGCCGCCTTGGCGGCCGGGATGCGCCGGCCACCTGGCGCCGATCTGACACTGTACAAGGGCATGGGGACCGGCATCGCCGACCTGGCGCTAGCGATCGAGGTCCTGGCCCGCGCGCGCCTGCAGGGTGTCGGGCTCAAGCTGCCCGACCTGGCCCTCGCCGATCCGCGCCTGTCGCGGTGAAGGTCGACCAATGCTGAAAACACCGTGCTGCGCCTATCGAACTGCAATGCTTCCGATCGTGCGAAGCGTTGACTCGATCAGCGGTGCTGCGGCAACGTGGGCATTCGTGGCGGCGCCTGCGGTCGACGCGCCTGGGATGTAACCGATCAAGCGGGGGAAGCAATGGCCAAACGCGCGGACTTTGTGTGGATGGACGGCAAGATCGTCCCGTGGGACCAGGCGACGGTGCACGTGTCGGCCGATACGGTGCTTCGCGGCGGCAACGTGTTCGAAGGCATGCGCGCCTACTGGAACGAGGACGAGCGCGAGCTGTACATCTTCAAGAACGCCGAGCATCTGCGCCGTCTGCGCCAGTCGGCCAAGATCATGCGCATGTCGTTCCCCTATACCGACGCGGAGTTCACCGAGGCCTTCATCCAATTGATCCGCCGCAACAAGTTCACCGACTCCGTGCATTTCCGGCCGGTCGTCTATTTCGATACGGGCGAGCCCGGCGGCTACCTGCCCGAGGAGATCCGGACCGGCGCCTTTGTCCTGGCCTACAGCCGGCCGCACGCCAAGAGCGTCTATTCCGGGGTGCATACCTGCATCAGCACCTGGCGGCGCAACTCGGACACCGCGATGCCGCCGCGGATCAAGGCGGCCGCCAACTACCACAATTCGCGCCTGGCCCATGTCGAGGCGCGCGTCAACGGGTTCCACACGCCCATCCTGCTCAATGACCGCGGCAAGATTTCGGAAAGCTCGGGGTCATGCATCATGCTGGTGCGCGACGGCGTGGTGATCACGCCGCCCGTCACGGCCGACATCCTGGAAAGCATCACGCGGGTGACGCTGATCAACCTGTTCCGTGCCGAACTGGGTGTCGACGTGGTCGAGCGCGACGTCGACCGCACGGAGGCATACATCTCCGACGAGGCGTTTTTCTGCGGCAGCGGCCAGGAGGTCACGCCGATTCTGACGGTTGACCACTATCCGCTTGGCGACGGAAAAGTCGGGCCGCTCACCAAGAAAATACAGGACCTCTATTTTGAGATCACCAAGGGCAAAGTAGCCAAGTACCGGCACTGGCTGACGCCGGTGTACCAGCACGTCGGCGCCAAGTGACGGCGCCGACGTTCGCGGCTCAACTCAGCCCGTAGTCGCGGCGCGCCGCTTCCGACGTGATGTAGCCATTCCGCAGATCGCTGCGGACGGATTCACGGTCCCGCTCGCGCGGATCGCCATAGCCGGCGCCGCCACTGAAGCGCATGGTCAGGCGATCGCCCGGCATCAGCGTGCTGCGCGATTTCGGGTGCGGTTTCGTGCCGTTGCCAAGGTGGATGTCCACCTTCGCGCCCGGCAGTCCGCCCAATAGGCCCTGCGGCGGGTATTTCTGCCGGTCGGACAAGAGCGACAGGCGGATCGGATCGTTCGAAACAACCTCCACCTCGACGTCCTGGCCCAGGCCGCCGCGGTATCTGCCCGCTCCGCCTGAATCGGGACGGAACTCCTTCTGCCAGACCACCAGCGGCGAGATGCTTTCCAGCGCCTCGATGCTGCCCGAGCCGGCGTTGGTCGGGAATGCCGTGCAGGAATGCCCGTCCTGCTGGCAATTGCCGCCCATGCCGCCGCTGGCAAACAGGATCTGGGAGAAGCGGTTGCCCTTGCGGTCGGTGCCGCTGTAGACCGAACGCACGGTCGGCGCCGAACCGGATTCCGCGCTTACCTTGTCCGGCACCGCCTGGGCCAGTGCCTGGTACAGCGCGCCCGCCAGCAGATGGCCGGTCAGCTGTCGAGCATTGACCGGCGCGGGGTAGCGCGGGTTCAGCACGCTGCCCAGCGGCGCGTCCACCGTCACCGAACGGTAGGAACCCTCGTTGCGCGGCGTCGTCGGGTCGAGCGCGCATTTGATCGGATACACCGTGTAGGCATAGGTGTAGTTCATCACCGAATTCAGGCCGCGGTCGATCTGCTTCGACGTGCCCGCATAGTCGACATGCAGGGTCGAGCCTTTGACCGTGATCGCGCACTCGATATGCGTTTCGTCGGCGTCATAGCCGTCGGCGCTGACCCGCGAGCGGTAGGTGCCGTCCGGCACGGCCTCGATCGCTTTGCGCATCGCCATCTCGGCACGCTGCTGAAGCGCCGCGGAGAGGGCGGTCAGGTCCACCATCGCCGCATCGTCGAGGAATTCCTGCAGCCGGCGCGCGCAGGCATGCTGCGCGGTGACCTGGGCAGCCAGGTCGCCCATTACCTGGTCGGGCACGCGCACATTCGACTCGATCATCTCGAACAGGATCTTGTTCGGCTTTCCCTCTTCCAGGAACTTCATCGGCGGAATCCGGATGCCCTCCTCGAAGACCTCGCGGCAATCCGACGACCAGATCGAGCCGCCGATGTCCGGCGAATGAGCGATCGAACCGGAGAAGCCGACCAGGCGGCCCTTGTGGAAGATCGGCGCGGCCATCGTGATGTCGGGCAGGTGTCCGGTCGCCATCCAGGGGTCGTTCGTGATGATGCAGTCGCCGGGCCGCCACTGTTCCTTCGGGAAGCGCTTCAGGAAGTGCTTCAACGTGCGCGGCAGGATGCCGACGAACGATGGGATGCCGGTGGTATTTTCGGCCAGCGAGTCGCCGTTCGCATCCATCAGCACCGTGGCATAGTCGTTCGACTCGCGGACGATCGTGGAGAAGGACGTCCGCAGCAGGGCCGCGGCGGATTCGTCGGCGATGGAGATCAGCCGGCTCCACAATATCTCGAGCGTGATTGGGTCGAAATCCGTGCGCAGGGCGCTCATCGATCCTCCAGCGGTCAGGAATGCCAAGATTCTATGGGGTGGACGCCGTCTGTCGGGACGGTGCGAATACGGCATCGCCGTTGGGCAGGCGTCCGTTGGCAAGATAGCCTTCGGCGTTGGCGAAGCCGCGTTTCAGCACATTGGCGAAATTGTCGAGCGTCGCGCCCGCCATGTGCGGGGTAACGACGGTACGGTCGCTTTCGAGCAGCGGACTTCCCGCCGGCGGCTCGGTGCCGAAGGTGTCGATCGCGGCGGCGAAGAGCCCGCCCTCGTTCAGCGCTTGCGCCAGCGCCGCTTCATCCACCAGGCCGCCGCGCGCGCAGTTGACGAGGATGGCGTCGGTCTTCATCAGCGCGATCCGGCGCGCGTCGATGATTCCCGCGGTTTCCGGCAGCAACGGCAGATGCAGCGACACGATGTCGGCCGTTGCAAGCAGGTCGTCGAGCGCCAACGGCGCGGCGGCAACGGCACTCGCCGCGTCGCGCGTGACCGCAGGGTCGTAGTAGACGATCTCGACGCCGAATCCCGACAAGGCGCGTGCCACCTGCATGCCGATGGCGCCCAGCCCGACCAAGCCGACGCGCTTGCCGTGGATGTGGCGATTCACGCCGCGCGCATGCTCCTTCAGCCACTCGCCCTTGCGTGTGCGCCGGTCCATCTCGGGCAGCCGGCGGCAGGCTGCAAGGATCATCAGCACCGTGTGCTCGGCGACCGGAATCGCGTTTCCTGCCGACAGCTTGGCAACCGCGATCCCGCGTCGCCGGCAGGTGTCCAGGTCGATGCGGTCCACCCCGGCGCCCAGTTTCTGTATCAGCCGCAGATGCGGTGCGGCCGCCAGCAGCTCTGCCCGCACCGGCGCCGCCACCGGGAACAGCAGGGCGGCGTCCGCTGCCGCCTCGGCCTGGTCTGGCGCGGCATTCGAGCGCGCGAATCGCACCGTCCATCCGCCGGGCGCCATCCGCTCGATCGTCGCGCGGATCGCCGGGTGGAACTGATCGAGAAACGCGGCGCAGATCTTGGGCATCGCGACCGACCATCGCCGGAATTCCAATGGCGGACACTGTGCAGGATTGCCCGTGCATTTGCCAGGGCCAATGGTCAGGCCCAAGGCGGGCGGCGTTTCATAATGGCAGGTAATCGGTTCGGATAAGACCTGGCGATCCATAGCCGATTTGCTTGACTTGCGCGGGGCAGGCTGACGACACTTTGGCCCTTGGCCTCGATGACCGTCGGCTTCAGGAGCAGAACGTGAGTGCTGGAATCAGGATTGGAGTCGACGTCGGCGGCACATTCACCGATTTCGTCCTGGTGGACGAGGCGCGCAAGTTGATCTTCACGGGCAAGCGCCTGACCACGCCCGGCGACCCCAGCATTGCCATCATCGAGGGCGCCGAGCGCCTGCTGCGCGAAGCCGGCACGTCGATCGACAAGGTTACCGGTCTGGTGCACGGCACCACGCTCGTGGCCAACACGGTCATCGAGCGCAAAGGCGTCAAGGTCGGGTTGATCACGACCAAGGGCTTTCGCGACACGCTCGAGATGGGCCGCGAGATTCGCTACGACCTCTACGACCTGTTCCTGGAAAAGCCCGAACCGCTTGTCCCGCGGTCTCTTCGGCTGACGGTCGACGAGCGGGTCGACGCTTCGGGCACGGAGCTCCTGGCGCTCGATCGCGGCCAGGTGCGGGCGGCAGCGCAGGCGATGGCCAAGGAGGGGGTGCGGGCCGTGGCGATCTGCTTCCTGCACTCCTACCTCAACAACGCGCATGAAGTGGAGGCAAAGCGTATCGTCGAGGAGGCGATGCCCGGCATTCCCGTCACCATCTCATCGGCCGTCGCCCCGGAAATCCGCGAGTTCGAGCGCGCCAGCACCGCCTGCGCCAATGCCTATGTGCAGCCACTCGTGCAGAGCTACCTCGAGCGGTTGGATCGGCACCTCAAGGACAAGGGCCTGAAGAGCACGCTTCATGTCATGCTGTCCGGCGGGGGGGTGACGACCGTTCGCGCGGCGCGCGAGTTCCCGATTCACTTGATCGAATCCGGTCCCGCGGCCGGTGCGATCGCCGGGACCTACTACGCCAAGCTGGCCAATATCGACCATATGATCTCGTTCGACATGGGCGGCACCACGGCGAAGATGTGCCTGATCGAGAAGGGTCGGCCCGAATACGCCCATGAGTTCGAGGCGGGTCGCGTGCGCCGCTTCCGCAAGGGCTCCGGCCTGCCGTTGAAGGTGCCGGTGATCGACCTGATCGAAATCGGCGCGGGCGGCGGCTCGAAGGCCCGGATCGACGCCATGGGCCTGATGAAAGTCGGGCCCGAGAGCGCCGGTTCCGAGCCGGGCCCGATCTGCTATGGCCGCGGCGGCACCGATCCAACCGTGACCGATGCGGACCTTCTGCTCGGCTACCTGTCGCCCGACTATTTCCTGGGCGGCGAGATGAAGCTGAACCTCTCGACGGTCGAGGCAGCCTTCAAGGAGCGCGTGGCCGATCGCCTGGGCATCAGCGTGACCGAGGCGGCCGCCGGCATCCACAGCATCGTCAACGAGAACATGGCGTCGGCGACGCGCATGTATATCGCCGAGAAGGGCCGCGATCCGCGCCGCTATACGATGATGGCGTTTGGCGGCGCGGGGCCGGTCCATGCCTATGGCCTCGCCAAGCTCCTCAAGGTCGGGCGGATCATCTGTCCGCTCGGCGCCGGCGTCATGTCGGCGCTGGGGTTCCTGGTGGCCTCGCCCGCGGTGAGCCTCGTTCGCAGCTACGTCTCGCGGCTCAAGGATCTCGATTGGGGACGACTGAACGGCCTGTTTGGCGAGATGGAGCGCGACGCGCGCGCCCTCTTGGTCGAGGCCGGCGCAAACGACGCGGAGATCGTCATCAAGCGCACCGCGGACATGCGCTACGTGGGCCAGGGATTCGAGATCGGGGTTGCGGTTCCTTCGCCTCCCTTGGGGCCGAATTCACTCGAGGCGATGCGCGGCCTGTTCCTGGAGACCTATCAACGGCTGTTTGACCGGCAGATCCAGGACGTTCCGATCGAGGCCTTGACCTGGCGGCTCAGCGCCTATGCTCCCGTCGCCGACATCCAGCTCAATTTCACCGGCGCGAAGAGCGAGCAAGGCAAGGCGTTGAAAGGCACGCGCCGCGCCTATTTCCCGGAGATCGGCTATACGCCCTGTTCCGTGTACAATCGCTATGCGCTGTGCGCCGGCGACCGGATCAAGGGGCCCGCCGTGGTCGAGGAACGCGAGTCGACGGTTGTAGTCGGACCCGATGCGTCCTTCTCGATCGACCAGCACTTGAACCTGATCATCGAGATCGAGCGACAAACCGGCGACGCCGGAAAGGGCGGCTGACATGGCGACCACGGTGGAAGTTCTGGCCGAAGCGTTTCGCGACTGCGGCACGCCATTCATCGTCGGCCATCCCGGCGGCGAATCGGTCGAGATGATGCAAGCGGCCCGCGAAAAGGGATTGCGCTTCATCTTCGTGAAGCAGGAGACCGCCGGCGCCATGCTGGCCGCCACCTGGGGCGAAATCACCGGCTCGCCCGGCGTCTGCATGTCGACGCGCGGTCCCGGCGCCTCGAACATGGTGAACGGCATCGCGCACGCGGCGCTGGACCGCTGCCCGCTGATCGCGATCACCGACCAGTATCCATCGCATGTGTACGAAACCGGGCTGCGCCAGCGCATCAACCAGCTTCAGCTCTATTCGCCGCTGGTGAAGTGGGGGACGACGATCGCGGCTCGGACCGTCCGCCAGCAGATACGGCGCGCGATCCGCGTCGCCACGGCCGCGCCGCCGGGCCCGGTACAGTTCGACATGCCGTCGACCGAGACCACGCGCGACGCCGCCGACCTGGTCGCCGAGGGGCCGCTGCGGCCCGAGCTGGTATCGCCGCATCCCGATCGCGACGGGCTGAAGGCCCCGCTGCGCATGCTGCGCGAGGCCAAACGCCCGATCATCCTGGCCGGCCTCGGCGTGCTGTGGTGCCGGGCCGCGGGCGAACTGGTGCGGCTGGCCGAGCGGCTGGGCGCGCCCGTGCTGACCACGCCCAAGTGTAAGGGTGCCGTTCCCGAGGATCATCCGCTGCGCGCGGGCTGCATCATCGGCGGGCTGATCGAGCGCGACCTGGTCAAGCAGGCCGACCTGATCGTGGCGATCGGGCTGGACGCGGTGGAGCTGCAGCCGAAGCCTTGGCCATACACCACGCCCGTGCTGTCCCTGGCCAGCACGCCCAGCCTGGACGCGCTGGTTCCGGCGCAACTCGAACTGGTGGGCGATCTGGTACCGCTGCTGGGCGCCCTCGCGGAGTGGAACCCGGAAGGTTCGGGTTGGGGCCACCAGGCCGCCGCCACCTACCGCCGGGACGTCAAGGCGGCGCTGGATACGCCCAGCCAGGGCCTTTCGCCGCAGGCCGTGATGGAGGTGTCGCGCGCCGTGCTGCCGCGGGACACCGTCGCCACTTGCGATGCCGGCGCCAGCCGCATGCTGGTGGTGCAGAAATGGGAGTCGTACGGACCGCGCGAATTCCTGGCTTCGAACGGGCTCGGTTCGATGGGCTTCGCCATTCCCGGCGCGCTCGCCGCGCGCCTGGCTCATCCGAACCGGCCAGTGGTCGCCTTCACGGGCGATGGCGGCCTGCTGTTGGCGGTTGCCGAATTGCAGACGGCCGTGCGCGAGAACCTGCCCATCATCGTCGTCGTTTTCGACGACCAGGAGATCGCCCTGATCCGCGTGAAGCAGGAGATCAAGGGGCTCCAGCCCTATGGCGTCGGCATTGGCGGGATCGACTGGGAGAAGCTGGCGCAAGGCTTCGGCGCCGACGGCGTGGTCGTGGACACCGAGAACGCCCTTGGCGATGCGCTTAACGCCGCGCTGGCGTCCGGACGCACCACGCTGATCGCCGCGCGCATCGACGGCTCGGGCTATGTGGCCCAGTTCAACGCCTTGCGGGAACTCTGAGCCTAGGTCTCGATCCTTCCCTCCAGGAACAGCCGGCACGCGCCAGCGAAGGAGACCCGCGGTTGGCGCATGGTGCAATGGAAGAAGCCGCCCCGCGCCGAAGCCTGGAACGCCGCAATCGACGATTTGCCCAGCTGCTCGGTCCAGTAGGGCGCGATCGAGGCATGGGCGGCGCCGGTCGCATGGTCTTCCGAAATGCCGTGCCCCGGCGCGAAGAAACGCGACACGCAGTCGAACCCGTCGTCGCCCGGCGCGGTCACGATCGTGGCGTGCCGGTCGGTGCGCGCCAGGCGCCCAAAGTCGGGACGAAGCCCGCGCACGATGTCCGGGCGGTCGTATACGACCAGGTAGTCGCGCGCGGCGCGAACTTCGACCGGCGGCGGACCGCCCAAGGCGGCCAGAAGGTCTGGATGGGACGTCACCGGCTCTGTCGGCCGCGCCGGAAAGTCGATCTCGAGGCGGCCGTCGTCGAGGCGGCGAACCGTCAATGGCCCGGCACGGGTATCGAACGCGACATCGCGGCGCTCGGGATCGATCCGGTCGAACACCAGCCACGCCGCCGCCAGCGTCGCGTGCCCGCAGATTTCCTCCTCGATCGTGGGTGTGAACCAGCGCAGCGCGAAGCGGTCATGCTGCTGGCGCAGGAACGCCGTCGTCGTCTGGTTCATCTCCGCCGCGATCGACTGCATGATACGGATGTCCGGCCATTCCGGAACCTGCACGATCGCCGCCGGGTTGCCGCTGAACGGACCGCCGGCGAAGGCATCGACCTGGAAGACCGGCAGCGGCACCACGCAATCCTAGCGGTTGTCGGGGTTGCGGCGGCCGACGTATCCGGATATTTCGAAGCGGTCGAGCACCCGGTAGTAAGCCATCAGCGCGCCGACCAGCGGCGCGGCATAGGGGCGGACCGCGGCGCGCCGCAGCGGCGTCACCGGCATGAACCACTGGTCGCGCGCCATGTCCATCATCCGCCACGCCACTTCGCGCCCCAGCAGAACGCCCCAGGCAATGCCGCGGCCCGACAGTCCCATCGCCGCCCACAGCCCCGGTTCCAGCTCGTGCAGACGCGGGTACTGGTCGGTGGTCACGTCGACCCAGCCGCTCCAAGCCTCCTCCCATTCCAGCGACGCGATTTGCGGGAAGAGGCTGCGGACGCGCCTCTCGGCCTTGCCGCGGAAGACGCTGCCACCCGTCGCGAACGCGGGTCCATCGGCGCTGACGTGCAGCCGGCCGTCATCCAGCAGCCGAACGCCGGAATAGAGCCGCCGTGTATCGGTCAGCGACTGGCCGCCCGGCAGGATGGGCCCGCGCACATTCGCCGAGAGCGGCGTGCTGACGAGCTGGACCGCGCGCATGGGAATGAAGGATTGCCGAAGGTTCGGCCACAGGTCGTTCGAATAGGCGCCGGTCGCGACGAGCACGCTACCGGCCTCGACCGCGCCATCGGCCGTGACGACGCGCCACGCCTTGCCGTGGCGAACGATCTGGCGCACCGGCGAATGCTCCCGGATGTCCACGCCCAGGCCCTTGGCGGCCCAGCCCATGCCGCGCACCAGGGCAAGCGGGGTCAGCGACCCGCCACGCCGGTCGAGAACGGTTGTGGCGTAGTACGGGCTGCCGACCGCACGCTCCGTGGCCGTCGCGTCGAGCAGCTCGATCGGCGCCCCGCGCTTGCGCTGGAATTCGACCCGGCGCTCCAGGGTCGCCCGGCCCGCGGGCGAATGGGCGGCGAACAGAAGCCCGACCCGGCGGTCGGCGCACTTGATGCCGTAGCGGTCGATCAAGCCGAAGACCACGTCCGGTCCGGCGCCGAGCGCGGCGATCATCCGCTCGCCTGCGGCATCGCCGAACGTTTCGAGGATGTGCCAGCCGTCGTGCTTGGCATAGGGAACGACCTGGCCAAAGGCCCGGCCCGAGCCACCCCAGCCGATCTCGTGCCCCTCGAGAAGCGCCACGCGCGTGCCCCTCTCGGCCAGGTGCAGCGCTGCCGCGAGTCCGGTGTACCCGCCGCCGACAATGGCGACATCGGCGCGCAGGTCGCCCGACAGTGCGGGAAGGCCGAGCGGTGGGGGCGACTGCCGCACATAGGTCGCCGGGAGCGGACTGGCGTCGAAGCGTGGATCGTCCATCGGCTACCAGAGTTTGGCGGGTTGCAAGAGCCAACCTACGGGATGACCGGTGCCGAATTCAAGCGATGCACGCTGGTTGGATGACCTTTGCTTCTCGACAGCGATAAATCGAATCTATTCGTATCTGGTGTGCCCCAATGCGATAGTCGGCCCGGTGCTGTTGTACGAGCAATTGCATGACCGTGCTGGAACGCCTTGCCTCGTTTGCCGCTGCGGAGCAGGCAAGAGAATACTCGCCGGCCCTCCTGCACCACGCCAAGCGCGCGCTGGTCGACTGGTTCGCCGCCCTGTTGCCGGGTGCGGCGCATGCCCAGACGCGGCGCCTGGCGGATGCGCTGCGCGACGAACTGGGATACGGGCGATCCTATGTCTACGGGATCGGCTGCCGTGCCCCGCTGCGCACCGCGGCCCTGATCAATGCCGCGGCGTCCCATATCGTCGAATTCGACGATATCTACCGCGACGCGCTGTACCACCCGGGATGTCCGACGATTGGGGCGGCCCTCGCGGCCGCGCAGGCCCGGGGCGTCCGGCCCGAGACACTCCTGCGCGCCATCATCGTGGGCTACGAGGTCTCGGCGCGGATCGGCGTTGCGGTGCAACCGTCGCACTACCGCTTCTGGCACACCACGGGCACGGTGGGAACCTTCGGCGCTGCTGCCGCGGTGGCCACCGTCCTCGGCCTGGATGCCGAACGGACGATGCACGCCTTGGCCAACGCGGGCACGATGGCGGCGGGACTGCAGCAGGCATTCCGGTCCGACAGCATGGCGAAGCCGCTGCATGCCGGACACGCTGCCGAGGCGGGGGCGCTGGCCGCCTTGGGCGCGCGCGAAGGGCTGACGGGCGCCAGGGACCTGCTGGAGGGAAAGGCCGGGTTCGGCGCGGCGATGAGCCGCGAGGCGGATTGGGACCGTGCTGTCGCCGATCTGGGCCAGCGTTACGCGATCGCCGAAATGACCTTCAAGAACCACGGCTGCTGCGGCCATATCTTCGCGGCGATCGATGCGGCGCTGGAGCTGCGGCAACAGATGCGCCTGGAGCCCGAGCGCATCGCCCATGTCGAGATCGGTACCTATCAGGTTGCGCTCGACGTTACCGGCGCGGTGCGGCATCCGGCGTCGCCGTTCGAGGGGCGTTTCAGCATGGCGTTCGCGGTGGCGAACGCCCTGGTCCACGGCAGCGTGCGGCTTGCGGCTTTCACGCCCGAAGGGCTTGTCGACGCACGCGTGAACGCGCTGGCCGAAAAAGTGCAGCTCCGCGTCGATGCGCGATGCGAACGCGCGTTCCCGCGCCAGCGTTCGGCCGTGGTCGCAATCCAAACCGTGGAAGGGTCCCGGATGGAGCGGTTCCAGCCCACGCGCAAGGGCGACCCCGATGCGCCCCTAAGCGACGCCGAATTGACCGACAAGCTGCTCGAACTCGGCGGTCCCGTGCTAGGTCCGGCGCAGGCGCAGGCGCTCGCCCACTCGCTCTGGCGGCTGGATGGGAGCCATGTCGAATTCGCGACACGCGCTGCGCCAGACGGTGCCGCTGGTCGTGCGGAAAGCGCAGTTGGAGCGGGACTGAATGGCGGTGAAAGCAGTCGCGAGCGAACCTAGCGGCCCCGTCTTCTGCGGCGACCGGACCTAACTGACTGGGAAGGAGGTCAATTCGGTTCCGCGATCCCGCCGCCCGGAAACCCGGCAGGGCAAGAAGCCTGCGCTTGTACCAGGCGGCTCCATGGATGGGCCGGTAGCGGTGCCCGGTCGCCGGTTTCGCCAGCCTAGAGTATCTGGCTCAGGAACTCGCGCGTGCGCGGGTCGCGGGCATCTCTAAAGAACTCAGCCGGCGGGCCATGCTCTACAATCACGCCGCGGTCCGTAAAGTAGATATGGTCCCCGATCTCGCGCGCGAAACCCATTTCGTGCGTGACCAGGACGCAGGTCATGCCTTCCTGGGCCAGTTCGCGGATTGTCACCAGCACTTCCTTCACCGTTTCGGGATCGAGCGCAGCCGTTACCTCGTCAAACAGCATGACGTCAGGATTCATCGCCAGGCTGCGGGCAATCGCGACCCTCTGCTGCTGACCGCCAGAGAGCTCGCCGGGATATGCTTGCTCCTTGCCTTCGAGGCGGACCTTGCGGAGCAAGAGACGCGCGCGTTCTTCAACCTCGCGCCTGTCCTGCTTCAGCACATGGATAGGCGCCATCATCACGTTCTGCAGCGCCGTCCGGTGCGGGAACAGGTTGTACTGCTGAAAGACCATTCCGACCTTGCGCCGGAGGGCAAGCTTGTTCAGCTTAGGGTCGTGCACCTCCCGGCCGTCAACCAGAATAGACCCACGGTTGATCGGCACCAGAGCGTTGATGCAGCGAAGAAGCGTCGATTTGCCGGATCCCGACGGCCCGATAATACAGACCACCTCGCCTTTTGCGACGTCCAGCGACACGCCCTTAAGGACCTCGAGACTACCGAAGGACTTGTGGACGTCCCGGCAACTGACGATTGGCCGTTCCGAGGTCATGCGTTGACTGCGAAGCGGCGCTCGAGCAGCACCGTCCAGCGGCCGATCGGATAGCAGAACACGAAGAACCAGCCGAGTATGTAGCCATACATCGGCACCAGAAGGTCGTGCCGATCCTCGGCCGCGAGCGCATCAGCCGTCAGCGTCACCACTTCATTCACGCCAACAATCGAGCATAGCGGCGTGGAAACCAGCAAGATCGCGTAGAGGTTCATCCAGGGCGGCAACATGCGTTTCACGCACTGGGGCAGTATGATCATCCACAGCGTCTGAAACCGCTGAAAGCCCAACGCCTCCGACGACTCCCATTGCGCCGTCGGAATCGACTGGATCGCCCCGCGCGCGATCTCCGACATGTTGGCGGCCACCGCCACCGAAAGTCCAAAGATCGCCTTCAGCCAATCCGGCAGTGGGATGACCAGGTCGCCGACACGGATCTGAAACGGCAGCAGAAGCATGCAGTAGAAGAGCAGCACGAGCCATGGTGCATTGCGGAAGAATTGCGTAACCAGGGAGGCACTGTGCCGCACGGGCCGCACCTCGGATATTTGTGCGATGCCGATGAAGAGACCGAGAACGGTGCCCATCACCATGGCGATCACGCTGATCAGAATGTTGAAAACGAACCCCTTCGCGATCAACGGCGTCCATTTCAGCAACGTTGCGACTATGGAGGGCCGCCCGGGCGCCGCATAGGCTTCGGCCGCGGCGAAGAGCAGCACCCAAGCAAGCAATGCCGCAGCGAGCCACGGTTTGCGAAGCAGATAGCCGCCAGAACCTTCCGGCCCGCGATGCGCTAGCACCCGCCCAGGCGGCAGGATGACAGGAAGATCGGAGAGGCAAGCGCTCTTCATATGCCGATCCCCGGCACACGCAGCGCCCTCTCCAGTCGCGTCACGCCTGCTACGAACAGGCCGACGAGCGCGACATAGGTGACGAGCAGGACGTTCATCATCTCCGGGACATTGATCGCGTCGGACCAAATCTGGTTGCTGACATAGAGCAGCTCTGGCACCGCGATCGCGTAGGCGATGGTCGTGGTCTTGATGAGATTGATGAGATTGTTGTTCAGCGCGGGCAGACAGATGCGCAGCGCCAGCGGCAGTACGATGTGTATGTAGGCATTGAGGCGACTGTAGCCCAGCGACTCCGCCGCCTCGACGGTGGTGCGCGGCACTGCCTCGATGCCGGCGCGCAGTATCTCGATGTTGAAGGCGCCCGCGTAGATCGAAAAACAGATCGCAGCCCAACTGAAATTGCTCACCATCGGGACCGACGAACCGTCCGGCAGCCGCATTGTAATGAGCGGCCCCAGCGCGAAGTAGAAAAAGTAGAGCTGGATCAGCGACGGCGTGTTGCGGAATATCTGGATATAGCCGTTGACGACCAGCCGGAGCAGCCTGAGCCGCGTCCCCTGCAACCATGCACCGGCAACACCGATCGCGAGGCTGAGCGCTAGGCTGAGCGCCATGAGTTCGAGTGAAACGACAAGACCTGAAAGGAAGCGTGACCGGTCGAACGCGTCATAAAAAATCGTAAGATTGACCCCGGATGTCGCATAGAGATCGCGAAACCAAAGAGCAACCGCCTCCACTTCACAATCTCCCGAGCCTACCCCGGGCGTCGAGCCGCCCGACCCAGGCGCCAGCGCCGGATTTCCATGGCGTCCCGAATCTTATAATAGGCGACCAGGGCCTTGACGAGCGGCGAGTGGATCGCATGCACGGCGATTCGCTTCACCGGCGAGAATGGCATAACGAGCTCGGCAGGCGGCGTACCGGTCATGTAGCGTGCGAGCTCGCGCCCTAGGATCGTTGCGAAGGCCAGACCCCGGCCATTGCAACCGAGGGCCGCAAGCAGCCCTGGCGCCGGTTGATGGATTTTCCAGCTTGCTTCGGAATTCATCGCGATCCAGCCTGTCC
>JADLEG010000002.1 GCA_020846275.1 Alphaproteobacteria bacterium
ACGGCATGTTCCGCATCATCCGCGACAGCGAGATCGAGGTGGCCGAGGAGGCCGAGGACCTGACGCGCACCTTCGAGACGGCGCTGAAGCGCCGCCGCCGCGGCCAGGTGATCCGCCTGTCGGTCGATGCGCGCGCGCCGGAGAACCTGCGCCAGTTCCTGATCGAGAAGTTCCGCGTCGTCGCCGGCGAGGTCATCTCGCTCGACGGGCTGCTGGGGCTGGCGGATACCAAGCAGCTCATCGTCGACGAGCGCCCGGACCTGAAGTTCACGCCCTTCAACGCGCGCTTTCCCGAGCGCATCCGCGATTTCGGCGGCGACTGCTTCGCCGCGATCCGCCAGAAGGACATCATCGTCCATCATCCCTACGAAAGCTTCGACGTCGTGGTCCAGTTCGTGCGCCAGGCGGCGCGCGATCCGGCGGTCGTCGCGATCAAGCAGACGCTCTACCGCACGTCCGAGGACTCGCCGATCGTGCGCGCGCTGATCGAGGCGGCCGAGGCCGGCAAGACCGTGACGGCACTGGTCGAGTTGAAGGCGCGGTTCGACGAGGAGGCCAATATCCGCTGGGCCCGCGACATGGAGCGGGCAGGCATCCAGGTCGTGTTCGGCTTCATCGAGCTCAAGACCCACGCCAAGATTTCGCTGGTCGCGCGGCGCGAGGACGACGGCCTGCGCTCCTACGTGCATTTCGGCACCGGCAACTACCATCCCGACACCGCCAAGATTTATACCGACCTCTCGTTCTTCACCTGCGACCCCGACCTCTGCCAGGACGCGGCCAAGATCTTCAACTTCATGACCGGCTACGCGGCGCCCACGGGCTTGAAGAGGATCGCGGTCTCGCCGGTGGCGCTCCGGCCCACGCTCTTGAAGCTGATCGAAGAGGAGATCGGCCACGCCCAGGCGGGCAGGCGCGCGCAGATCTGGGCCAAGATGAACTCGCTTGTGGACGCCGAGGTGATCGACGCGCTCTACCGCGCGTCCCAGGCGGGCGTCGCGATCGACCTGATCGTGCGCGGCATCTGCTGCCTCAGGCCCGGCGTGCCGGGCCTGTCCGAGAACATCCGCGTCAAGAGCATCGTCGGGCGCTTCCTCGAGCACACGCGCATCGTGTGCTTCGGCGCCGGCGACAAGTTGCCCTCGCGCAAGGCCAAGGTGTTCATCTCGTCGGCCGACTGGATGCCGCGCAACCTCAGCCGCCGCGTCGAGGTGCTGGTGCCGATCACCAATCCAACCGTCCATCAGCAGGTCATGGAGCAGGTGATGATCGCCAACCTGAACGACGAGGCGCAGAGCTGGACGCTGGATGCCGACGGCAACTACACGCGGGTTGCCTGCGGGCCGGATGCCTTCAGCGCGCACAAGTACTTCATGACCAACCCCAGCCTGTCGGGCCGGGGCAGCGCGCTCAAGCGCTCGGCCGCCGCGCCGACGCTGGTGCTGCGCAAGGGCTAGGGCCGGAGCGGGATGGCGACACGGGTGGCGCAGCGGCCTTCGGACCTGCCGGGCGAGCGCGAGCGGTTGGGGCCGGTGGACCAGCGCCTCCGCGGCGAGGGCAAGGTCGGCGTCATCGACATCGGGTCGAACTCGATCCGCCTGGTCGTCTTCGACCGGCTGGCGCGCGTTCCGATCCCCATCTTCAACGAGAAGGTCATGTGCGGCCTGGGCCGCGGCATCGAGGAGACGGGGCGGCTGGACGCCCAGGCGATCGACCGCGCCCTGGTGAACCTCAGGCGCTTCATGGCGATCGCCGGCGCGATGAAGGTGGGGCGGCTGGAGGCGCTGGCGACCGCCGCGGTGCGCGACGCCAAGAACGGCGCCGAGTTCGCGGCCGAGGTCGCACGCGCCTGCGGCATTCAGCCGCGCGTCCTCGACGGCGCCGAGGAGGCGCGCCTGTCGGCCATGGGCGTGCTGGCGGCCGAGCCGGCGGCCGACGGGGTGATGGGCGACCTGGGCGGCGGCAGCCTGGAATTGGTCGAGCTGAAGGACGGCGGGCTGGGCCGGCACGCCACCATGCCGCTGGGTCCGCTGCGCGTCATGCCGGGCGCCAAGGACAGCCGCCGGCGCATGAAGGAGACGATCGAGGGGCACCTCAACGGCGTGCCCTGGCTGAAGGAGCTGGAAGGCCGCGATTTCCATCCCGTGGGCGGCGCGTGGCGGGCGCTGGCGCGGGTGCACATGGAGCAGACCGGCCATCCGCTGCACGTCATCCACAACTACGAACTGCACTGGGACGAGACCGAGGAGTTCCTGCAGCTCGTCTCGCGGCTGAGCCCGAACTCGCTCAGCAAGATGTACGGCGTGTCGCGGCGGCGCCACGAGACGCTGCCCTACGCGGCGCTGCTGATGATCCAGCTGGCGCGGCTGATGAAGCCCAGGCGGATCGTCTTCTCGGCCTATGGCCTGCGCGAGGGCTGGATGTTCGACGCATTGCCCGCCGCCGAGCGCCAGCGCGATCCCCTGATCGCCGCGGCCAGCGACCATGCGCGCGAGAGCGGGCGCTTCGGCGAGGACGGCTTGATCATGGCCGACTGGATGGGCGAGCTGTTCGCCGACGAGACGCCGGCGCTGAAGCGCCTGCGGCGCGCGGCCTGCCTGTTCGCCGACATCGGCTGGCTCGACCATCCCGACTACCGCGCCGAGCACGGGTTCAACCGCGTGCTGCGCATGCCCGTCGTCGGGGTCGACCATCCCGGCCGCGCCTATCTTGCGGTGGCGGTCTTCGCGCGCTACGGCGGCGAGCGCGATTCGGCGCCGATGGCGCTGGCGCGCAAGCTCGCCAACAAGGATGCGCTCGTCCACGCCTGGCGCGCGGGCCTTGCCATGCGCTTCGGCCTGACGCTCACCGCCGGCATGCCGGGCCTGTTGAACCAGACCATCCTGGTGCGCAAGGAAAAGGGCTTGGCGCTGCTGCCGGCCGACGCCGCCGCCGAGGCGATGATCGACCGCCTGATGGGCGAGATGTCGCAGCGCCGCATGGACGCGTTGAGCCAGTTCCTCAGGGAGAACGAGGTCTGATCGGCTACAGCCGGCAGGCGTGATTGTCCCAGCGCGCCCCGGCCACGGCGACCGGCGGTCCGCCCGAGGTGCGTCGCAAGTCGCCGCGCCCGCCCGTCACCAGGAATTCCCCGTCCGCCGTCGCCGCCACGCCGCAGCAGTCCACCAGCGCGGTTTCGGACAGCACGCGTCCTTCGCCATCGAACACCGCCGCCCGGCCGCCGCGCGGACTGGCGACGCACAGGCGCGTGCCGTCGGCGCTGGCAGCGATGGTGCCGCAGTAGTTGGCGAGCCCGGCCGTCGCCCGGTCGCCGAGGTCGAGAAAAGCAAGCCCGCCACGGTCCCAGCGCGCCACCAGCGGCGGCCGGTCGCTTTTGGGCCCGGCATACTGCCCCGCGACGAACACGCGTCCATCCGCGATCGCCAGGTGCCGCAGGCTGACCTGGCTCAGTTCTTCCGGCGGCTTGACCTGCGCCAGCACCCGCCCGTCGCGCGCATCGAGCCTGACCAGCGACGGGTCGATCTCCGGGTCGTCGTCCTGCCGGAACCCGCCATTGGCGACGACCAGCGCGTCCCCGGCCAGCAGCAGCTCGTGCGGATCGCAGCCTAGGGTCGGCCAGGCGGCGACGCGATGCCTGTTCGCCCGCAGGTCGTACACCCCGATGAACCCGGCCGCGTCCTCCACGCGGGTTTCGGTCGCGTAGAGCAGGCCACCATCCCTGGCAAAGACCGCATGGCCGCAGAAGAAAAAGCCGTCTTGTGCGTCGATTCGCGCGCGCGCGACGCCAGCGACGCGGTCGAAGACGACGAGGTAACGGCCTGGCCGCCGCGCGACCGCCACTGCCCCAGCGCCGTCGAGGCCAAGGGCGATACCGTGGCCGTTGGCGAGCGAGGTCTCGCTGCGCCAGCTCTCGGCCAGGCGCGGCCGCGACGTCGCCGGCTTGTCGGCCATCGGGCGGGCGAGCTTGTGGTCGGCCACCAGCTCGACGGCGGCATAGAGGCTCTTGAACAGCTCCAGCGTAGCCTCGCTCGGCGCCTGGTACTGGCTGCCGTTGCCGTCCGCGGCGATGAAATGGACCGCGTAGTCCTGGGGCGGTCGGTCCATTCCGCCAGCGTCTCGCGCGCCATCGCCGCCAGGTTCGTGGCGATGGCGGCGAGCCACTGGCAGCGATAGGGCTCGGTCGCGAGCTGCTTGCGCTCCTCGGGCTCGAACAGCGCGCGCTCCAGCGCGCTCAGACCCTGCACCGCGACGCTGCCGGTCGCCCGCGCGTTGAACAGCGGCCCCAGCCCGTCCGAGCTGTGCGTCGAGCTGGGCGCCGAGACCCACTGCTTGCGGAAGATGCCGTCGCCGACGCGGAACGCCAGCAATTGCTCGGCCGGCAGGTTGGCCGAGGACTGCGAGAACGCGTTGGCGTTGCGTGGCTTCAGGCTGGTCGCGGCGCCCCCCGGCATCGCCTCGTCCGCGAAGCCGGCGAGCGCCGCCGCCCCGGTGATCGCCGCCGCGAGGGCGAGGACCGAAAGAGCGGCGGTCGCCGGGACGGTCACTTCTTCTTGGCCTTCTCGGGCGCGTCGAGGCTGTCCGAGCCTTCGAACTTCACCTTCTCGAGCTTCAGCGCCGCGACGATGCGCTCCAGCGTCTTGGTCTGGTCGGTCAGCGCGTCGACCCCTTTCTGGATGGTCGCGTTGCCCTCGGCATTGCCCTCGGCCAGCATCTGGTCGTAGTGCTCGACCGTCTCGGCGCGCTTCTTCAGCGCGGTCATCGCTTCGAACGAGGCGGCGAGCTTCTGCTTCATCTCGGCGTCGAGCGCCGGCGCCGTCGCGGCCACCAGCGCGCTCAGCGACGGCCCCTTCACCTCCCGGCCGTTGCTGCGCTTATACGACCCGCCGTAGATCGCCATCATGCCGACGACGTTGTAGTAGTGCGAGTTGTGCGTGTTGTCGGAGAAGCAGTCGTGCTCCTCCTCCGGATCGCGCAGCATCAGCCCCAGCTTCATGCGTTCGCCGGCGAGCTCGCCAACGGACGGCGGCGCTGCGTCGGGTGATATTATTGCAACTGCGACTAAGTCGCACAAAAAAATCTTGGGGTGAGGCGAAGTGCCGCGACGAACGCCGCCCGGCCTACTCGCCGCCGGCGGGAATTCCGGTCAGTTCCGGTCGGGTACGCAGCGCCGGCTCGGCGCCGTGGGCGGGCGCATCCACGCGGATCAGCTTGACCTGGGCGCCTTCGGCCGCCAGCGCCAGCCGGCCGTGCTTCAGCGCCAGCGCATCCTCGCCGAACACCTCGCGCCGCCAGCCCTTCAGCGCCGAGACGTCGGCGTTGTCGTCGGCGGCGATCAGCTCCAGGTCGTCCGTCGTTGCGACCAGGCGCTGTGCCACGTCGTTGATCTCGCTCTTGGTCTTCAGCAGCACGCGTAAAAGGTCGACCAGCGGCCCCAGCCCCTGCGGTATCTCCGGCCGCGGCGGCAGTTTGGGCCAGGTGGCGGGGTCGCTCGCCAGGCCGCGCTGGCAGGCGGCCAGGATGTCGGCGCCCAGCTTGCCCTCGGCTACGCCGCGCCCGACGCCGCGCCCGCGCGCCAGCTCCTCGATCGTCGACGGCGGATGGGCCGCGATGTCGAGCAGGCTGTCGTCGCGCAGGATGCGGCTGCGCGGGATGTCGCGGCGCTGCGCCTCGCGCTCGCGCCACGCCGCCAGATCGCGCAGCACGGCCAGGAAGCGCGGGTTTCCGCCGCGCACCTTGATGCGCTGCCAGGCGATTTCGGGATCGGTGCGGTAGATGTCGGGGTCGGTCAGCGTGCCCAGCTCGTCTTCCAGCCAATGCGCGCGGCCGTTCTGCTGCAGGCGCTTGCGCAACCGCTCGTAGACCTTGCGCAGGTGCACCACGTCGCTGAGCGCGTAGTCGATCTGGCGCTGGCTCAACGGCCGGTGCTGCCAGTCGGTGTAGCGCGACGACTTGTCGATCTTGGCGCCGGCCAGCTTCGCGACCAGCGTGTCATAAGCGACGGAATCGCCGAAGCCGCAGACCATGGCGGCGACCTGGGTATCGAACACCGGCACCGGAACGCCGCCTGCCTGGCGAACGAAAATCTCGATGTCCTGGCGCGCGGCGTGGAAGACCTTGAGCGTGGGGCTTCCGACCATCAGCCGCCACAGGGGCCCGAGGTCGATGCCCGGCGCCATGGCGTCGATCGCCACCGCCTCGTCCGGCCCCGCCACCTGCACCAGGCACAGCTTGGGCCAATAGGTCTTGTCGCGCATGAACTCGGTGTCGACGGCGACGTATTCGGCGCCTTCCTGGCGGTGGCAGAACGCGGCGAGCGCTTCGCTGTCGACGATCAGGGTCATGAAACCAATTCTCATACACGGGAACGCCCGCGAAACCTAGCGCGGATACCGGTTTTCGGCCCTCGAAACTTGACAAACCGGCGCCAATGTTGCCCTCTCCGGCGCCGCAAAAAGAGGGCAGAAATGCACGCCTACCGCACGCATACCTGCGGCCAGCTTCGGGCCGAGCATACCGGCCGGGCCGTCCGCCTATCGGGCTGGATCCACCGCAAGCGCGATCACGGACACCTGCTGTTCATCGACCTGCGCGACCACTACGGGTTGACCCAGGTCGTCGTGGACACGTCGAACCCGGTGTTCAAGCAGATCGAACATCTGCGCCTGGAATCGGTCGTGACGGTGACCGGCGAGGTGGTGGCGCGCTCGGCCGAGACCGTCAACGCCAAGCTGCCGACCGGCGCGGTGGAGCTGCGCGCGCGCGAGTTCGTGCTGCAGTCCGAGGCCAAGGAACTGCCGCTGCCGGTGTCCGTGGAGGCCGACTATCCCGAGGATATCCGCCTGCGCTACCGCTACCTCGACCTGCGCCGCGACAAGCTGCATCGCAACCTGATGCTGCGCGCGGCGGTGATCGCCAGCATCCGCCGGCGGATGATCGAGCAGGGCTTCACCGAGTTCCAGACGCCGATCCTGACGGCGTCGAGTCCCGAGGGCGCGCGCGACTACCTGGTGCCCTCGCGCATCCATCCCGGCAAGTTCTATGCGCTGCCGCAGGCGCCGCAGATGTTCAAGCAGCTGCTGATGATGGCGGGCTTCGACCGCTACTTCCAGATCGCGCCCTGCTTCCGCGACGAGGACGGCCGCGCCGACCGCTCGCCCGGCGAGTTCTACCAGCTCGATTTCGAGATGTCGTTCGTGACGCAGGAGGACGTGTTCGCCGCGCTGGAGCCCGTGCTGCACGGCGTGTTCGAGGAGTTCGGCCAGGGCCGCAAGGTCACGCCGGCGCCGTTCCCGCGCATCGCCTTCGACGAGGCGATGCTGAAATACGGCAGCGACAAGCCCGACCTGCGCAATCCGCTCGTCATCGTCGACGTGACCGAGGCGTTCCGCGGCTCGGGCTTCGGCCTGTTCGCGAAGTCGATCGCTGACGGCGCGGTGGTCCGCGCGATCAAGGCGCCGGGCGCCGGGCCGAAGCCGCGCAGCTTCTTCGACAAGCTGAACGAATGGGCGCGCGCGGAAGGCGCGGGCGGGTTGGGCTACGTGCAGTTCGAGACGGACGGCGCCAAGGGCCCGATCGCCAAGAACCTCGACGCGCCGCGCGTCGGGCAGATCAGGATCGCGACCGGCGCTGCCGCGGGCGACGCGGTGTTCTTCGTCTGCGCCAAGCCGGCCGAGGCCGCGAGCTTCGCCGGCAAGACGCGCACGCGCCTGGGCCAGGAACTCGAGCTGATCGAGAAGGACGCGTTCCGCCTGTGCTGGATCGTCGACTTCCCGATGTTCGAGTTCAATCCCGACACCAAGAAGATCGAGTTCTCGCACAACCCGTTCTCGATGCCGCAGGGCGGGCTCGACGCGCTGAACACCAAGGACCCGCTGACGATCAAGGCCTTCCAGTACGACATCGTGTGCAACGGCGTGGAACTGTCGTCGGGCGCGATCCGCAACCACCTGCCCGAGGTGATGGTGAAGGCGTTCGAGATCTGCGGCTACACGCGCAAGGACGTCGAGGAACGCTTCGCCGGGCTGTTCAACGCGTTCC
>JADLEG010000003.1 GCA_020846275.1 Alphaproteobacteria bacterium
CTGAACCGGACGCTCCGGCTCTACGGGTTCGACGCATGAAGCTGGTGCTGTTCACGCGCTCGCTCAACGCCGGCGGCACCGAGCGGCAGATGGCCATGCTGGCGCTGGGCCTGGCCGGGCGCGGCCATGACGTGGCGGTCGTGCTGCTCTATGGCGGCGGCGCGCTGGAGGAGCTGCTGCGGGGCAGCGCCGTGCGCGTGCTGGCGGCAGGCAAGGCGGGGCGCTGGGACGTGGCGGGCCCGCTCTGGCGCCTGCGCCGCATCTTCCGCGCCGAGCGACCCGACGCGATCTATGCCTTCCTGCCGGTGCAGAACGTGCTGGCGGCGCTGCTGCGCCCGCCCGGCGCGCGGCTGGTGTTCGGCCTGCGCGCCGGCGGGATGCAGCTCGACCGCTACGACCGGCTGTCGGCCCTGTCCTACCGGCTCGAGGCCTGGCTGGCGCGGCGCGCCGACTTGGTCGTCGCCAATGCGCGGGCGGTTCGCGCCGACGCCGCGCGGCGCGGCATCGACCCGCTGCGCGTCGCGGTGGTGCCCAACGGCATCGACACCGCGGCGTTTTGTCCCGACCCTGGCGCGCGCGCGGCGCTGCGCGGAGAATGGGGCATCGGCGACGCGGATTTCGTCGTGGGCATCGTGGCCCGGCTCGACCCGATGAAGGACCATGGGACCTTCCTCGAAGCGGCCGCGCTGTTCGCACGCGAACACCCCGATGCGCGGTTCGTCATCGTCGGCGATGGCGATGCGGCGTATCGCGATGGGCTGAAAGCGCAGGCCGCGGCGCAGGGCATCGGCGGGCGCCTCGCGTGGGCCGGCGAGCGCCGCGACCTGCGCGCGGTTTACAACGCCCTCGACCTCGCGACCCTGTCCTCCAGCTTCGGCGAGGGATTCCCCAACGTGCTGGGCGAGGCGATGGCCTGCGGCACGCCCGTCGTGGCGACCGATATCGGCGATGTGCGCGACATTCTGGGCGGCGCGGGCGCGGTGGTGCCGCCGCGCGACCCGGCGGCGCTGGCGCGCGCTTGGTCGGCGATGCGCGGGCGGCCGCATGACGACGGGCCGCGCGATGATGGGCCGCGCGCGCGCATCGTCGACCGCTACAGCGTCGAAGCCATGGTCAAGCGCAGCGAAGCCGTGCTGCGCGCCGTCGTGGCGGCCCGCGCCGCCGACGCCGTGGCGCGGGAGTTCGCCTGATGCTGACGCGCGCGCATTTGGACGCGCTCAGGCGGTGGGAGATCGAGCGCGTGCTGGCGCTGGTTCCCGCGCCGCGCGGGCGGGTGCTGGAGATCGGCGCGGCCGGCGGGTTCCAGGCCGCGCTGCTGGCGGCGCAGTTCGAGCGGGTCGACGCGGTCGACCTGCCGCAATCGATCCCGGCCGGCGACGCGGCGTTTCCGGTCAAGCCCTATGACGGGCACCGCCTGCCGTTCCCGGACGGCAGCTTCGACATGGTGTTCTCGTCGAACGTGCTGGAGCACATCCCGCATGTCGAGGCGTTCCAGGCCGAGATAAGGCGCGTGCTGAAGCCGGACGGCCGGGCCGTGCACGTGCTGCCCTCGGCGAGCTGGCGGCTGTGGACGACCCTGACGCACTACCTCGACCTGCCGGTGCGCATCGTTCTGCGCCTGGGGCGGCCGCGTTCCTCATCCTTCGAGACGCGCCCCGCGGGCGCTCCTCAGGATGGCGCGAAGGAAATGCGTCACCCTGAGGAGCGAGCGAATGCGAGCGTCTCGAAGGGTGACAGCGCGGGGCGCTCACGGATTTTCAACGCATTGTTCGAGTTCCGTCACGGCGAGCGCGGCACGACGCTCGGCGAGCTTTACCTGTTTTCGCGCCTGGCCTGGCGGAGGCTGTTCCGGCGCAACGGATTTGTCTGCGAGGCGGCGGTGCCGCTCGGGCTGTTCTACACCGGCTACTCGCTGTTCGACCGGCGGGTCGGCATCGCGGCGCGGCGCTGCCTGGCGCGCGTGCTGGGCAGCGCCACGGTGCTCTATGTGCTGCGCGCCGGAGCTTAGGGAATGTGGCGCGAGGCGTGGATCAGCCCGCGATTGACGTGCAGCAGGATGCCGAACGCGTCGTAGGGCACGAGCTTGAGCGGCGGATCGGACGCCAGCAGTTCCTCGGCGCGGAACAGGCGCATCGCCTGGCCTTCCTTCAGCACCAGCCCGTCCACCTCGCGCGCCTCGATCGAAACCTCGTAGAAATAGCGCCGGCGGAACCCGGCTTCGGGATCGCCCAGGTCGAAGATCACCTGCGAGAAATAGGTGATCGCGCGACCGGTCAGCCCCAGCTCCTCCGCCAGCTCGCGATGCATGGCGGCAAGCGGCGTCTCGTCGTCGTCGACCGCGCCGCCGAACAGGCCCCAGTGGCCGGGAAACCAGATGCCCGCGACCTGGTCGCGCAGCTGCATCAGGTAGCGCCCGTCTTGCGTGACCAGGAAGGCGGCCGAGCCCGAGCCGGTGATGCGGTGCGGCGCCAATGTCTCGCGCTCGCAATCCGCCAGAAATCCCCTGACGATGGCGCTCTCCTCGGGTTCGTGCGTTGCCGGCAATCGCTTCTTGACAAAGCGGGGCCGATTATCAATGTTCGCGCGCGCTTTCGAAAGCCCGATTTGCGGGTTGGTTGTTTAGGCAAGTCCTTCGCATTGAACGCTGATTTCCGGATCTAGGAGGCGATTCGCGCGCCGCGGACGGCCAGTCGGGCCGGCGGGCGGGCGGGTGCATTTCCCGGGAATGCGGCCGGCGGGGGACGTGGTCGGAGGACGGGATCAGTGAAGACGGCCTTGGTCATCGGCGGCGGGTTTGCAGGCTGCGCCGCGGCGCATCAGCTCGCGCTGCTGGGCGGCTGGGACGTGACCGTGGTCGAGGCGCTGCCCTTCCTGGGCGCCGGCGTGAAGACCCGCTTTTACGGCGGCCATCCCTTCACCTACGGCCCGCGGCATTTCCTGACGCCGATGCCGCATGTCTTCGAGTTCCTGAACAAGTACGTGCCGCTGCGGCGCTGCGCCGACCACCAGTTCCTGACCTATGTCGAGCGCGACCAGCAGTTCTACAACTACCCGATCCACAAGGACGACATCGACCGCATGCCCGACGGGCAGCAGGTCAGGGACGAGCTGGGCGCGATCAACCTGGCCGAGATCGCCAAGCTGTCGCAGGCCGAGATCGGCAAGATGAAGCACGACGAGCTGGTGCGGCTGAACGGCGCCAAGCACGCGAAGGACTTCGAGGAGTTCTGGCTCTACTGCATCGGCCGCACGCTCTACGACAAGTTCGTCAACGACTATTCGCGCAAGATGTGGTTGATCGAGACGAACAAGCAGATCGACGACTTCCTGTGGTCGCCCAAGGGCGTGAGCCTGAAGGAGGGCCCGCGCACGGCGTGGGACACGGCGATCTCGGCCTATCCGATCGCGATCAACGGCTACGACGACTATTTCCGCATCGCGACGGCCGACGCCACGGTGCTGCTGTCGACGATGATCGAGAAATACGACATCCCCAGGAAGACCGTCGTCATCAAGGGCGAGAAGAAGACGTTCGACATCATCGTCAACTCGATCTCGCCCGACCTCCTGTTCGACAAGTGCCACGGTGAATTGCCCTATGTCGGGCGCGAGCTCTATCCGATCGTGCTGCCGGTCGAGTTCGTCATGCCGCCGGACGTGTACTTCTGCTACTACGCCGGCAAGGAGCGCTTCACGCGCATCGTCGAATACAAGAAGTTCACGCTGCACAAGGCGCCGACGACGCTGGTCACGCTCGAGGTGCCGTCGCGCCAGAACAAGCTCTACCCGATGCCGTTTGAATCGGAGAAGGCCAAGGCCAAGAAGTATTTCGACATGATGCCGGACGGCATCTTCTCCGTGGGACGCGCCGGCACCTATCTCTACAACGTCGACATCGACAACACGATCGAGCACGCCATGGACGTGGCGGCGAAGCTGAAATCCTGACCCGCGAGGGGCGAGAGGCATCCATGGCGAAGTCCGCTGGGGCGAAGTCCGCTAGAGCGAAGTCCGCGAAGCCGGCCAAGGCCGCCGAGCCGCAGCCGAAGATCGCGCTGCCCGCGATGGGACGCAAGATCGGCGAGCCGTGGGTCGACCTGCCGGACGGCAAGGCGCTGGCCAACTGGGGCCGCGACGAGGAGATCGCCTACAACCAGACCAACCGCCAGACCGAGAAGGCGCTGTTCTATCGCCGCACCTTCGACTTCATCACCGACAACCGCGTGGTGGGCGACTACCACGAATACGGCTGCCATCGCTGCCGCACCTTCCGCATGGCCTTGACCGAGGCGCGGCTGCACAACCTGAAGTCCATGAACTTCTTCGCCTTCGACAGTTTCGAGGGCCTGCCCGAGCCGACCTCGCAGACCAGCGTCGAGATCTGGAAGCGCGGCGCGCTGACGACGACGGAAGAGAACTTCATGGGCATGGTGCGCGCGCACGGCATCTATGCCGACCGCGTCAAGACCATCAAGGGCTTCTACGGCGAGTCGCTGACCGACAAGCTCAAGCAGAAGTTCCTGGAGGGCGAGAACAAGATCGCGCTGGTGAACGTGGACTGCGACCTCTACGAATCGGCGGTGCCGGTGTTCAAGTTCATCGACCCGCTGCTGCAGGAAGGCGCGGTGATCTACATCGACGACCTGTTCGCCGGCTACAAGGGCTCGCCCTCGAAGGGCGTGGCGCGGGCGTTCCTGGAGTACCAGCAGAAGACGCGCTGGCGGTTCCAGCGCCATCTCGACATCTCGTGGTGGGGCCGGTCCTACATCGTCTACCTGGACAAGCACGCCCCGGTCGGCGTCCTCTAGCGGTCGCGGAGGACCGGGCATGAGCCACGTCGAAAGCTTCTTCCGCCAGGTCGGCGAGATCGCGCAGAAGATCGACCACGGCAAGATCGACAAGCTGGCGCACGAGCTAAAGGCCGTGCGCGAGCGCGGCGGGCGGCTGTTCCTGCTGGGCGTCGGCGGCAGCGCGGGCAATTGCGGGCACGCGGTCAACGACTTCCGCAAGCTCTGCGGCATCGAGGCCTATGCGCCCACGGATAACGTGTCCGAGCTGACCGCGCGCACCAACGACGAAGGCTTCGACACGATCTTCTCGGAATGGCTGAAGGTCAGCCGCATCGGCGACAAGGACGCCATCCTGGTGTTCTCGGTGGGCGGCGGCGACGCCGAGCGCAAGGTCAGCGTGAACCTGATGCGCGCGATCGACGCGGCCAAGGCGAAGAAGGCGCGCGTGTTCGGCATCGTCGGGCGCGACAGCGGCTACACGGCCAAGAACGGCGACCTGGTGGTGGTGATACCGCAGGTCGACGCGGCCCTCATCACCCCGCATTCCGAGGCGTTCCAGGCGGTGGTGTGGCACTGCCTGGTGTCGCATCCCGCGCTGCAGGTGATGAAAACGAAGTGGTAGACCCGTGACCGGCCGGCGGCGCGCCGTCTTCCTCGACCGCGACGGCGTCATCAACAAGAGCCTGATGGTCGGCGACCAGCCGACCGCCCCCGGCTCGCTCGATCAGTTCGAATTCCTGCCCGGCGTGCCCGCGGCCGTGGCGCGGCTCAAACAGGCGGGACTCGCCGTCATCGTCGTCACCAACCAGCCCGACGTGACCCGCGGAAAACACCGCCGGGCGGATGTGGATGCGATCCATAACCATTTGAAAGAACGACTGAAAGTCGATGCGGTCTATGCCTGCTTCTGCCTTGAAGGGCCGGACTGCGACTGCTATAAGCCCAAGCCTGGGATGCTTTTTGAGGCCGCGCGCGATTTTGACATCGATCTGGCGCGCAGCTTCATGGTCGGGGATCGCTGGCGGGACGTGGGGGCGGGCAAGGCGGCCGGCTGTCGCACGCTTTTCATCGACTACGGGTACCGCGAGCAGCGGCCGGATAAGCCGGATCACGTCGTCAAGGACCTGGCCGAGGCGGCCGGGATCATTCTGGATCGGATCGTCAGGGACTGAACGGGCCCCCAACGCGGGGCAGGGGTGAGGTGGTGATGGCTGGGATCGAATCGCTGCGCATCAAGATTTTCGCCGACGGCGCCGACCTGGACGGCATCGCCAAGCTCTACAAGAACCCGCTGATCAAGGGCTTCACCACCAATCCGACCCTGATGAACAAGGCGGGCGTGAAGGACTACGAGAGCTTCGCGCGCGAGGTGCTGAAGGTGGTGCCGGACCGCCCGGTGTCGTTCGAGGTCTTCGCCGACGACTTCGGCGAGATGGAGGCCCAGGCCCGCGTGATCGCGTCGTGGGGCCGCAACGTCAACGTCAAGATCCCGATCACCAACACCAAGGGCGCCTCGGCCGGGCCGCTGATCAAGCGTTTGAGCGCCGCCGGCGTGGTCGTCAACGTGACGGCGATCATGACGCCCTCGCAGGTGAAGACGGTGGCCGAGGCGCTCGACCCCAAGACGCCGGCCATCGTGTCGGTGTTCGCCGGTCGCGTGGCCGACACGGGCCGCGACCCCGTGCCGCTGATGACGGAGTGCCGCGACATCCTGAAATCGCGGCCCAAGGCCGAGCTGCTGTGGGCGAGCCCGCGCGAGCTGCTCAACATCTTCCACGCCGACGGCATGGGCTGCCACATCATCACCGTGACGCACGACGTGCTGGCGAAGCTGGCGCTCGTGGGCAAGGACCTGGACGAATACAGCCTCGATACCGTCAAGATGTTCTACAAGGACGCGACCGCGGCGGGGTTCACCATCCGCACGCGCGCGGCCGCCGAGTAACGCTTCGCGAAAATCCGGAGGGCGATCGAGTCGTGAGCGAGAAACTGTTCAACAACGTGCTGGTGACCGGCGGCGCCGGCTATGTCGGCAACGTGCTGACCCCGCGCCTGCTCAAGGAAGGCTACAAGGTCACCGTCTACGACACGCTGTATTTCGGCAAGGAGACCCTGCCGCTCAGCCATCCGAACCTGACGGTCCTTCAGGGCGACATCCGCGACACGGCCAAGCTCGCCAAGGCGTTCCAGGGCGTCGAGGCGGTGCTGCACCTCGCCTGCATCTCCAACGACGCCAGCTTCGAGCTCGACGAGAAGCTGTCCACGACGATCAACCTCGACGCCTTCGAGCCGATGGTGATCGCGGCCAAGAAGGCGGGCATCAAGCGCTTCGTCTATTGCTCGTCCAGCTCGGTCTACGGCGTGTCGGACGCGCCCGACGTGACCGAGGATCATCCGCTGGTGCCGCTGACGCTCTACAACAAGTACAAGGGCATGTGCGAGCCGTTGCTGCTCAAGCACAAGGCCGACAATTTCACCTCGGCGATCATCCGCCCGGCGACGGTATGCGGCTACAGCCCGCGCACGCGGCTCGACCTGTCGGTCAACATCCTGACCAACCACGCGGTCAACAAGGGCGTCATCACCGTGTTCGGCGGCGCGCAGAAGCGCCCGAACCTGCATATCGAGGACATGGTCGACCTCTATCTGCTGATGCTGGTGGCGCCACACGCCAAGATCCACGGCGAGATCTTCAACGCCGGCTACCAGAACCAGACGATCATGGACATCGCGCAGATCGTGAAGAAGATCGTCGGCGAGGAGTTCCCGGGCCGGCCGCCGATCGACATCAAGATCACGCCGACCGACGACAACCGCTCCTACCACATCAACTCGGACAAGATCAGGCGCGTGATCGGCTTCGCCGCCAAGCGCACGATCGAGGACGCGGCGCGCGACCTGTGCCGGGCGTTCAAGTCGGGCAAGCTGCCGAACAGCTTCGAGAACGACTGGTACTACAACGTCCGCACGATGAAGCGTCTGGAAGCAGCGTGAGCCAAGCCCCCGTCGCCGTCGTCACCGGAGGCGCCGGCTTCATCGGTTCCCACATGGTCGATCTGCTGATCGACCGGGGCTTTTCCGTGCGCGTGATCGACAGCCTGATCGGCGGGCGCGAGGCCAATGTCGCGCACCACGCCAGGAACCCCAGGCTCGCCTGCGAATGGCGCGATATCCGCGCGGTGGACCCCGGCGACAAGCTGTTCAAGGACGTGCGCTACGTCTTCCACTTCGCCGGGATCGGCGACATCGTGCCGTCGATCGAGCGGCCGATCGAGTACATGGACATCAACGTCCAGGGCACGGTCCGGATGCTCGAGGGTGCGCGCGCAGGCGGGGCGAAGAAGTTCGTCTACGCGGCGTCATCGTCCTGCTATGGCCTCGCCGACGTGCCGACGCGCGAGGACCATCCGATCCGGCCGAAATATCCCTATGCGCTGTCGAAATACCAGGGCGAGCAGGCCGCGTTCCACTGGCACGCGGTCTACAAGCTGCCGGTCAACGCGATCCGCATCTTCAACGCCTACGGCACGCGCTCGCGCACCTCGGGCGCCTATGGCGCGGTGTTCGGCGTCTTCCTGCGCCAGAAGCTGGCGGGCAAGCCCTTCACCGTGGTGGGCGACGGCACGCAGCGCCGCGACTTCCTCTACGCCAGCGACGTCGCCGCCGGATTCCTCGCCGCCGCCGAGACCGATCGGGCGGGCGAAATCTGGAACCTCGGCGCCGGCAACCCGCAATCGGTCAACCGGCTGATCGAGATCCTGGGCGGGCCCAAGGCCGCGGTCGCCTACATCCCCAAGCGCCCGGGCGAGCCGGACTGCACCTGGGCCGATATCGGCAAGATCACGCGCGAACTGGGCTGGAAGCCCCAGGTCAGCTTCGAGGAGGGCGTCAAGCGCATCCTCGACAA
>JADLEG010000004.1 GCA_020846275.1 Alphaproteobacteria bacterium
ACTGCGGGATCACGTTGACGCCGGTGCCGCCCTGGATCAGCCCGACCGAGGTGGTGATGCCGCGCGCATAGTCGGTCATCGCCTCGATCGCCAGCACCTGGCGCGCCATCTCCTTGATCGCGCTGCGGCCGTCCTCGTGGCGCGCGCCGGCATGGGCGGGGCGGCCCTCGGTCCTGAGCGTGAAGCGGCCCACGCCCTTGCGCGAGGTCACGATCTTGCCGCCGTCGCGCGCGGGTTCGGTCACCAGCACGTACTTGGCGTTGCGCGCGAGGTGCTCGATCAGCTCGCGGGTGGTGTTCGAGCCCACCTCCTCGTCCGGAACGAAGGCGAAGGTGACGGGCAGGTGGGTGGTGCGGCCCTCGCGCACCAGGTGGCGGAAGGCGTGGTAGCCGAGGAAGGCGCCGGCCTTCATGTCGTAGATGCCCGGCCCGTAGACCACGTCGCCCTCGCGCTTGAACGGCAACGTGTCCTTCAGGAAGCCGATCGGATGCACGGTGTCGAGATGGCTCAGCACCAATATGCCCGGCCCGTCCCCGCCCCAGGGCGTGCGCGCGACCAGCATGTCGCCGAACCCGTCCTTGCCGGGGTGGCGCTCGATGCGGGCGCCCAGCCGGCGCATCTGGCCCTCGACCTTGTCGACCATGCGATTGACCGCAGCCGCATCGTGCGAAGGCGATTCGATGTCGATCCATTCGCGGATGCCCGCCAGGATGTCCTCGGGATCGAAGCGGTCGCGGTTCAATGCCCCCGGTCCGTCGCTCTTGTCCATCGTGGTCTCCGGTGAAGTCGTTGCTCAGGCCGCGTTCAGCGGTCGCACGTCGTCGGGCAGGCGGCCTTCCTCGACGCCGTGGCAGGCGACCAGCGCGGCGCTGCCCGGCGCGTCGCCCCGAGCGGGCAGCGGCTCGGGCCGCTCGATCTTGCACCGCTCGTTGGCGAAGGGGCAACGCGGATGGAAGCCGCAGCCCGTCGGCGGATTGATCGGGTTCGGCACCTCGCCCGCCACGGGGTTGCGCTGCCGCCCGGTCATCGCCAGGTCGGGGATGGTGTCGAGCAGCATGCGCGTATAGGGGTGGCGCGGGCGCGAGAACAGGACGCGGGTCGGCGCCAACTCGGCGATGCGGCCGAGATACATCACCGCCACGTGGTCGGAGATGTGGTAGACCACAGCCAGGTTGTGCGAGATGAACAGGTAGGTCAGCTTCAATTCGCGCTGCAGATCCTTCATCAAGTTCAGGATTTGCGCCTGCACCGATACGTCCAGCGCCGAGGTCGGCTCGTCGCAGATCAGGAACTCGGGCTGGCTGGCGAGCGCGCGGGCGATCGAGATGCGCTGGCGCTGGCCGCCCGAGAACTCGTGCGGGTACTTGTCGCCGTCGGCCGGGGCCAGCCCGACCTGGCGCAGCAATTCGTCGGTGCGCGCGACGATCGCGGCGTTGCCGTCGATCAGGCGGAAGGCGCGGATCGGCTCGGCGATGATGTCGCGCACCCGCCAGCGCGGATTCAGGCTGGCATAGGGATCCTGGAAGATCATCTGCTGGCGCCGGCGCAGCGGCGCCATCTCCTTGCGCGAGCGGAAGCCGCTCATGTCCGCGCCGTCGAATTCGATCACCCCGGCGGTCGGGCGGTAGAGCCCGACGATCAGCCGCGCCACGGTCGACTTGCCGCAGCCGGATTCGCCGACGATCGAGAAGGTCTCGCCACGGTTGATCGTGAAGTCGACGCCGTCGACCGCGCGCAGGGTCAGGCGTGGCTGGCCCTCGAGCAGCCGGTTGAGCAACGGCGCCGAGACGTCGAAATAGCGCTTCAGGCCCTGGACGCGGACCAGCGGGCGGCTCGCCTCAGCCACGGCCGCCTCCCGCCGCCTTGGCCAGCGCCCGGTCCGGCGCATGCAGCCAGCACGCGACCTGGGTCGTGCCCTGGGCCATCAGGTCCGGGCGCTCCACCCGGCAGCGGTCGAACACCTTCGGGCAGCGCGGATTGAAGGCGCATCCCTGCGGGATCGCGTTCAGCCGCGGCATGGCCCCGTCGATCTGCGCCAGGCGCTGGCGGTCCATGCCGACCGAGGGAATCGAGCCCATCAGCCCCTCGGTATAGGGGTGCAGCGCGTGCTTGATCACCTGGCGCACCGGGCCCACCTCGGCGATGCGGCCGGCATACATCACCGCCACGCGGTCGGCGGTCTCGGCGATCACGCCCATGTCGTGGGTGATCAGCATGACCGCGGTGCCGTGGTCCCGGCACAGGCGCTTGAGCAGGGCGATGATCTGCGCCTGGATCGATACGTCCAGCGCCGTGGTCGGCTCGTCGGCGATGATCAGCCGCGGATTGGCGCACAGCGCCAGCGCGATCACCACCCGCTGGCGCATGCCGCCCGAGAACTGGTGCGGATAGTGGTCGATGCGCTTGTCCGGGGCTGGGATGCCGACTTCCGCCAGCAGCTCGATCGCCCGCTTGCGCGCCTCGGCCTCGCTCATCGGCAGGTGCGTGGTGATGGTCTCGGCCAATTGCCGGCCGATGCTGTAGAGCGGGTTCAGGCTGGTCAGCGGATCCTGGAAGATCGCGCCGATCTGCTTGCCGCGCACGCGGCGCATCTTTTCGGGCGGCAGGTCGTCGATCCGGCCGCCGTCCAGGAAGACGCGTCCGCCGGCGATCCGGCCGGGCGGCTCCAGCAGGCCGATGATCGCGGCACCCGTCAGCGACTTGCCGGCGCCGGATTCGCCCACCACGCCCAGCACCTCGCCCTGGTCGATGTGGAAACTGATATCGTCGATCGCGCGCAGCACGCCGCGCCTCGTGGGGAACTCGACCACCAGGTTCTCGACCTGCAGCAGCGGCTGGTTGGCGGGAGGACGGGGCATGGTCTATCGCAGCTTCGGGTTCAGCGCGTCGCGCAGCCAGTCGCCCAAGAGGTTGACCGACAGCACCAGCACCACCAGCGCCAGGGCGGGAAAGATCGTCATCCACCATTCGCCGGAATAGAGGAAGTTGTTGCCGACGCGGATGAGCGTGCCCAGCGAAGGCTGGGTCGGCGGCACGCCGACACCCAGGAAGCTCAAGGTCGCCTCGGTCAGGACCGCGATCGCCAGGCCGATCGTGGCGATCACCAGCACCGGCCCCAGCACGTTGGGCAGCACGTGGCGCAGCATGATCAGGGCTGGATGCAGGCCGATCACGCGGGCCGCCATCACGTATTCCTTGGACTTCTCGACCATGGTGGTGGCGCGCACGGTGCGCGCGTACTGCACCCAGGTGCTGAGCCCGATCGCGGCGATCAGCACGTAGATCGAGATCCGGCTGTGCAGGTCGCGCGGCAGCACGCCGCGCGCAATGCCGTCGATCAGCAGCGCGATCAGGACGGCCGGAAAGCTCAGCATGACGTCGGCCACGCGCATGATCGCCGCATCGACCAGCCCGCCGACATAGCCGCTGACCAGGCCCAGCGTGATGCCGAGCGTGGCGGCGAACAGCACGGCGGCGAAGCCCACCATCAGCGAGACGCGCGCGCCCAGCATGATGGTCGACAGCACGTCGCGGCCCTGGTCGTCGGTGCCGAGCAGGAAGGACGCCTTGCCCGATTCGGTCCAGGCCGGCGGCAGGAAGGCGTCGGACAGGTTCAGCGTCACCACCTCGTAGGTATTGTGCGGCGCGATCCAGGGCGCAAGCCCGGCCCCCAGCAGGAAGACCAGCACCGTGACGGCCGCCGCCACGGTCGCCGGCGAGTGCCGGAAGCTGAAGAACAGGTCGCTGTCGAGCGCGCTGCGCAGCTTGGCGGCGAGGGCGGTCATGCGCGCGCCCTAGACCTGGCGCCCGCGGACGGCGCCGCGGTCCGCGCGCAGGCGCGGATCGACGGCGTAGTAGAGCAGGTCCACGGCCAGGTTGATCATCACGAACATCAGCGCCACCAGGATCAGATAGCACGACATGACCGGCACGTCGGCATACTGGATCGCCTGCAGGAACAGCAGTCCCATGCCCGGCCACTGGAACACGGTTTCGGTGATGATCGCAAAGGCGATCAGCCCGCCGATCTGCAAGCCGGTGATGGTGATGACCGGAACCAGCGTGTTCTTCAGCGCATGGCCGAAATTGATGGCGCGGCGGCTCAATCCGCGGGCGCGGGCGAACTTGATGTAGTCCGTGCGCATGACCTCCAGCATCTCGGCGCGCACCAGGCGCATGATCAGCGTGGTCTGGAACAGGCCCAGCGTGATCGCCGGCAGGATCAGCGAGCGCAGCCCGCTCTGCGTCAGGAAGCCCGTCGACCACCAGCCGAGATCGACCACCTGGCCGCGCCCGAAGGACGGCAGCCATTTCAGGTAGACCGAGAAGATCAGGATAAGAAGGATGCCGATCAGAAAGGTCGGCAGCGAGATGCCGATTAGCGAGAAGGTGAGAAACACGCGGCTGAGCACGCCGCGGCGGTGGATGCCGGTGTAGACGCCCAGCGGCACGCCGATGCACAGTGAGATCAGCGCCGCGCTGAACACCAGCTCGAGCGTGGCCGGCATGCGCTCGGCCAGCACGGTGGTGACCTTCATGCCCAGGCGGAACGAGGTCCCGAACTGCCCCTGTACGGCGTTGGCGAGGAACTTCACGTATTGCACGTAGAACGGCCGGTCGAGGCCGAGCGAGACTCGAATGCGCTCGCGGTCCTCGGCGGTGGCATCGGGGCCGACCAGGTTGTTCACCGGGTCGCCGATGAAGTTGAACATCGTGAAGGCGATGAAGCCGACGGTCAGCATGACCAGCACGGCCTGCATCAGCCGGCGGACGACGAAAGCGGTCATCGCTGTGCGGACATCACCGGAAGGCGATGCCCGCCCCTGCGGCCGGACTGCGCGGGGGCGGGCATCATCGGCTTCGGACGCAGGCCTACTTCAGCTTCACGAAACGCAGGTCGACGTCGTTGTACGGGCGCTGGATGATCTCGGCGACCGTATCGCGCACGCCCCAGGCCAGGGCCTGCTGGTGCAGCGGCAGATGGCCGAAGTCCTCCTTATGGATGCGCATGGCCTCGTGCATCATCTCCAGGCGCTTCTTCGGATCGGTCTCGACCTCGATCTTCTCCGCCAGATCCTCGACCTTCGGGTTCGTGTAGGCGCCGCTGTTGTTCGAGCCCGAGCCCTTGGCCCGCATGGTCATCAGGTTCGACAGCGCGTTGTGGCCGTCATAGGTGCCCGGCGTCCAGCCCAGCATGAAGAAGCTGGTGTTGCGGTTCTCCTTCAGCCCGATCTTGTCGAAGTGCTTGCCCTTGGTCTGGGCGAACAGCTTCACCGTCACGCCGATGCGCGCCAGCATGGGCACCACGGCCAGGCAGATCGCCTCGTCGTTGACGTAGCGGTCGTTCGGGCAGTCGAGCTGGACCTCGAAGCCCTGCGGGTAGCCGGCTTCGACGAGCAGCTTCTTGGCGCCGTCCGCGTCGAAGGGATAGCGCTTGTTGAGCTCGGCATCGAAGCCGACGATGCCGGGCGCGATCATCAGGCCCGTGGGCGTCGACGCCCCGCGCATCACCACGCGCTTGATCTGCTCCATGTCGAGCGCCTGGTAGAAGGCGCGGCGGACGCGGACGTCCTTGAACGGGTTCTTGCCCTTGACGTTGGAGTAGAGCAGCTCGTCGCGCGCCTGGTCGAAGCCCAGGAAGATCGTGCGCAGCTCGGGGCCTTCCATCACCTTGACGCCGGCGGTCTGGCTCAGCCGCGGCACGTCCTGCAGCGGCACCGGGTACATCATGTCGATCTCGCCCGACAGCAGGGCGGCGACGCGCGTGGCGTTGTTGGCGATCGGGCGGAACTCGACGCGGTCGAGGTTGTGCGTCGGCTTGCCCCACCACTCCTTGTTGGGCTCCAGCACGGTGCGCGTGTCGGGCACGCGCTCGACCAGCTTGAACGGCCCAGTTCCCATGGCGAAGCGGTTGGCGTAGCTCTCGGCCGACGTGCCGCGAATCGGCAGGGTGGTGTTGTTCTTCTCCGACCACGCCTTCGACATGATGAAGAAGAGGGTCAGGTTCTGGTGCAGGATCGGGTCCGGCCCCTTGGTGATGAAGTCGACCGTGAAATCGTCGATCTTCTTCACCTCCTTGACCGTCGTGACATAGGTGTTCATGTCGGACTGTTCGCCGTTGATGCGGGCGAACGAGAACACCACGTCGTCGGCGGTGAACGGCGTTCCGTCGTGGAACTTGACGCCCTGGCGCAGCTTGAAGCGCCAGATCGTGGGCTCGGGCTGGCTCCATTCGGTGGCCAGCGACGGCACCACCTTCAGGTCCGGCAGGCGATGGACCAGCCCCTCGTAGATGTTGCCCTTCATCGCGTTGGTCGGGCCCTCGTTGTTGATGTGCGGGTCCATCCCGATCACATCGCCCGAGGTCGAATAGCGGAAGGTCTTGGCATCGGCGGCCACAGGCACGACAAGCGCGAGCGCCAGGGCGAACGCGCCCAGCGCCAGGATCGATCGTTTCATTTTCAACACTCCCCGTTCCAGAGCGGCGTGCCGCAAGTTGCTCCCCGGTCGCGCCACCGTAGATGGAGTATCGGCAAGCCCCCGGCCCTTGGCAAGCCCCGCCCCGGGCCCCCGCCGGCCGCGCGGCCCACCGTTGACGGGGCGGGAATTCACCGCCATCCTGGCCCGGTTCCGTGCAACCGGGGAGAGAATCATGTCCATGCTCAGGTCCCTGCTCGTCGCGGCGGCGCTGCTCGCCCTGCCGTTCGCGGCGATGGCCCATTGCAGCCCGCAGCACACGGTTTCGATCACGCCGGCGCCCGCGACCGCGGACGCACCGCAGACGCCGGTCCCCGCCCCGCCGACCGTCGGCGGTTGACCATTCCGGCCGGCAGATCGGCCGAGGTGAAGGCAAGGGCCGCCGCGGCGGCCCTTGTTGATTCTACAGGGACGCGCCTGGCCGCATGAACCCCTTGCCCGGCGCCGCGGCGGCGCTGTCCTGGCGGATCGTCAGCACCCCGGCCGCCTGGGCCGAGGCCGGCGCCGACTGGCAGGCGCTCGCGCGGCGTGGCGCGGCGGTCGGGCTGTTCCAGAGCTACGAATGGCTCGACGCTTGGTGGCGCGCGGCCGGGACGGGCGCGTCGACGCCGGCGCGCCTGGCGTTGCGCGTGGCGGTCCTGTCCGACGCCGGCGGGCCGCGCGCCATCCTGCCGCTGGTGCTCGACCGCACCGGCCGCCTGCCGGTCCTGCGCTTCATGGCCGACGACGTCAGCGATTACTGCGATTTGATCGCCGCGCCCGGACTCGACGCCATCGACTGGCCGGGCTTGCGCGCGCTGATGGCGCGAAGCGGCGCTCGGCTGGCGATGCTGGGCCAGGTCCGGCCGGACGGGGCGGCGGCGCGCCTGCTCGGCCCCCGTCTCCGCCCCGATCGCCGGCCGCCCGCGCGCGCGCCCTATGTCGACCTCGCCGGGCGTTCCTGGGCCGAGGTCGAGCAAGCCATCCCGTCGTCCTGGCGCAAGGACATGCGCCGCCTGGGAAAGCGCCTGGCCGAGCGCGCGGCCTGGCGCTATGTCGAATGCGACGCGCCGGCATCGCGCGCGGCGGCGATCGATTTCGTGCTGCGGCACAAGGCAGGCCAGCTTGCGGACGACCCCTCGACCCTGGCCCGGCACGAGAGCGTCTTCGCGCCGCTGGCCCGGGCGGCCTTCGCCCGCGCGACGATCGGACAGGCGCGCACTCATGTCTCGGTGATCGAATCGGAGGGCCGCCCGATCGCGGGCCATCTGGGATTCGTCGACGCGCAACGCTTCTACTACTACGTCCCGACCTACGATCCCGAATACCAGGCTTTCTCGCCGGGCAACCTGCTGATGTTCGAGCTGCTGCGCCGGTGCTGCGAGACCGGCGTGCCCGTCTTCGACCTGCTGCGCGGCGACTACGCCTACAAGTGGCGGCTGACGGACAAGGCGGTGGAGCTTGCGAGCTACGCCGAGCCGCTGGGCTTGATGGGACGGATTTTCCTGGCGATTCGCTCAGCCTATCGGTTCCGTAACCGGGAACAATCGAACCGAGCGGCGTCCGAACCGGGCTAAGCCAATTCTTCCTGCCGCGCCCCCTTGCAATCTTCCTCGGTCGTGGCAGGTTCCCGCGCATGAGCGACCCGCGCGTCGAAACCCGTCTTTATGTCGAGGATGCGCTTGCTCCCGGCGCCACGATCGGGCTGGGGCCGGAGCGGGCGCATTTCCTGAAGCACGTGCTGCGCCTCAACACGGGCGCGGCGGTGGCGCTGTTTAATGCGCGGGACGGCGAGTTCCTGACGCGGATCGACGGCATCGGCAAGGGCTGGGCCTCGCTGGCCGTGGCCGAGCGGCTACGCGCGCCGGAGCCGGAAAGCGACCTGTGGTTGCTGTTCGCGCCGATCAAGTTCGGGCGCATCGACTTCCTGGCGCAGAAGGCGACCGAGCTGGGCGTCACGCGGCTGCAACCGGTCTTCACCCGCCGCACGGCGGTCGAGCGGGTCAACACCGACCGGCTGCGCGCCAACGCGATCGAGGCGGCCGAGCAGACCCAGCGCCTGGGCGTGCCGGAGGTGCTGGCGGCGGTGACGCTGGAGCGCGCGATCGGCGACTGGCCGCGCGAGCGCACGCTCTATGTCTGCGCCGAGTTCGGCCCGGCCGAGGCGGTGGCCGCGGTGTTCCAGCGCCATCCGCCGGGCAGGCCCGCCGCCATCCTGACCGGGCCGGAGGGCGGATTCGAGCATGAAGAACTTGACGCCCTGGTGAAACTCCCCTTTGTTAGCGCCGTGGGTATGGGGCCGCGCGTCCTGCGCGCGGACACGGCGGCGCTGTCCGCGCTGGCCGTGTGGCAAGCCGTCGCCGGCGATTGGCGCGCTCGCTGAACCAAACGACATGACCGGATCGGGAAGCTAGGGGGCAACGGAACCATGTCCGCTCCGCCGAAATCAGGCGGCGAGCCGATTACCGACAAGCGTCAGCTCGTGGAGTATCTGGCCTCGGGCTCGAAACCCAAGGACCGCTGGCGCATCGGCACCGAGCACGAGAAGTTCGCGTTTCGCCTGAGCGACCACCGCCGACTGCCCTACGATGGGCCGGACGGGATCCGCGCCGTGCTGGAAGGGCTGACCCGATTCGGCTGGCAGCCCGTGCTCGAGAACGACCGGCCGATCGCGCTGACACGCGCGGATGGCGGCAGCATCACGCTCGAGCCCGGCGGACAGTTCGAGCTTTCGGGCCGGCCGCTGATCTCGATCCACGACACCTGCAACGAGGTGCACGAGCATCTCGACCAGGTGAAGGAGGTGGGCAACGAACTGGGCATCGGCATGATCGGACTGGGCTTCGACCCGAAATGGTCGCGCGCCGAGATGCCGTGGATGCCCAAGGGCCGCTACAAGATCATGCGCGACTACATGCCCAAACGGGGCAAGCTCGGCCTCGACATGATGCTGCGCACCTGCACCGTGCAGACCAACCTCGACTTCGAGTCCGAGCGCGACATGGTGCGTAAGTTCCGCGTCAGCCTGGCCCTGCAGCCGGTCGCTACCGCGCTGTTCGCCAATTCGCCCTTCATCGAGGGCAGGCCCGCGGGCTTCGTCAGCGCGCGCAGCAACGTGTGGACCGACACCGATCCCGACCGCTGCGGCATCCTGCCCTTCGTGTTCGAGGACGGCATGGGCTTCGAGCGCTATGTCGACTACCTGCTCGACGTGCCGATGTATTTCGTCTATCGCGACGGCAAGTACATCGATGCCTCGGGCCAGTCCTTCCGCGCGTTCATGCAGGGCCGGCTGCCCGCGCTGCCCGGCGAAGTGCCGACGATCAACGACTGGGCCGACCACGTCACCACGGCCTTCCCGGAGGTGCGCCTCAAGAAATTCCTCGAGATGCGCGGCGCCGATAGCGGTCCGTGGCGGCGCATCTGCGCGCTGTCGGCGATCTGGGTCGGCTTGATCTACGACGGAGGCGCGCTCGACGAGGCCGAGGCGCTGGTGAAGGACTGGACGATCCAGGACCACGATTTCCTGCGCGCAGAGGTTCCCCGCCTGGGCCTGAAGACGCCGTTCAAGAAGGCGGGCGGCGCCGGCACGATGCGCGACCTCGCGCTGAAGACGCTGGAGATCAGCAAGGGCGGGCTGCGCCGCCGCAGCAAGTCGGAACTCGGCTGTCCGGACGAAAGCTGCTTCCTCGACACGCTGTTCGAGATCGCCGACAGCGGCGTGACGCCCGCGGAGCGGCTGTTGCAGCGCTACCACGAAGCCTGGGGCGGAAGCGTCGACCCGGTCTATCGCGAGTATGCGTACTAGCGACGCCTCGGCACGAGACTCGTTTCCGCGTCATGCCCGGACTTGATCCACGGCTGTCCGGTTTAGGACGCGCCGGATGGCACGGAAGCGAACACCGAGCTGGCGCTGGATGAAGGCATGGGATGCCGGGACACGAAGTTCGAGTCCCCCCTCCCCTTGCGGGAGGGGGGGCAAGAGAGAGGCACGCACGCGACAGGCGTCAACCGGACAGCCGTGGGTCAAGCCCGGCCATGACGACGAAGGAGGCGGGGGAGGAGACGATGCTGTGCGTGCGTTCGGTTCTTGCGTGTCTGGCCGGCCTGGCGTCTGCGCTTCCCGCGCTGGCCGACGACAAGCCGTTGACCAAGCCGCTGCTGGCAGAACTCCGCCAGGGCGGGTTGATCATCTACTTCCGCCATGGCGAGACGCCGAACTACCTCGATCCGTTCGAGGGCCAGAACTTCGAGGACTGCGCCCAGCAGCGCAACCTCTCCGCCGATGGCCGCGCCCAGGCGCGGGCGATCGGCGAGGCGTTCCGCGTGCTGGAGATCCCGCTCGGCGTGATCCGCTCCAGCCCGTTCTGCCGCAGCGCCGACACGGCGCGGCTCGCCTTCGGGCGGGTCGAGAAGGACATGTCGCTGCGCTCGAACGGCGAGGACAACGAGCCGGAGGAGAACAAGCGCATCGCGCACCTGAAGAACATCATGAAGATTCCGCCCTGGCCGGCCACCAACACCGTGTTCGTCGGCCACGGCACGCCGCCCAAGCTGCTGGGCGGCGACCACTACCTGGCGGAAGGCGAAGCTGCTATCTTCCGGCCCACGCAAAAAGGCCCGGTCTACGTCGCCAGCATCAAGGCGGACCAGTGGGTCGAGCCCTAAGCGGTCCGCTGCTTCGCCCCCAGGAGTTCCATGTCGCGAGATGCCTATGTGAACGGACGCTACGTGCCGCACGGCCGGGCGAGCGTCCATGTCGAGGACCGCGCCTACCAGTTCGCCGACGGCGTCTACGAGGTCGTCGCCATCCAGGGCGGCCGGATCGTCGACGAGGAGCCGCATCTCGACCGGCTCGACCATTCGCTGAAGGAGCTGCGCATCGCCTGGCCGATGACGCGCCCGGCGCTGAGGCTGGTGATGCGCGAGCTGGTCCGGCGCAACGGCGTTGCCGACGGCAGCTTGTATTTGCAGATCAGCAGGGGCGTCGCACCGCGCGACCATGCCTTCCCCAAGTCGTCGCCGCGGCCCGCGCTGGTGATGACCACGCGCCAGGCGCGTAAGCCCAATGCCGCATTGCTGGAGAAGGGGGCCGCCGTCATCACCATCCCCGACATCCGCTGGGAGCGCTGCGACATCAAGTCGGTGTCCCTGCTGCCCAACATCCTGGGCAAGCAGAAGGCGGTGGAGGCGGGCGCCCACGAAGCCTGGCAGGTCGCGGCGGACGGCACGGTGACCGAGGGAACCTCGACCAATGCCTGGATCGTCAATGACCGCAACGAGCTGGTCACGCGCAAGGCCGACCGCGCGATCTTGAGCGGCATCACGCGCCTCGCGGTGATGAAGATCGCGGGCGAATCCCAGATCAAGCTGGTCGAGCGGCCGTTCACGGTCGAGGAGGCGACGAAGGCGCGCGAAGCGTTCCTCACCAGCACCACCTCCTCCGTGCTGCCGGTCACGTCGATCGACGGCCACAAGATCGGCGGCGGCAAGCCGGGTCCGATCGCGCTGCGGCTGCGCGAGCTCTATCTCGGCTACATGGCCGCGCCGCCGAAGGACACGGCATGAGGCCGGCGCTCCCCGCCGGCGTCGCGCGGCCGAAGGCCATCCTGTTCGACTGGGACAACACGCTTGTGGACAACTGGGTGACGATCACGGCGGCGCTGAACGTCACCTTCGCCGCCTTCGACATGCCGGGCTGGACGCTCGCGGAGACCAAGCAGCGCGTGCGCGGCTCGATGCGCGAAAGCTTTCCCAGCACCTTCGGCGAGCGCTGGCAGGAGGCGGGCGAGATCTTCTATCGCAGCTTCAAGGAACGCCATCTCGAGACGCTGACGGCCATGCCCTCGGCCGGCGAGCTGCTGGCCGCGCTCAGGGCCCGCGGCGTCTACCTGGGCGTCGTCAGCAACAAGCACGGGGCCTTCCTGCGCAGCGAGGCGGCGCACCTGGGCTGGGAGGCGCATTTCGGCCGGCTGGTCGGCGCGGCCGACGCGCCGCGCGACAAGCCGGCCTGCGACCCGGTCGACCTGGCGCTCGCGCCGGCCGGCCTTGCCCGCGGCGCCGATGTCTGGTTCGTCGGCGATGCCGACATCGACATGGAGTGCGCGCACAACGCCGGCCTGACGCCGGTGCTGGTTCACCCCGAACCGCCGCCCGGATCGCTGGCGCGCCACCCGCCCGCATTGCAAGTGCCGGGATGTAAAGAGCTTCTAGCGCTGCTTGCGGAACCGTGACCGCCGGTTAATATGCTGCGATGCGGTGGTGCCGCCGCGGGTCGTCGATGGGCCTTGCATGGCCATCGGACTTCAAATCGCCGGTAGGGCGAACCGGCAACACAAGAAGAAACGGAACATACCATGTCCGAAAAATCCCATAACGTGCAGGACGTCTTCCTGAACAACGTCCGCAAGAACAAGA
>JADLEG010000005.1 GCA_020846275.1 Alphaproteobacteria bacterium
AGATACCATGAGCCGATTCCGCGCAGGATTTCCGGCAGGTGGACCAAAAGCACGGCGCCCAGGATGGCGCCGGCGGTCGTGGCGCGGCCGCCGATCACCACCATCGACAGGCACGCGACCATCACCGGGAAATCCAGCACCTCGGGCGATACGATGCCGAGCAGATGGGCCTGCAGCGCGCCGGCGATCCCGGCGCAGCCGGCGGCGAATAGGAAGGCGGCGAAGCGCAGCCTGCCGGTGTCGATGCCAAGGGACTCCGCGGCGATCGGGTCGTCGCGCACGAGCATGAGGACATGCCGGTTGCGACCGGACGTCGCGCGCCAGGCGACCGCGGCCGCGAGCGCGACCAAGGCCCAGCAGGCGCTCATCAACGGCCAGCCGCGCGGGACAGCCCATCCGAACAGCGCCAGGCCCGGCACGCCGGGAATGCCGTTGCCGCCACCGGTCAGGCTTTCGGCATTGACCGCGACCAGCAGCGCGAGCTGCGCCAGGCCGAGCGTGGCGAGCGCGAAGTAGTGCGATTCCAGCCGCAGCACCGGCGCGGCGACGATCGCGGCGACGGCGACGGCGGTCGCGCCCGACAGCGGCAGGGTGATCGCCGCATCGAATCCGAGCCGGGTCGCCAGAAGCGCCGTGGCATAGGCGCCGATCCCGAAGAAGGCGCCCTGCGCCAGGCTGAGCGCGCCGAGCCGGCCGAACACGACCTGGTATCCCAACGCCAGCAGCGCATAGATGCCCGCCATCGTCGCCAGCCGGACGCCGTAGCTGCCGGCATTGATCCAGCCCGACAACGCCGCCAGCGCCATGCAACCCGCTAGCGCGATCAGAAGATTGCGGCGCAGGGCGTCAGGCACGGATGCCCGCCCGCTCGCCGAACAATCCGCGCGGCCGGACGAAGAGGACGACGAGCAGCCCGGCATAGAGAAGCGCTTCGGCGATCACCGCGGAGAAATGCGCGGCGACCGCCGTCTCGAACAAGCCGATCGCCAGCGCCCCCAGCGCCGCGCCGTTCAAGCGGCCCCATCCCCCGATGGTTGCCGCGATGTAGGCCTTCAGCATCAGGTTGCCGCCCTCGGTCGGCGTGACGAAATAGCTGTTGGACAGCAGCAATCCGGCGGCGCCGGCGAGCGCGGCCGACAGGGCGAAGGCGAACGCGGTCATCCGGGTGACGTCGATCCCGATCGCCGCCGCCATGGCCGGGTCCTGCGCCGCGGCGCGCAATTGCCGGCCGAGCTGGCTGCGACCCAGCAGCAGGTGAAGCCCCAGATAGGCCAGCGCGGCGATGACGACCACCGCGACGGCCTGGCGGCCGAGGCTGGCGCCGCCAAGCTCGATGACGCCGCCGCCCAGCAGCGACGGCCCGGCGCGCGGCGCGGCGCCGAACCAGGCGGTGGCGGCATTCTGCAGCATGATGCCCACGGCGATGGTGCTGACGAAGACGCTGACCACCGGCCGCGCGCGCAGCGGGAAATACGCGACCGCGCTGATGGCGATCCCGAACGCGGCCATGATCGCCACCACGGCGGGCAGCAGGAGCAGCCCGGAAACGGGCAAGGCCGCGGCCAGCGCCACCGACAGGAACCCGCCGGCCATCACCATGTCGCCATGCGCGAAGTTGATCGCCCGCGACGCGTTCAAGGCCAGCACGAATCCCGCCGCGACCAGCGCATAGGCCGCGCCCAGCGCGATGCCGTCGACGAGAAGCTGGAGGGTGGTCATGGCGAGCGCTGCTCCTCATCCTTCGAGACGGCGCTTCGCGCCTCCTCATCCTTCGAGACGGCGCTTCGCGCCTCCTCAGGATGACGCCCCTTCTTCAACGCGTCATGGTCGACAGGCTCATCCTTCGACAAGCTCAGGATGAGGACTATTCAGCTTCCTCATCCTGAGCTTGTCGAAGGATGAGCTTGTCGAAGGATGAGCTTGTCAAAGGACGCTTCCGCCCGTCTCAGCTCGTGCCCTGGATGTAGCGTTTGGCGATGCGCGGCGTGCGGTCCTTGCCGTCGTAGCAGACGATCACCGCGTCGTGCGCCATGTTGCCCTTGCCGTCCGAGCGGTAGGCCATGGCGAGGCCCTTGTAGGTCTCGCCGGCGAGATAGGCGCGCATCTGCTCGGGCGTCCGCGCGCCGGAGCGCAGCGCGGCGAGCATCATCATCGCGCCGTCGTACTGCGCCAGGGCGAAGGCATCCGGATCGTCGTTGAAGGCGGCGCGATATTCCTTCGTCCAGGCGTCGATCGCCGGCGACCCGCCGGAGACCGGCGAGGAGCCGCTCTCCGCGCACACGCCTTTCAGCTCGGCCGGCTCCAGCAGCGCGGCGGTGGCGGGCTGGTGCATGGCCGATCCGGCGACGATCGGGGGCAGGCCCGGCAGGCCGGACGCCTGGCGAACCAGCAGCGCGGTCGAGCCGGCGTGCAGATGCAGCACGATCGCGTCGGGCTTCGCCTCCATCGCCTTGGCCAGCACGGGCTTCAGGTCCTTGACGGTCGGCGCCACGCCTTCCTCGAACACCACCGGCGCGCCCAGGCGCTGGAACGCCTCGGCCAGGTATTGCCGGCCGCTCTGGCCATAGGCCGTGGTCTGGTAGATCACCGCCGGCCGCCTGGCCTTCACCTCCTCGACCACGTAGCGGGCATGCGCGGTCTTGACCACCGCGTCGCTGGGAAAGAAGCGGAAGACATAGGGATTGCCCATCTCGGTGATCTGCGCGGTGCCCGACACCGTCACCAGCGGCAGCTTGCGCTCGGCCGCCAGCGGCATCAGCGCCAGCATCTGCGTGCCGAGCATGGGTGCCACGACGGCCGGCACGGGACCGGCCGACAGCACCTTCTCGAACGCATTGACCGCCGTCTCGGGCGCTGTGGCCGTGTCCTGCACGTCGGCGGCGGCGAGTTCGGGCGCGGTCTTCAGCGCCAGCAACGCGCCGTTGCGCTGGCTGGCGCCCTCGAGCGCGAGGAACCCGGTGACCGGCACGAGGACCGGCAGGCGAACGGGCTCGGCCGCGGCTGCGCCGGCGGCGACGATCGACAGAGCGAGGATGACGGATAGGCGGAATACGGACGGAAAGAGCGCGATGGACATCGCTTGGCTCCCTTCGCTGGCATGACCCAGATCAGGTTCGGTGGGTATGATCTCAGACCGGTCCGCGCGCGAGCACGGCCGGACACCCCAGCCTTGGCGGTGAGTTTAGTCGCTACGTGTACTGTCTTGTCAATCTCCCAGGGCCCGCCTACCGCCGTTCGGCCGCCAGCGCGCGCTGCACCGCGGGGCGTTCTTTCATCAGGCGGCGATGCTCGCGCACCTTGGGATACTTGTCGATGTCGATGCCGTCGCCCCGCGTCCACCCCGAAAGGGTGAAGAGGTACGGATCGGCGATCGAGTAGCGGTCGCCCAGCACGAACGGGCCCTTCAGCATCTCGCCCTCGATCAGGTCGTAGCACTCGCCGACCGACTGGGGCACCTTCTTCTTCATCGCCTCCCAGGCCGCCGGATCGTCGGCCCAGCGATAGCCGCGCACGCGGTGGGCGTGCGCCACGTGGACCGTCGAGCACAGGTAGCTGTTGAAGGCCTGGACCTGGGCGAAGGCAAAGGGATCGTCCAGCGGCGCCAAGCCGGCCTTGGGATAGGACTGGGCGACGAAGGCGAGGATCGCCGGCGTCTCGGTCAGCGTGCCGCGATCGGTCGCCAGCGCCGGCACGCGGCCCTTGGGATTGATCTTCAGGTAGTCGGCGCTGCGCTGCTCAGTCTTGTCGAAGTCGATGCGGCGCGCCTCATAGGCGGCGCCGGCCTCCTCCAGCGCGATGTGGGAGGCCAGCGCGCAGGTCTCCGGCGCGTAGAAGAAGGTCAGCATGCGAACTAGGCCTCGACCTTCACGGGCGCCGCGGCCAGCGCCTGCTCGGGCGTCGGGCGGATCATCTCGAACAGCTCGGTGACGACGGCGTAGTCGTTGTAGCCGGCGCGCGCGACGGGCTGGGCGGCGGCGGTATCGAAGCGGCCGTCCTTGATGAAGCGCTCGTCGATATGGACGCCGACCACCTGCCCCATCACGATCAGCGCGCCGGTCGGCTTGCCGTCGAGGTCGACCGGGTTGATCACCTGCAGCAGCTTGCATTCGAACGCCGCCGGGGTTTCCGCCACGCGCGGTGCGCGCACGATCCGGCAGGGCGCGGCCGCGAGACCGGCCAGCTCGAACTCGTTGACCCCGTGCGGCACGCTGGCCGACGAGGCGTTCATGGCGCGCGCCAGCCTGGCGGTGCAGAGGTTGAACACGAACTCGCCGGTCGCCCGCGCGTTCGCCGCCGAATCCTTGGCGCCCTCGCTGGAGAAGGCGATGATCGGCGGGTGGCTGCCCATCGCGTTGAAGAAGCTGTAGGGCGACAGGTTCGGCCGCCCTTGGGCGTCCACGGTCGAGATCCAGCCGATCGGCCGCGGCGCGACGATCGCCTTGAAGGGGTCGTAGCGCAGCCCATGGCCGTTGCGAGGTTCATAGAACATCCGCCGTCTCCGCTGTCGGTCCTAGCCGGGATAATGGAGCACGCCGCCGGGCCGCTTGTACAGCCGGCAACCGGCGAGCTGCCGCCCTACTTGATGTCCACCGTGTAGAACGTGTTGGCGCCCAGCGGGTCGACCTTGTAGCCCTCGACCTCGCGGCGCATCGGCACGAACACGATGGAGTGCGCGATCGTGACCCACGGCGCCTCCTCGTGAAACACCTCCTGGGCCTTGAGGTAGAGGCTGGTGCGCTCGGCGCGGTCGGCGGTCTTGCGCGCCTTGACCACCAGGTCCTCGTAGGTCGGGTTGCACCATCGCGCGCGGTTGCCGCCGCTCTTCACCGCGCCGCAGCCCAGCACCTCGTAGAGGAAATTGTCCGGGTCGCCCGTATCGCCGCCCCAGCCCAGAAGATAGGTCTGGTGCTCGCCGGCGCGGCCGCGGCGCAGGTATTCGGCCCATTCCATGGTGACGATCTTGGCCTTGACGCCGATGGCGGCCCAGTAGTTCTGGATCATCTCGGCCATGCGCTTGGCGTTGGGGTTGTAGTAGCGCGCGACCGGCATGGCCCAGAGATCGGTCTCGAACCCGTCCGCCAGGCCCGCCTCGGCCAGCAGCTTGCGGGCGCGCGCCGGGTCGAACGGATAGTCGGCCAGCTTGTCATGGTAGGACCAGACGATCGACGGGATCGGATTCGTCGCCGGCGTGCCCGCCCCCTGGAAGATCGCATCGACGACCGCCTTCTTGTCGATCGCCAGGTTCAACGCCTGGCGCACGCGCTTGTCGTCCAGCGGCTTCTTCTCGGTGTTGAGCGCCAGGTAGCCGACATTGAGTCCCTCCTGCCGCTCGACCTTCAGCGCCGGATTCCTTTCGATCGCCTCGACATCGGCGGGATTGGGCAGGTTCATCACCTGGCATTCGTTGGTCTGCAGCTTCGCCAGGCGCACCCAGGCGTCGGGCGCGATCACGAAGGTCAGCTCGTCCAGCTTCGCCCGCGGGCGCCAGTAGTCGGGGTTGGCGCGGTAGTTGATCGCGACGTCGCGGCGGTAGTTGACCAGGATGAACGGGCCGGTGCCCACCGGCTCCAGATCGATCTTCTCCGGCGTGCCCGCCTTCAGCAGCTGCTCGGCGTATTCGGCGGAGTGGATCGACAGGAAATTCATGCCGAGGTTGGTGATGAACGGCGACTGCGCCTCGTTGATCGTGATCCGCACGGTATGGTCGTCGACCTTCTCCACGCTCTGCAGCGTCTCGGCCATGTTCAGGCTGGCGAAGTGGCTGTACTTGCCGCCGTTCACCGCGTAGTAGGCATGGTCCTTCTTCCACTGCCTGTTGAAGGTGAACAGCACGTCGTCGGCATTCATCGCGCGCGTCGGCTTGAAATAGGGCGTGGTCTGGAACTTGACGTCCCGGCGTAGCTTCAAGGTGTAGACGCGTCCGTCGGCCGACAGCTCGTAGCCTTCCGCCAGCGCCGGCTGCAGGTTGGTGGTGCCGAGCTCGAACTCGAACAGCCGGTTGTAGATGGCGCGCGCCGCGGCGGTATCGCTGGTGCTGGTGGTCGCCAGCATCGGCCCGAAATTCTCGGGACTGGCTTCGGCGCAGAAAACCAGGGACTTGGCCTGGGCGGCGCCCGCGAAGGCGAGCGCGACGGCCAAGACGACCGGCGTGAAGAGGCGCATGGATCGTTTCTCCCGCAACGAATTCGGCGGTAGCATCGGCGCCGATGCCGCGCGTTGTCAAACCGATCCGCGCCCGACGGACCGGTATCGCGAATCAATGCGCACAATCCGGCCCTTGTGGTCGCGCGCGGGAAATCGATAATCGGCCCGCGATACCGGCAAGGAGCACCCATGCAGGACAGCACCACCCGCCCGCCCTATATGCGGTCGTCGGTTGCCGCCGTGGCACCCGGCGGCAACCCGACCTATGCGCCGGCCCTGCCGCGCCGGATGCGGGCGCTGCATCTGAACGAATGCCCCTTCCCGCCCTCGCCCAAGGTGGTCGAGGCGGTGCGCGAGGCGGCAGCAAAGGCGAACCGCTATCCCGACGCCCAGGCGCGCGCGCTCGCCGGGGCGCTGGCGGCGCGCACGGGCGTCGATCCGGCCGCGATCGTGTTCGGGACGGGCAGCGAGGAGCTGCTGAACCTGACGACGCTGCTGGCGCTCGATCCGGGCGACGAGGTCATCGCTTCCACCCCGTCCTTCGGGCGTTACATGAAGTCGACCCAGCTTGCCGGCGGCGTGCCGGTGCGCGTGAAGCTGCAGCCTGACGGGCGCAACGACGTCAAGGCGCTGGTCGCCGCCGTCACCCCCCGCACGCGCATCCTCTATTGCGCCCTGCCGAACAACCCGACCGGCTGGATCAACGACCGGGACGAGGTCGAGTACCTGGTGACGGCCACGCCGCCCGGCGTGCTGCTGGCGATCGACGAGGCCTATTTCGAATATGCCCGCCACGCCGGCGGGCCCGACGTGCTGGCGGCGCTGAAGAAGCGCCGGGGACCGTGGATCGTCATGCGCACCTTCTCCAAGGCCTATTGCCTGGCGGGGCTGCGCCTGGGCTATGCGCTGTGCAGCTCGCCCGAGGTCGCCGGGGCGATCCAGCGCGGGCGCACGGCCTTCAACGCCAACGCGCTGGTCCAGGCCGCCGCCCTGGCGGCGCTGGAGGACGAGGCGCATCTGAAGATGGTGCTCGATTCCTGCGCCGCGGAACGCGACAGGCTGGATGCCGGGCTGCGGCGCCTCGGCCTGGCGCCGATGCGGACGGTCACGAACTTCATGTCGATCCCCGTGCCGATGAAGGCCGCGTCGGTGGTCAAGGGGATGGAGGAGCGCGGCATCCTGATCGGCGCCTGGGCCGAGGGCGGCCGCGACGACGTGATCCGCATCTCGATCGGCGGGCCCGAGGATACCGACGCCGTGCTGGCCGCGATGACGGAGATCCTGGCCGTCGCGCCTCGGCAGCCGGCGTCCGCCCAGCGCGCGCCAGCCTAGTCCTATCGGATCAGTTCGACCGTGACGCCGGCAGTTGCGGCCACGCCGACCCAGGCGCGGTCAGCCGTGATCGCCGGCACGCCAAGACGCCGGGCGAGCGCAAGACAGGCCCGGTCGCCGATCGAGAGCCCGACCGCCTTCACGGCCGGTAGCAGCAGCCCCGCCGCATAGGCCAGGCTCTCGTCAAACGGCACCCGCTCGAAGGGCAGGGCGTCGAGCACTTGGCGGATATCCGCCTCGCCCACGCCGGTGCGGGCATAGTGTCCGACGATCTCGCTGAGGTTGAGCGTGGTCATCGCCGCGTCAGCCAGTGTCGCCTGCACGCGGTCCGCGCCCGGCTCTTCCAGCAGCAGGGCCAGCAGCGCCGAGGCGTCGAGAACCGCGATCGTCACTCCTTGGCCGCCTCGCGCCGCCGCTCGGCGATGAAGTCGTCGACCGCCGCCTTGGGCCGCTCGCCGAGCAGGCGTCGGCTGAGCGCCTGTGCCTGGGCCACCGCTTCGGCCAGGCTGCGGATGCGCATTTCCTTACCGGCAAGCTCGATCACGACCTCCCCGCCTGCCTGCAGCCCCACGGCCCGTCGGAAGGGGGCCGGAATACTGAGCCGCCCTGAAGGAGAAATTTTGGCGCGTATTGATTTCATGGCATGAATTTCACTTACACCATAATAATGCAACTATGGTTGGGGAGCAATGACCGGAAAACAGCCGTGCCCTTTCTGCCACAGTAAGGTGAACGATTAAGGCCAAACCCTTCGTCGCGTGGACAGAATCGACGATGGCGCGCTACAGATTCCGGCAATGCATAGGTACGGCACAACCATGTTGCGGTGGACCGGGGCGGCCTTGTTTGCCCTTGGGATCGCGGGCAGCGGCGCGGCGCGGGCGGATTCCTGCTGCACCGGCGTCTACGTGACCGGCGTGATCACCGGCGGCGGGGGCTTCATCGGCGACATCAAGAATGCCGGGCCGACCCAGGGCCTGCTGAAGGACGACAAGGCGCAGGATTCGGTGGCGGGCGGCGGCGTGGCGATCGGCTTCAACTGGAAGCGCCTGGGCGCGCCGGTGCGCACGGAGATCGAGTACAATCGCATGGTCCGGCTGGACTACGATTCGCGGCCGGTCTTCACCAACAACCTGCCCTCGGCCGGGTTCGAGGACAATGTCAGCGCGACGACGATCCTGTTGAACGCGCTCTACGACTTCAACGTCGGCTCGACCTGGTGGCGGCCCTATGCGGGCTTCAGCATCGGCTATTCGCGCAACGAATCGGACGTCAACTACAACGATTTCAGCGTCGGCGGCGTCAACACAGTGCGCAACGAGAAGTTCAAGACCGGAAACCTCGCCTGGGGCCTGACGGCGGGCGGCAATTTCGACCTGACCGAGAACTGGTTCGCCGAGGCGGCGTACCGGTTCCTCAATCTGGGTTCGGTGGAGGCCGGCAACTCGTCCGCCGGCATTCACATCGATGCCGACACGTTCTATCGCCACGAATTGCGGCTGGGCTTCGGCTATCGCTTCTAGGCGATGGCGGTATGCGCCCGTGGCGGGCGCTTGGGCGCTGCGTCCCCGCCGGGGCGCGTGATAGATTGGCCCCACGGCGCGAGCCTGGATTTCGGGGGCTGGAATGAAGGACCGCTCGGGATCGGTACTTCGGCTGGCGCAGCCCGTCAGGCTGTGGGTCCAGCGTTTCACCTTTCTGCTGCTGCTGGCGACGGCGGCCGGGCTGATGCTGCTCGGCAAGGCCGATACGGTGATCGTCGAGCGCATCCGGGTCGAGATGACCGACGCCGTGGCCCCGGTGCTGGACGCGCTGAGCCGGCCGATCGGCGTCGCCAACGACCTGATCGAGCACGGCCGCAACGTCTATGGCCTGGCGCTGGAGAACCGCACCTTGCGCGAGGAGAATGCGCGGCTGATGCAGTGGCAGGCCGTCGCGCGCCAGCTCGAGGCCGAGAACGCGGTGCTGCGCAACCTGACCGGCTTCGTGCCCGAGACCGCGGCGACCGAGGTGTCCGCGCGGGTCATCGGCGCGTCGGGCGGCGCCTATGTGCGCAGCGTTCTGGTCGCGGCCGGCGCGCGGCATGGCGTGCGCAAGGGCCAGGCCGCCGTCGCTGGTGCCGGGCTGGCGGGGCGCGTCACCGAGGTCGGCGACCGCTCGGCCCGCGTTCTGCTGATCACCGACCTCAACAGCCGCATCCCGGTGGTGGTCGAGAGCTCGCGCGACCAGGCGATCCTGGCCGGCGACAATTCCGACCGGCCGCGGCTGGACTACCTGCGGGCGAACGCGCGCGTGTCGCCGGGCGACCGGGTGGTGACCTCGGGCATCGGCGGCATCTTCCCGCCCGGCATACCGGTGGGCGTGGTCGTGGGCACGGATGGCGGCCTGCGCGTGCAGCCGCCGATCGACTGGGACCGGCTGGAGTTCTTGCGGCTGGTCGATTTCGGGCTCGGCGGGCCGCTGCGCGGACAGGGTGGCGCGGGCGATCCCGGGGGCCGGCCGTGACGCCGGCCGGCGGCACGATCGCCCATCGCGTCGACGCGGCGGCGCGCGAGGCCACGCCGGCGGTGCTGACCCTGGTGCTGATCCTGCTCGACGTCGTGCCGCTGCGGCTGCCCGAATTCGCGGTCATCACGCCCTCCTTCGCGCTAATGTCAGTCTACTACTGGACCATGTACCGCGCCGAGCTGATGCCGGCGCCGGTCGTCCTGGCGCTGGGCGTGTTCCAGGACATCGTCGGCGGCGGGCCGCTGGGGGTGGGCGCCTTCGTGCTGCTGGCGACGCATGGCGCGGTCCTGACCCAGCGCCGCGTGCTGATGCGCCGGCCCTTCGCCGTCGGCTGGGTCGGTTTCGTCGGCGTGGCGCTGGCGGCCTTCACGCTGACCTGGGTGATCATGGCCGTGCTGCACCTGGCGCTGTTCAATCCGCTGGCCGCCGGAATGCAGTACGTGATGACGGTCGCTCTCTATCCGCCCGTCGCCTGGCTGCTGCTGGCGGTGCATCGCTCCTGGGTGCAGGCGCGCTAGATGGCGACCAAGGACGACGTGTCGCGCGAGCGGCTGTTCACGCGCCGCGCGCTGCTGCTGGGCGCGGGGCAGGCCGGGCTGCTGTCGGTGCTGGCCGGCCGCATCTACTACCTGCAGGTCGTCGAATCGAGCCGCTTCCAGACCATGGCCGAGGAGAACCGGGTCAGCATGCGCCTGCTGCCGCCCTCGCGCGGCCGGGTGCTGGATCGCGGCGGCGAGGCGCTGGCGGTCAACCGGCAGAACTTCCGCGTGCTGCTGAATGCCGAGCAGGCGCCCAATGCCGATGCGGTGCTGGCGGCCCTGTCGGAGATCATCCCGGTGGGCGAGGCCGACCGCCGCCGCGTGCTGCGGGAACTCAAGCGCCGTCGCTCCTTCGTGCCGGTGGCGGTGCGCGAGAATTTGAGCTGGCACGAGGTCTCGCGCATCGAAATCAACGCGCCCGACCTGCCGGGCATCTCGATCGACATGGGCCAGACCCGCTACTACCCGTTCGGCCCCACCGCCGCGCATCTGGTCGGCTACGTGGCGGCGGTCGCCGAGAGCGAGCTGACCGGCGATCCGCTGCTGGAGCTGCCGGGCTTCCGCATCGGCAAGGGCGGCATCGAGAAGATCCACGACGTGGCGCTGCGCGGCCGCGCCGGGCGCAGCCGGGTCGAGGTCAACGCGGTGGGCCGCGTGGTGCGCGAGCTCGACCGCCAGGAAGGCACGCCGGGCGGCGACCTGTCGCTGACCATCGACATGGCGCTGCAGGACTTCGCCACCAAGCGCCTGGCCGGCCAGAGCGGCGCCGCGGCGGTGATGGACGTGCATTCGGGCGAGGTGCTGGCGCTCGCCTCGGTGCCGGCCTTCGACCCCAACCTGTTCACCTCGGGCATCAGCGCGCGCGACTGGGACGAGCTGCTGCACAACGAGTACACGCCGCTGATCAACAAGGCGGTCGCCGGCCAGTACCCGCCCGGATCGACCTTCAAGCCGGTGGTCGCGCTGGCGGCGCTGAGCGCCGGGCTGGTCACGCCCGAGTTCCGGGTCAACTGCCCCGGCCACTACGATCTCGGCGACAGCCGCTTCCATTGCTACAAGAAGGGCGGCCACGGATCGGTGAACCTGCACGAGGCGATCGCGCAGTCCTGCGACGTGTATTTCTACGAGCTGGCCCGGCGCTGCGGCATCGACCGCATCGCCGCGATGGGCCGCGCGCTGGGGCTTGGCGAGCGCACGGGGCTGGACCTGCCGGGCGAACGCGGCGGGCTGATGCCGACCCGCGACTGGAAGCTGCGGACCAGCGGCATTCCCTGGCAGCAGGGCGAGACGCTGGTGTGCGGCATCGGCCAGGGCAGCGTGCTGGCGACGCCGCTGCAACTGGCGCTGATGGTCTCGCGGATCGTCAACGGCGGCATCGCCGTCCAGCCGCGGCTGACGCGCGAGCTGGTGGCGCGCGACGGCGGGTTCGTCGCCCGCCCGCCCGAGGCGCAGTCGATCGGCGTCAAGCGCGAGTCGCTCGAGCTGGTGATCAAGGGGATGGAGGCGGTCACCAACACCCAGCGCGGCACCGCCTATGCGGCGCGCATCAAGGAGCCCGAGATGGCGATGGGCGGCAAGTCCGGAACCTCGCAGGTCCGCCGCATCACGATGAGCGAGCGCGACGCGGGCCTGCACAAGCTGAAGGACCGGCCGTGGCGCGAGCGCGACCACGCGCTGTTCATCGGCTTCGCGCCGGTCTCGGCGCCGCGCTATGCCGCGGCGGTGATCGTCGAGCATGGCGGCGGCGGGTCGGCGATGGCCGCACCCGTCGTGCGCGACCTTCTGATCGAGACGCAGAAGCGCGACCCGTCGCGCCGCCAGCCCCCCGGCGCGCCCAGCGTGGCGGCGTTGGGACGGGGCTAGCCGCCATGGCCAGGCGCGCGCGTGGGCTGAACCCGGTCGACCTGACCCTCATGGACAAGGCGCTGCGGCTGAACTGGATGCTGGCGCTGCTGCTGTCGGCCATCGCCGGGATCGGCGTGCTGATGCTCTATTCGGCCGGCGGCGCCAGCCTGCAGCCCTGGGCGTCGCGCCATCTCGTGCGCTTCCTGATGGCGCTCGGCGTGGCGCTGGCGATCGCGCTGGTGGACATCCGCGTCTGGCTGCGGCTGGCCTACCCGGCCTACGCGGTGGGCTTCGTGCTGCTGGTCGCCGTCGACATCGCCGGGCAGATCGGCATGGGCGCGCAGCGCTGGCTCGACATCGGGCCGATCCAGATCCAGCCCTCGGAGATCATGAAGATCGCGATGGTGCTGTCGCTGGCGCGCTATTTCCACGGGCTGACGGCCGAGGAGACCGGCCGCGTGGTCTACGTCATCCCGCCGACCCTGATGGTGCTGCTGCCGGCGGCGCTGGTGATGATCCAGCCCGACCTGGGCACCGCGGCGCTGATGGTGCTGGGCGGCGGCGCCATGTTCTTCGCCGCCGGCGTCCGGCTGTGGAAGTTCGGCGCGGTGCTGATGGCCGCCGGCGGCGCGATGCCGCTGCTGTGGAGCATGATGCGCGAATATCAGCGCAACCGCATCCTGACCTTCATCGATCCCGAGCGCGATCCGCTGGGCGCCGGCTACCACATCCTGCAGTCGAAGATCGCGCTGGGATCGGGCGGCATGTTCGGCAAGGGGTTCCTCGAGGGCACGCAGAGCCACCTGAACTTCCTGCCCGAGAAGCAGACCGACTTCATCTTCACCATGCTGGCCGAGGAGTTCGGCATGGTGGGCTGCATGGTGCTGCTGGGCCTGTACAGCCTGATCCTGCTGATCGCCTTCGCGATCGCGCTGCGCTGCCAGAGCATGTTCGCGCGCATGGCCGCGGTCGGCATCGCCATGATCTTCTTCCTCTACGTGTTCATCAACGTGGCGATGGTTACCGGCCTGGTGCCGGTGGTCGGCGTGCCGCTGCCTCTGGTATCCTATGGCGGCACGGCCATGCTGACGGCGATGATCGGGATGGGCCTGTTGATGAGCATCGACATCCACCGCGACATGCGCCTGGGCCGCCACGGCGAGGCGCTGACGAGCTGATCCTCCCCTTCCTTGCATGAAAGCAGGTTCCATGTTCACCACCCGCCCCGAGATCATCGGCACGTTCGGCGTCGTCGCCTCGACGCACTGGCTTGCCTCGCAGGTCGGCATGTCGATGCTGGAGCGCGGCGGCAACGCCTTCGACGCAGCCGTCGCCGCCGGCTTCACGCTGCAGCTCGTCGAGCCGCACCTGAACGGGCCGGGCGGCGAGGTGCCGATCCTGATCTGGAGCGCCAAGGAAGGCCGCGCGCGCGTGGTCTGCGGCCAGGGCGTGATGCCGCAGGCCGCGACGATCGAGCGCGTGCGCGCGCTGGGGCTCGACATGATCCCCGGAACCGGCCTCTTGGCGGCCTGCGTGCCCGGCTCGTTCGACGGATGGCTGACGATGCTGCGCGACTATGGCAGCATGTCGCTGGCGGACGTGCTGGCGCCGGCGATCGGCTACGCGCGCGACGGCTACCCGATCGTGCAGCGCATCGCCGACACGATCGCCCAGATGGCCGACCAGTTCCGCCAGCACTGGCCGACCTCGGCCGCGCTCTACCTGCCGGACGGCAAGGCGCCGCAGGCCTTCACGCTGTTCCGCAACGCGCGCCTGGCCGAAACCTGGCAGCGCGTGGTCGGCGAGTCCGAGGCCGCGGGCGGGTCGCGCGAGAAGCGCATCGATGCCGCGCGGCGCGCCTGGTACCAGGGCTTCGTCGCCGAGGCGATCGGCAAGTTCTGCGCCGGCAACGAGGTGATGGACGCATCGGGCCGCCGCCATCGCGGCATGATGACGGCCGACGACCTGGCGCGCTGGCAGGCCACCTATGAGGAGCCGCTGGCGCTGGAATACGGCCGCTACACGATGCTGAAATGCGGGCCGTGGAGCCAGGGCCCGTCGATGCTCGAGGCGATGGCGCTGCTCGCCGGCTTCGACCTGGGCAAGATGGATCCGAACGGGCCCGAGTTCGTGCATGTCGTGGTCGAGGCGTTCAAGCTGGCGCTGGCCGACCGCGAGGCGTTCTACGGCGACCCCGACTTCGTCGACGTGCCGGTCAAGCGGCTGCTCGACAAGGCCTATGCCGACCAGCGCCGCAAGCTGATCGGCGACATGGCCTCGCACGAACTGCGCCCCGGATCGATCCCCGGCTATGGCGGGCCGATCCTCAGCGGCCAGACGCCCGCGATGCTTCCCGACGGTTCGATCGGCGAGCCCACGGTCGCGCGATCCCCCGTCCACACGGGGCACGGCGCGGGCGATGATCCGCCCGCGCGCAATTCAAGGCCGGCCGGATCAACGGCCGGCGCGGGCGATGATCCGCCCGCGCGCAATTCAAGGCCGGCCGGATCAACGGCCGGCGCGGGCGAGCCGACCGTGCAGCGCAGCGGCGTGACCGCCGGCGATACCTGCCATGTCGACGTGATCGACAAGCATGGCAACATGGTCTCGGCGACGCCGAGCGGCGGCTGGCTGCAGAGCTCGCCGGTGATCCCGGAGCTGGGCTTCTGCCTGGGCACGCGCGGACAGATGTTCTGGCTCGACGCGGCCTCGCCGTCTTCGCTCGCGCCGGGCAAGCGCCCGCGCACCACGCTGACCCCCTCGATGGCGATGCGCGACGGCAAGCCCTACATCGCCTTCGGCTCGCCCGGCGGCGACCAGCAGGAGCAGTGGTCGCTGACGGTGTTCCTGCGCCACGCGCATCACGGCATGAACCTGCAGGAGGCGATCGACGCGCCGCATTTCCACAGCGAGCACGTGCCGAGCTCGTTCTGGCCGCGCGCCGCCAAGCCGGCGGTGATCGGCGTTGAGGACCGCCTGCCCGCCGCGACCTTGAACGAGCTGCAGCGCCGCGGCCACATCGTCGAGAAGCGCGGCGAATGGGCGCTGGGCCGCGTGTCGGCCGCCGCGCGCGAGCCCGACGGCCGGCTGAAGGCCGCCGCCAACCCGCGCGGCATGCAGGGATACGCGGTCGGCCGCTGACCGATCGATGATCGAATTCGCCCTGCCGGTATTCGGCCTGATCCTGGCCGGATACGCGGCGGGCAAGACGCCGATCATGCCCGCCGCGGCCGTGGTGGGCTTGAGCAATTTCGCGGTCTACGCCGCCGTGCCGTCGCTGATGTTTCGCACGCTGTCGCGCGGCGGCGTGGCGCAATCCCTCGATCCCTGGGTGATCGCGGCCTATTACGGCGGCTGCGCGGTGGCGATGCTGGCCGCCTATCTCGCCGCGCGGCGCGCGCTCGGCCTGCCGGCCGACGTCAGCGGCGTGTTCGCGATGGGCGGCGCCTACGGCAACGTGGTGCTGCTGGGCATTCCGCTGGTCTACACGATCTATGGCGACGCGGGGCTGGTCGCGATCAGCAAGATCATCGCCGCGCACACGCCGATCCTGATCCCGCTCGCCACGCTGCTGGTGGTGATCGGCAAGGCCGGGACCGGGCAAACCGGCGGTGCTGCGGCGCTGCAGGCGCTTGCCACCACGCTCAAGGCGATGGCGCGCAACCCGATCATGATCGCGATCTTCGCCGGCCTCGCCTGCAGCCTGTTCGGCCTGGCGCTGCCGCGCATGTTCGACCGCGTGCTGGAGATGCTGGCGGGCGCTGCGATCCCGGCCGCCCTGTTCGCGCTCGGCGCCGGCCAGGCCGGCTACCGCATCGTCGGCGAGCCCCGCGAGATGGCGGCCATGGCGGCGATCAAGCTGGTGCTGCATCCCGCCGCGGTATGGTTCCTGGCCTCGTCCGTCCTGGGCCTGTCGGCGGAGACCGTGGGCGTCGCGACGCTGGCCGCGGCGATGCCGGTGGGCATCAACGTCTACCTGCTGGGCCGGCAATACGACTGCTACGTCGAGGGCGCGGGCTCGGCGATGATCGTCAGCACGCTGCTGTCGGTCGCGACGGTGACCCTGCTGATGGGCGCGCTGGCGTCGGCGCGCTGACGGCGGGCTACTCGGCCTTCACGAGCGCGGCGAGCTTGCCGCCGTTGCCGGTGAGATCCGCGTAGCTGCCCTCCTCGACCACGCTGCCGTCGGCCATCACCAGCACGCGGTCGAAGCGCCGCGCGGCGCCGGCCTTCTGCAGCGCCCAGATGATCCCCCGGCCCTCGAACCGCTTCAGCACCGCCTCGACCAGCCGCGCGTCGCTGGCGGCGTCGAGGGCGGTGGTCGCCTCGGCGAGCACCAGGAGGTCGGGGTTCTTCAGCAGGGCGCGCGCCACGGCCAGCTTCTGGCGCTGCGCCGCCGACAGGCGCGAGCCGCGCGTGCCGACATGGAAGGCGAGCCCCGCCTCGACGATCGTGTCGCGCAGGTCGAGCGCGGCGATCACCTCGGTGATCATCGCGTTGGCGCGCTGGGGCGCCTGGGCCTGGTTCAACGCCACCTTGCCGAACAGGATGTTGTCGCGCAGCGTCAGCGCCGAGTTGAAGCGTTCCGGATCGAAGAACTCGACCTTGCCCTTCAGCGACGACGGCAGTCCGTCGGCGAAGGTGCGGCGCGCCTGCAGCATCTTCTCCTTGAACGTCGGGCCGATCGTCACGTGGCGGTCGCGCAGCGGGACCAGCTTGAACGGGACCGACAGCACCATCGATTTCTCGTCGCCGCTCAGCGCCTTGGTGCCGTCGCGCTTGGCCTTGTCGACCACCGGGCGGAACTGCGGCAGGTCCTCGATGCGGATCACGCTGAATTCCGCCAGGAGCGAATTGCCCACCGGCAGGTCGCCGGCGAGCTCCAGCAGGTTGCCCGCGACCGTCACGCCGATGTCGGCGAACTCGTCCTCGAGCTCCGTGCGCTTCAGGACCGATCGCACATAGGGATTGCTGCCCAGGTTGTCGGGATCGAAGGCGCCGCTGTCGGCGGTGCCGAAGAACAGGTTCTCCGCGAGCGTCGCGTTCATGATGAAGCTCTGCGGATTGAACGGCTCGACCAGCGCGGCATTGGCGGGTTCCGCCAGGCGCGCCCGCATCGCCGCCCGCGCGCGCAGCAGCCGCGACACCAAGTCGGGCTGCGCCTTGGCGTCGATATTGACGCGCAGGCCGAGCTGGTAGACGTCGTCGATCATGTCGGCGGTGGCGAGCGCGGCGAGCGACTGGCGCTTCAGCCCGTCCGCGTCGCCGACCTCCAGCGCCTCGTAGTCGATCCACTGCGCGGCCACCTCGTCCACCGAGTTGCCGGAGATCGCGGCCTCGGCCAGCACGCGCCGGCGGGCGGCCGCCTCGGCCGGCGGAAACTCGGCCGGCTTGACCGGCCGGTGCTTCAGGACGTAGTGCAGGTTGTCGCCGAGCGTGCCGGACATCAGCCCGGCCTCGCTGCCGACATAGGCGATGCGCCGGCCCAGCACCGCCGCCGGCAGGTCGACCACTTCCTTGCCGCCGATCTTCAGCGAGCCGCTGCTGGGCTTGACCAGGCCGGACACGAGCTGGGCCACCACGTCCTTGCCGCTGCCCGCCGGGCCGACCACGGCCACGCGCTCGTCCATCGACACCGCGAAGTTCAGGCGCTCCAGCAGGGTCACGTCCTCGTCCACCACCGACACGTCGCGCGCCACCACGTCGCCGCTCAGCCGCTCGATCTTCTCCGGCGGCGTCTCCACAGGCATCAGCCCTTCGACGTTGAACGCGGTCACGACCTGCTCGTACTTCTGCTGCGAGTCCTGCTGGATCTGGTAGTTGTTGAGCAGCTCGTTCCAGGGCGACAGCAGGTCCTTCTGCGCCGCCAGCGCCGCCACCAGCGCGCCGACGCTGAGCTGGTCGTGGATCACCAGGTAGCCGCCGATCGAGAAGAACAGGAACGGCGTCATCTGCGTCAGGAAGTTGTTCAGGAACTTGACGAAGAACTTCAAGTTGTAGATGCGGAAGCGGATCGTGTAGACGCGGCCCATGCGGTCGGAATAGTCGGCCCGCTCGTAGTCGACCGTGTTGTGGGCGCGGATCTCGCGGGCGAGGTTGACGGTGTCGCCGATCCGCTCGCTGACCTTGCGCATCTCGCGCACGCGGTCCTTGCCCAACAGGCGCACGCGGCGCTGCAGCTTGGGGATCACGTAGCCCTGGATCGGGTAGAGCACGACCGACGCCAGCCCCATGCGCCAATCCTGCATGAAGATGAAGAAGATCGCGGTGAACAGCAGCCCGCCCTGGTAGAGCGGCACGACGAACGCGTCGCCGATGAAGCCGCCCACGGGTTCGACCTCGGCGGTGATCATGTTGATCAGCTCGCCCTCCGAGGTCTTGCGGAAATGCGGCAGCGGGAAGCGCAGGATCGTGTCGTAGAGCTGGTAGCGCAGCCGGCGCAGCATGCGCTCGCCCAGCCGCCCTTTGAGCACGTTGATGTAGAGCTTGAACCCGCCGTTCACCAGCACGAAGAACAGGAAGATGGCGCAAAAGAACCACAGCAGCCCCAGCCGGTCGCCGTGGAAAATGTCCAGTTCCAGGCCCAGGAACGACGGCGGGCGCAGATGGTCGCGGTGCTTGGTGTCCAGCACCTTGTTGATGATCTGCTTCGGCACGTCGAGCGAGGCGTAGTAGAAGGGCAGCGATACCAGCGTCACGATCACGATGAAGATCTGCGCGCGCCAGCTGTAGCGCAGGATGTACTTGAACAGGCTGTTGTCGAAGACGGGCTGCGTCATGGCGCTGCGGCCAGGTGCGCCGGAACGAGCCGCGCCAGGACGGCCGGCGCCCCCGCGCGGGGAGCCGGGCCTGGGTCGGCGGGAATCGGATTGCTGAACCTATGCAAACGCTTGCGCGCTCCCGGCGGGCGGATTCCGGCGTCGGAGCAAGGGCGGGACCCCTGCCGCGAACGCGCCTGTCCGGCCCGGACGGCGCCAAGGTACACGGGGATTTCCCCCGGCTTCAAGCCGGGACGGTCAGCAGTCGACGGTGCGCTGGAACTCGAAGGCGCTCAAATGGCGCTGATGGGCGTCCCAGTCCTCGAGCTTGACCTTCACATAGCTGTCAACCGCGCTCGCGCCGAGGGCCTGGCGCAGCACCTTGCTGGCCCCGAACTGGCGCAGCGCGTCCAGCAGGTTGAGCGGCAGCCGGCGCACCCCTTTCAGCTTGTGACCTTCGGTATACATGTTGAGATCGCTGCGCTTGCCGGGGTCGCGGCCCTGGGCGATGCCGTCCAGTCCGGCCGCCAGCAGCCCCGCCTGCAGCAGATAAGGGTTCACCGCCCCGTCGGCCAGCCGAAGCTCGAACCGGCCGACATCGGGGATGCGGACCATGTGCGTGCGGTTGTTGCCGCCAAAGGTCACGGCATTGGGCGACCAGGTGGCGCCGGAGGTCGTGACCGGCGCGTTGATTCGCTTGTAGCTGTTGACCGTGGGGTTGAATAGGGCGCAAAGCGCCTCGGCGGAATGGATCACCCCGCCCAGGAAGCGGTAGGCGAGGCTGGAGAGGCCAAGCTCGCCCTTGGCGTCCAGGAACAGGTTCTTGGCCCCCGTCTTGTCCCACAGGGACACATGGGCGTGACAGCCGTTGCCGGTCAGGTTGGTGAACGGCTTGGGCATGAAGGTAGCCCGCGCCCCGTGCTTCTCGGCCAGCGCCTTCACCATGTACTTGAAGAAGACATGCCGGTCGGCGGTGACCAGGCAGTCGTCGTATTCCCAGTTCATCTCGAACTGGCCGTTGGCGTCCTCGTGGTCGGTCTGGTAGGGCTTCCAGCCCAGCCCCAGCATGCCGTCGAGGATCTCGCTGATCACCGGGTAGCGGCGCATCAGCGCCGCCTGATCGTAGCAGGGCTTGGCTTGCAGGTCGCGCGGGTCCGAGATCGCCCCGCCGTCCGGCTGGATCAGGAAGAACTCGCATTCCACGCCGGTCTTCATGCGCCAGCCCTGCTTGGCGGCCTGCGCGATCTGACGCTTCAGCATGGCGCGCGGCGCGGCCTCGACCTCCTTGCCGTCCATCCACAGGTCGCCGGCCAGCCAGCCGACCTGGCCGTCCCAGGGCAGCACGACCAGGCTTTCGGGATCGGGCACCGCGAACATGTCGCTGTCGGCGGGCGTCATGTCCAGGTGGGTGGCAAAGCCGGCAAAGCCCGCGCCCGCCTTCTGCATCTCGCCGATCGCCGGCGCCGGCACCAGCTTGGCGCGCAGCACCCCATAGAGGTCCACGAACGAAATCAGGAAGAAGCGGAGCTTCTTGTCCTTCGCCACCTTGGCCAGATCGATCGCCATCCCGTCCCCCTCCTGGCCGGGCTAGCGCCCGGGTATCCAATCCGTCCCCGCCAGCGGCACCCGCGCCATCGCCGCCGCCTCGACCGTCAGCGCCACCATATCCTCGGGCTCAAGGTTGCGCAGGTGGCTCTTGCCGCAGGCCCTGGCCAGGGTCTGCGCCTCCATGACCATCGTGGAGAGGTAGTTGCGCAAGAGTCGCGCCCCGTGCTCGGGCGGAAGGCGGGCCTGCAGTTCCTCGATCTGGGTGGTGATGCCCACGGGGCATTTGCCGGTGTGGCAGTGGTGACAGAAGCCGGGCGCGGTGCCCAGCCGGGCGTAGTCCTCGGGATAGACCGGCTTGTTGCAGCCCAGCGCGATCAGCGCCGCCGTGCCGATCGACACGGCATCGGCGCCCAGCGCCATCGCCTTGGCAAGGTCGGCGCCAGAGCGGATGCCGCCCGACACGATCAGCTGCACCTTGCGGTGCATGTCGAGCTCCTTCAGCGCGTCGACCGCCAGGCGCACGGCCGGCAGGGTGGGAATGCCGGCGTTCTCGATGAACGTGTCCTGCGTCGCCGCCGTGCCGCCCTGCATGCCGTCCAGCACGATCACGTCGGCGCCCGCCTTGACGCACAGCGCCACGTCGTAGGCCACGCGGGTCGCGC
>JADLEG010000006.1 GCA_020846275.1 Alphaproteobacteria bacterium
GCCTCGTCGGTGTTGGCCGGGTCCATCTGGTAGCTGCGCTTGTCGCGCTTGTTGCCCTTGCTGTTGCTGACCGCGCCGATCGCGTCGCGGAACGGGCCATAGAAGGCCGAGGCGTATTTCGCCGCGTAGGACAGGATGCGCACGTTCGTGTAGCCGGCGCGGTCCAGCGCGTCGCGGATCGCGCCGACGCGGCCGTCCATCATGTCGCTCGGCGAGATGATGTCGCAGCCCGCCTCGGCCTGCACCACCGCCTGGCGGCACAGCACGGCGACCGTCTCGTCGTTGACGATCTCGCCCTCGCGCACCAACCCGTCATGGCCGTGGCTGGTGAAGGGGTCGAGCGCCACGTCGCACATCACGCCGAGGTCAGGATAGGCCTTCTTGATCGCGCGGGCGGCGCGGCAGACCAGGTTCTCCGGGTTGAGCGCCTCGTCGCCGTCCTCGGTCTTGCGGTCGAGCGGCGTGGCGGGGAACAGCGCGATCACGGGAATGCCGAGGGCGCGCGCCTCGCCGGCCGCGTCCACCAGCGGCTTGAGGCCCAGCCGGTCGACCCCGGGCATCGAGGCGATCGGCGCGCGGCCGTCCTGGTCGTGCACGAAGACCGGCCAGATCAGGTCCGACGCCGTCAGGTGGTTCTCGGCCACCAGCGCGCGGCTCCACGCATCGGCCCGGTTGCGGCGCATGCGCACGCGCGGATAGGCGCCAGGGCTTTCCAGCGGCTTGGGCTGGGCGGCGGGGCGCTGGGGGATCGGAACCGGAGCGGGTGCTTGCTTGACCATGGCTGCCTTGCGGGCTGGTTCGTGACTTGCGGCCGATCGGCGATAATAGGCGCGGGCAGGCGGCAGGGGAAGCAGCGGAAGGAGCGCCGGGAATGACCCGCCAAGCGATCGGCGCCGCGTCGAAGCGGATTTCCTCGCTGCTGCTGGCGTTTGCGCTGGCGCTGGGCGCCGGCTGCCCCGCGCTTCTCGCCGCCGGCAAGGCGGCGCCGGCCGGCGTCGCCGAATCGGCCGAACCGCCGCCGCAGGTCCAAGCACTCCTGAACCTGCTGGCCGATCCCGCCGTCCGCGCCTGGCTGGAGAAGCAGAAGCAGGCCGCCCCGCCTGCTGACCAGGCGAAGGAGAGCTCCGAGCAATCGCCGAGCGCCTTCCTGGCCGGGCGGATGCGGGCGGTCCGCGAGCATCTGGCGGCGCTGGTCGACGCGGCGCCGCGATTGCGCGACGAGTTGGCCGAAGCGGGCAACATCCTGTTCCTGGAGTTCGAGGAGCGCGGCCTGGTCCAGATGGGCCTGCTGCTGGCCGGGTTCGTCGCGCTGGGGTTCGGCGTGCAGGGACTGTTCCTGTGGCTGACCCGTGGCGCGCTGCAGCGGATCATCGCGCTGCCGTTGGACTCGATCGCCGAACGCCTGCGCGCCGTGCTGATCCGGCTAGCCTACGGGCTGGGCATGGTGATTAGCTTCGCCGCCGGCAGCATCGGCGCGTTCCTCGCCTTCACCTGGCCGCCGCTGGTCCGCGACATACTCCTCGGCTATCTCTTCGCATTCCTGGCCCTGCGGCTGGTGATGGTGGTCAGCCGCTTCTTCCTGGCACCGGGCGGCGAACGCTTCCGCATCGTGCCGATGTCGACCGGGGCTGCCTGGTTCTGGCATCGGCGCGTGACGTTCCTCGTCGGCTGGTTCGCCTTCTGCTACGTGACGCTCGATATGCTCCTCATCCTCGGCGTCACGCCGCCGGCGGCACGGCTCCTGGCCTATGGCGCGGGGCTGGTGCTGCTGGCGGCGGCCGTGGAGATGGTCTGGCGGCATCCCGGGCGCGTCGCCGGCCGCAACGCCGGCGCCTGGCTGGTCACGGCCTATTTCGTCCTGCTGTGGGCATTGCGGGTCACGTCGTCGACGCATCTGTTCTGGCTGCTCGTCGTGGCCGTCGGCTTGCCGGCGGCGATCGGCCTGACCCGGCGCTCGGTGAACCACTTGTTGCGGCCCCCCGGGGCCGCGAAGGAAGAAGCGGGCGCGCCCAGCGTCACCGCGGCATGCCTGGAACGCGGGCTGCGCGCGGCCTGGATCATCGCCGCCGCGCTGCTGCTGGTGCACACCTGGGACATCCACCTGGGCGACCTCGCCGCCCAGGACACCGCCCTGACGCGGCTGGTGCGCGGCGTGCTGATGGCGATCGTCATCCTGCTGGTCGCCGATTTCGGCTGGAACGTCATACGGGCGCTGATCGATCGCAAGCTGGTCGAGGTCCACGATCTGGGCCAGCCCGACACCGACGATGCGCATCGCCGCGCGCGGCTGCGCACCCTGCTGCCGATCCTGCGCAACGTCCTGATGGTCGTGCTGGTCGTCATGGCCGCGCTGATGGCGCTGTCGTCGATGGGCGTCGAGATCGGGCCGCTGATCGCCGGCGCCGGGGTCGTCGGCGTCGCGGTCGGCTTCGGCGCGCAGACCCTGGTGCGCGACATCTTCAGCGGCATCTTCTTCCTGACCGACGACGCCTTCCGCATCGGCGAGTACATCCAGAGCGGGAACTACAAGGGCACGGTGGAATCCTTCAGCCTGCGCTCGGTGAAATTGCGGCATCACCGCGGCCCGCTCTATACCGTGCCGTTCGGCACGCTGGGCGCGGTGCAGAACATGAGCCGCGACTGGGTGATCGACAAGCTGACCGTGGGCGTCACCTACGACAGCGACCTCGATAAGGCCAAGAAGCTGATCAAGCAGATCGGCAAGGAGCTGCAGGCCGATCCGGAATTCGGCAAGTTCATCATCGAGCCCCTGAAGATGCAGGGCGTCGAGCAGTTCGGCGACTTCGCCATCCAGATCCGCATGAAGATGATGACCAAGCCGGGCGAGCAGTTCGTCATCCGTCGCCGCGCGCTGGCGCTGATCAAGAAGGCGTTCGAGGCCAACGGGATCAAGTTCGCCTCGCCGACCGTGCAGATCGCCGCCGGCGCCGACCCGGTTGCCGCCGCGGCTGCCCACCAAGCGCTGGCCGCCCAGCGGCCCCCGGCGGAATCCTAGCGGCCGCGTTGACAGCGGCGCGTGCGGGGTGGTTTCCTCCGCGCGCAGCGGGGGAGCGGGATGGATTTCGAGCTCAGCGAGGAGCAGCTTGCGTTCCAGGCGACGGCACGCGAATTCGCGCGCGAGAGCCTGGCGCCCCGTGCCGCGCAGTGGGACGAGCAGCAGACCTTCCCCGTCGACGCGCTGCGCGCCGCCGCGGCCCTGGGTTTCGCCGGCATCTACGTGCGCGAGGACGTCGGCGGTTCGGGGCTGAAGCGGCTCGACGCGGCGCTGATCTTCGAGGAGTTGGCCGCGGCCTGCCCGTCCACCGCCGCCTATATCTCGATCCACAACATGGCGACCTGGATGATCGACCGCTTCGGCGGCGAGGCGCAGCGCAACCGCTTCTGCCCCAGGCTCGCCGGCATGGAGCATTTCGCCAGCTATTGCCTGACCGAGCCCGGCGCGGGCTCGGACGCGGCCTCGCTCGCCACCCGCGCGGTTCGCGACGGCGATCACTACGTGCTGAACGGAACCAAGGCCTTCATCTCGGGTGGCGGGTCGAGCGACGTCTATGTCTGCATGGTGCGCACGGGCGGGGCCGGGGCCGACGGCATCTCCTGCATCGCCGTGGAGAAGGACACGCCCGGCCTCACGTTCGGCAAGAAGGAGCGGAAGCTCGGCTGGAACAGCCAGCCGACCGCGATGGTGATGTTCCAGGATTGCCGCGTGCCGGTGGCCAACCGCATCGGCGCGGAGGGCGAGGGGTTCAAGATCGCCATGCAGGGGTTGGACGGCGGGCGTATCAACATCGCCGCCTGTTCGCTGGGCGGCGCACGTGCCTGCCTGGAGGCCGCCACCGCGCATATCGGCGAGCGCAGCCAATTCGGCAGGAAGCTGGCGGAGTTCCAGGGGCTGCAGTTCCAGATCGCCGACATGGCGACCGAGCTCGACGCCGCCCGGCTGATGGTCCACCGCGCCGCCGCGAAGCTCGACGCCAGCGACCCCGAGGCGACGATGCACTGCGCCATGGCCAAGCGTTTCGCGACCGACGCCTGCTTCGAGGTCGTGGACCGCGCGCTGCAGCTCCACGGCGGCTACGGCTACATCAAGGACTACCCGATCGAGCGCTACCTGCGCGACCTGCGCGTGCACCGCATCCTCGAGGGCACCAACGAGATCATGCGCGTTATCATCGCGCGGCGGCTGCTCAGGGCGAGCAACCGGTGACAATGCAGTTCTCGAGCATTGAGGTGCCTTCCTTTCCTGTCCCCCCTCCCTTGACGGGAGGAGGAAAGGGTAGGGTGGCAGTCGTGCGCGCATGAAACCCCTGCCCCTAACCCCCTCCCGCAAGGGGAGGGGGGACAAAGCAATAAACACGGCTGCATGACCCA
>JADLEG010000007.1 GCA_020846275.1 Alphaproteobacteria bacterium
GACCTCTGCCTTCGGAGGGCAGCGCTCTATCCAGCTGAGCTACGGGTGCTTTGCTTGGCGCCGTCGGGCGGCAATCTAGGCCAAGGCCCGGCCGGGTGCAATGCGGGTACAAGTTGAAGGCCAGCGGGACCACGACCGGCGGGACTACGACCGGCGGGACTACGACCGGCGGGACAGGCGGCGGCGGCGCGCGCTACCGGCCAAGGGTCGTCAGTTCACGTCCACCGCGTGGACCTCGGTTGCCACCCATCTTGACCAGCCGGCGACGAAGCGGCCTTCGATGCGCCGGTTCACCGGCGGGCGGCCGGCGATCGAGGCCTTGACCTCGGCCGTGCAGCGATAGCCGAGCTTGGCCTCCTCGGCCTGGTGGCACGCGAGCTTGCGCACCTCGGTGATCTTGAGGTCGAGCCGCGCTTCGGCCGCCAGATTGACCTTGGGCAGGCTGATCGTGTCGGGGTCGGGTGGCGTCTGGCGCGCCTGGTCGACCTGGCGGGCCTGTTCGGCCCATTCGCGATGGATGACTTCCAGCCCCTCGCGGATGGCCGCCTCGTCGGGCTCGGCGCCGCACCCCGCGAGCAGCAGCATCGCGGCGAGCGCGCAGCCCAGGCGCAGGCCGGCCCCGACGGCGCGGAGGCCTTGTTCCGGGAGTTGCGGACCGCCCGCCATCGCCCGCCGCCCGCTAGAAGCGCAGCACGGAGCTGTAGAGCAGCACGCCCAGGATCGCGGCGGCGTTGATGCCCAGCGCGCTGACGAAGAAGAACAGCAGGTTGCCCGCCGTCGCCAGCGGCCGCGCCTGGCGGTCGCCGGCCAGCCGGGCGGCCGAGCGCCGCTCGGGCCCCGCCACCAGGGTCAAGTAATAGCGTCCGAACGGCAAAGGCAGGCTGACGCGGATATCGACGGGATGCGCGACCCAGACGCGGTCGCCGGCCACGAGGCCACGGTCAAGCCCTAGCGCCCTGGCGGTTTCCGCCCCGGCGGAGACGTGCTCCATCCTTAAAACCGGGCTTTTCTGGCCCGCTCCCTGAACCCGGCACCGCTTGTACGGCCCGGGGCGTTAAGGCCCGGTAAATACCTGTGATCAATTGATGATAACCCCGGCGGCGCGCGCGCTTGGACGGGGGGCCGGCCTTGGGCTAGGGTGCCGAAAAACCGGGCGATCCAGGCCCGGAAACCGCAGGAAACACCCGGAGGGACGAAGCCCATGGGCGTAAAGGCCGAGCAGCTCAAGGCCGAACTGGTTGGGCGCGTCGCCGCCCTGGTCCGCGACCGCGTGCCGGCCGGCCGCGCCCCCGGCGTGGCGACCTTCGTCGACCTGCTGCATGCCAACGTGCCGCCCGGCGACCTGATCGAGACGCCGGCCGAGGAAGCCTATGGCGCCGCCCTGTCGCTGTGGAGCTTCGCTCAGCAGCGCAGCGCCGGCACGGCCAAAATCCGCGTCTACAACCCCTCGGTCGCCGAGCATGGCTGGCGCTCGCGCCACACGATCATCGAGATCGTCAACGACGACATGCCGTTCCTGGTCGACTCGGTCTCGGCCGAGTTGAACCGGCTGGGGCTGCAGGTGCACCTGGTCATCCACCCGATCATGCGCGTCGTGCGCGACGCCGACGGCAAGCTGCAGTCGATCGCCGCCACGCCCGGCGAGGCCGGCGCGAAGCCGGAATCGATCATGCGGGTCGAGGTCAGCGCCCAGAACGACCCGCAGGCGATGGAGAACATCCGCGCCAATCTCGACCGCGTGCTGAAGGACGTGCGCGTGGCCGTCCGCGACTGGATGGCGATGCGCGAGCGCCTGCGCGCGGTGATGGCGGAATTGAAGGCCGATCCGCCGCCCCTGGCGCGCGAGGAGCTGGACGAGGGGCTGGCGTTCCTGGCCTGGCTGGACGACGACCACTACACCTTCCTCGGCTTCCGCGAGTACCGATTTTCCGGCGAGGGCAAGGACGCGCATCTGGAAATCGTCGAGGGCAGCCCGCTGGGCATCCTGGCCGACCCCGAGCGACGCGTGTTCGACGACCGGCGCAACTTCGGCCAGCTCGGCGACGAGATCGTGCGCTACATGCTGGCGCCGCAATTGCTGTCGGTCGCCAAGGCCAATCGCCGCTCGACCGTTCACCGCGCGGTGCACATGGACACGATCGGCATCAAGCGGATCGGCAAGGACGGCAAGGTCGTCGGCGAATGGCGCTTCGTCGGTCTGTTCACCTCGGTCGCCTACAGCCTCAACCCGCGCGCGATCCCGCTGATCCGCCGCAAGGTCGACCAGGTGCTGAAGAACGCCGGCTTCGCGCCGCAGAGCCATGACGGCAAGGCCCTGGCGCATATCCTGGATTCCTTCCCGCGCGACGAGCTGTTCCAGAGCACGACGGCCGAGCTCAGCGACACCGCGCTCGGCATCCTGCACCTGCAGGAGCGCCAGCGCATCGCCCTGTTCGTGCGCAAGGACGCGCTGGAGCGCTATGTCTCGGCGCTGATCTACGTGCCGCGCGACCGGCTGAACACCGACCTGCGCGTGCGCCTGCTCGATATCGTCTCCAAGGCCTATGGCGGCACGGTCAGCGTGTTCTACACGCACATGACCGACGAGCCGCTGGCGCGGCTGCACGTCATCATCCGCACCAAGCGCGGGCAGATGCCGCCGGTCGACGTGGCCGAGCTGGAGGCCCGGCTGATCGAGGCCGGGCGCACCTGGCCCGACCGGCTGCGCCAAAGCCTGGTCGACCGGTTCAGCGACGGCGAGGGCGCCAAGCTGCACGAACGCTACGCCGACGCCTTCCCCACCAGCTACCGCGAACGCTTCGACGCCACGGTCGGCGTCGAGGACATCATGCTGCTGGAACGCGCGCGCCAGGGCGAGGGCATGGCGCTGACCCTCTATCGCCCGGTCGAGGCGGCAGGCGACGAGCTGGGGTTCAAGATCTTCCGCCGCGGCGCCCCCGTGGCGCTGAGCGACGTGATGCCGATGCTCGAGCACATGGGCGTGCGCGCGATCAGCGAGATGCCCTATCGCGTCGCGCCGCGCACGACCGACAAGCAGCCCACCGAGCCGGTATGGATCCACGACTTCACCCTGACCCTGGCGCCGCGCGCCAAGGCCGAGCCGCGCGTCGAGGTCGCCTTGAGCGCCGTGCGCGAGGTGTTCCACGACGTCTTCGCCAAGACCTGGCGCGGCGAGATGGAGAACGACGGCTTCAACCGGCTGGTGCTGCTGGCCGGGCTGGACGCCGCCGGCATCGTCGTGCTGCGCGCCTATGCCAAGTACCTGCGCCAGGCCGCCTTCACCTTCTCGCAGAGCTATATCGAAGAGACCTTCGCCAACCATCCGCTGATCGCGCGGCGCATGGTCGAGCTGTTCACCGCGCGCTTCGATCCCGACATGAAGGGCAACCCCGAGGATCGGCCAGTGGTCGAACGCGGCATCGCCGTAGAAATCGAGCATGCGCTGGATGCCGTGACCAACCTGGACGAGGACCGCATCCTGCGGCGCTATCTCAATCTGATCGGCGCCACGCTGCGCACCAACCACTACCAGCGCGACGCGGCGGGCAATCCGAAGCCCTATCTGTCGCTGAAGCTGGACAGCCGGGCCATCGACGAACTGCCGCTGCCGCGCCCGCTGATCGAGGTGTTCGTCTATGCCCCGCGCGTCGAGGCGATCCATCTGCGCGGCGGGCGCGTCGCCCGCGGCGGCATCCGCTGGTCCGACCGGCGCGAGGATTTCCGCACCGAGATCCTGGGGCTGATGAAGGCACAGATGGTGAAGAACGCCGTCATCGTGCCGGTGGGCTCGAAGGGCGGCTTCGTGGTCAAGCGGCCGCCGGCCGCGGGCGGGCGCGAAGCATACCTGGCGGAAGGCATCGAGTGCTACAAAATCCTGATGCGGGGATTGCTCGACATCACGGATTCCTACATCCCCGGCGGCATCCGCGCGCCGACCCAGGTCGTCCGGCGCGACGGCGACGATCCCTATCTCGTGGTCGCCGCGGACAAGGGCACCGCCACCTTCTCCGACATCGCCAACGGCGTGTCGCAGGAATACAAGTTCTGGCTCGATGATGCGTTCGCCTCGGGCGGGTCGGCCGGCTACGACCACAAGAAGATGGGCATCACCGCGCGCGGCGCGTGGGAATCGGTCAAGCGCCATTTCCGCGAACTGGGACGCGACACCCAGGGCGAGGATTTCGCGGTCGTCGGCGTGGGCGACATGTCGGGCGACGTGTTCGGCAACGGCATGCTGCTGTCCAAGCATATCCGCCTGCTCGCCGCCTTCGACCATCGCCACATCTTCCTGGACCCCGACCCCGACGCGGCGGCAAGCTGGGCCGAGCGCAAGCGCCTGTTCGACCTGCCGCGCTCGTCCTGGGCGGACTTCGACAAGAAGCTGATCTCCGCCGGCGGCGGCGTGTTCGAGCGCAGCCTGAAGACCATCAAGCTGACGCCGGAGGTCAAGGAACGCCTGGGCGCGACGCAAGACAGCATGACGCCCGCCGAGCTGATGCGCACCATCCTGCAGGCTCCGGTCGATTTGCTGTGGTTCGGCGGCATCGGCACCTACGTGAAGGCCAAGGGCGAGACCAATGCCGAGGTCGGCGACCGCGCGAACGACGCCCAGCGCATCGACGCCGGGCAGATCCGCGCCAAGGTGATCGGCGAAGGCGCCAATCTCGGCGTCACCCAGCGCGGCCGCATCGAATATGTGCTCGCCGGCGGGCGCGGCAATACCGACGCGGTCGACAATTCGGCCGGCGTCGACACCTCGGACCACGAGGTCAACATCAAGATCCTGCTGGGCGACATCGTCGCCAACGGGGACATGACCACGAAGCAGCGCGACCGTCTGCTGGAATCGATGACCGAGGAGGTCGGGCGGCTGGTGCTGCGCGACAACTACGAGCAGACGCAGACCCTCAGCATTCAGGAACTGCAAGGTGCGGCCGGCATCGACCAGCACATCCTGATGATGCGGGACCTCGAGCGCGCCGGGCGGCTGGACCGCGGGATCGAGTTCCTGCCGGACGACGAAACGCTGGCGCAGCGCCAGGCGCAGGGCAAGGGATTGACCCGGCCCGAGATGGCGGTGCTGCTGGCCTATTGCAAGATGGCGCTCTACGACGCACTGCTGCCGTCGGACCTGCCCGACGACCCGGCGCTGGAAGCGGACCTCGTGGCGTATTTCCCGGCGCAGCTTGCCGAGAAATATCGCGCCGAGATCGGTCGCCATCGCCTGAAGCGCGAGATCATCGCGACGGTCGTGACCAACGCCATGATCAACCGGGTGGGATCGAGCTTCGTGGCCCAGCTCGGCTCGGACACCGGCCGCACCCCCGTGGACATCACGCGCGCCTACCTGGTGGCGCGCCAGGTGCTGGGCCTCGACGGGCTGTGGAACGCGGTCGAGGGGCTGGACGGCAAGGCGCCGGCGGCGGCGCAATACGCCCTGTTCGCCGAGATCGGCCGCGCCGCCGAGCGCGCCACGCGCTGGGTGCTGTCGGCCGTGCATCCGCCGCTGCAGGTCTCGGCCAACGTGACGCGGTTCACGCCGGGCGTGCAGGCGATCGCCGGCGCGCTCGACCGCATGCTGTCGGCGGAGGGCGCCGCGGAATTGCGCCGGCGCGCCGACGCGTTCAAGGAGCAGGGCGTGCCGGAAGCGGTCGCGATGGGCGTGGCCATGCTGGATCGGCTGGTGTCGGGGTTCGACATCGTGCGGATCGCCGAGCCGGCCAACCTGCCGGTCGAGCGCGCGGGAACCCTCTACTTCGCGGTCGGCGCGCGCTTCGGCCTGGACTGGCTGCGCGCCGCCGCGGCCGCCGCGGTCGCGGGCGGGCGGTGGAGCAAGCTCGCCTTCCGCTCGCTGCTCGACGAGATCGGAGCGATCCAGGGCGGGTTGGCCGCCAGCGTCATCGCCGGCGGGCTGGACGGGACCGACCCCGCGGCCGCCTTGGAGGGCTGGAGCGCCCAGCGCAAGGCCCCGGTCAAGCGCGCCGACGAGGTGATGGCGGACATCCGCGCCACCGGCCGCGTCGACCTCGCCATGCTCGCGGTCGCCGCGCGCCAGCTGCGCGCGCTGGCGGGATAAGGTCCATCATCCTTCGAGACGCTCGCTTACGCTCGCTCCTCAGGATGACGCGCATGGGTGGAGCTGCATAAGAACGCGTCATCCTGAGGAGGGCCGCAGGCCCGTCTCGAAGGACGAGGAACGCCGGTCAGCCCAGCTTCACCGCCGTGCCGACGCAGCTCACCATCAGCATCGTGTCGCTCATCGGCTCGCAATCGACCGAGGCGCCGATGATCGCGTCGGCGCCCAGCTCCTTGGCGGCGTCGACCATGTTCTCCATCGCCGCCTCGCGCGCCTTGTTGAGCGCGCTCTCGTAGCCGCCGGCGCGGCCACCGACCACGTCGCGCACCTTGGCGAACACGTCGCGCAGGATATTGGCGCCGACGATGGCCGTGCCGGTGACGATGCCGTGGTACTGGGCGATCCGCCGCCCCTCGATCGAACCGGTCGTGACGACGAGCATTCCTTCCCTCCTTCAAACCGTCATGGCATGACGATATAGGGAAGCATCGGGCGCGAGCATCCCCTAAACTCCCCGCCGCATGACCCCCGCCCCCACCCGTGCCCTGGTTGCCTGGGCGTTCTACGACTGGGCCAACTCGGCCGTGGCCACGGTCATCACCAGCTTCGTGTTCTCGACCTATTTCACCCGCGCTGTCGCCGTGTCGCCGGAGCTCGGCACGGCACAGTGGAGCCACGCCCAGAGCGCATCGGCGCTGGCGATCGCGGTCCTGGCGCCGATCCTCGGCGCGGTGGCCGATCGCGGCGGGCGGCGCAAGCCGTGGCTGGCCGTCTTCACCCTCACCAGCATCGTCGCCACCGCGCTGATGTGGTACGTGCGCCCGTCGCCGGACTACGCGATCCTGGCGCTGGTGCTGGTGGCGATCGGCACGCTGGGGTTCGAGTTCGGCACGGTGTTCTACAACGCCATGCTGCCCGACCTGGCGCCGCGCGCGAAGCTCGGCCGCTGGTCCGGCTGGGGCTGGGCGCTGGGCTATGTCGGGGGGCTCGGCGCGCTTGCGGTGTGCCTGGTCGGCTTCGTGCAGACCGACCGACCCTGGTTCGGCGTCGGCAAGGAGGACGCGGCCAATATCCGCGCCACGACCGTAGTGGTTGCCGCCTGGTTTGCGGTCTTCGCGCTGCCCCTGTTCCTGTTCACCCCGGACACGCCGTCGCGCGGCACGACGATGGCAAGGGCGGTGCGCGAGGGCTTGGCGATGCTGGCCCATACGCTGCGCCAGCTACGCCGCCGTCCCGTCATCGCCCGGTTCCTGGTGGCGCAGATGCTCTACGCCGACGGGCTCGCGACCTTGTTCGCCTTCGGCGGCATCTACGCGGCCGGCACCTTCGGCATGAGCTTCGCCGAGGTGATCCAGTTCGGGATCGTGCTGAACGTGACCGCCGGCCTGGGCGCCGCCGCCTTCGCCCCGCTCGACGACCGCTTCGGCGCCAAGCGGACGATCGTCCTGTCGCTGATCGGCCTGATCCTGTGCGGCGCCGTCGTCTTGCTGGCGCGGGACAAGGCGATGTTCTGGATCGCCGGCTCCGCGCTCGGCCTGTTCGTCGGACCCGCCCAGGCGGCGAGCCGATCGATGATGGCGCGGCTGGCGCCGCCCGGCGAGCGGGCCGAGATGTTCGGCCTGCTGGCGCTGGCGGGCAAGGCGACCGCGTTCCTCGGCCCCGCGCTGCTCGGCTGGGCGACGCTGGCATTCTCCAGCCAGCGGGCCGGCATGGCGACCATTCTGCTGTTCTGGATCGCGGGGCTTGCGATGGTGTTGCGCGTGCGGGAGCGTTGACCCTCCCCCTACCCCCTCCGTGAGGGAGGGGGGACAAAGCGCATATCTCGTTTTCCTATTCCCTGCCCCTCAGGGGGAGGGTAGGGCGGGGGTTCTCCGCTAGGTCTCCAGTTTCGCGATCGCTTCGGCCAAGGTTTCGCGCGCCTTGGCCGCCTTCGCGCGCGCCGGCTCCTCCTGCTTGTCCAGCGCGTCGATCCGCTCATCCTGCTCCTTGAGACGCGCGAGATAGCGCGAGGCCATGTCGCTTGTGGGATGGACCGCGGCCAGGTTGGCCCGGATGCGCGTCTGGTCGTCGGCTACCCTATCGCGCTCGGCCACGATCTGGCTGTGCTCCTTGTCCAGCTTGTCGGCCTCGGCTTGAAGCGCCGCAATGCGTTCAAGCGCCTGGCGCGCGGCTGGCGCGATCGCGGTGTTTCGCGTGTAGGAAATCAGCGATGGATAGCTCAGCTCGCGAATGGCGACTTCCTCGAATCGCGGACGATGGACCGTGACCTCAATCGTCGTCGTGCTGCTGCGCGTGAGCGCCTGCCGGATGCGGTAGTTGCCGCGGGTCAGCTCTGTCTCCGATGGTTTCGGCGTCACCAGCTCCCAGTCCGTCATGCGGGGATGGTCGATCAGCAGCACGCGATCCTCGTTTGCCGGCGCCTTCACGCGATAGACGGTCGTCTGCTCCTGGCGGTAGGTGAACGTGAGCAGGCCGCGCGAAACCTTGGTCTGGGCGATCGATTCCAGCGATTTGGTGTCGCGTTCGATCTGCACCTTCTGTTCCACGGCGAAGCTGAGCAGGCGGTTCTCGCCGACGGGCAACGGGCCAAGGCGCGCGTCACCGACGTAGTTGGCGCCCGCCTTGCCGCGCTCGTAGAGCGTCATGACGCCCGGAGGCAAGCCGGCGCCAGTGTCGTTGGTCAAGCGCACGGCGGCAAGCGGATTGGCCGCATTGACGCTAGGTTGATACAGCGCCACGCGTTCGATCGGCAGGTCGCGATTGACCAACGGCAGCGAAAGACTGTCACCAGCCTTGACCGTGACCGGTGCCGGCGCGGTGAACAGGACCTGCGTGGTCGATTCCTGCGACTCCGAGGCGACTATATCCGCTTGCGCGAGGGGCGCCGGCGGCGGCGGCGCAGCAGGCATCGACCGGGCCGCCAGGGCCTGCATCGCTGGGGCCGGCGCGGCTGCAGGTGCCGGCGCCGGGCGGCCGTATCCTTCCTGCGCCGCCTTCGGGGCGGCGGCGCCGAGCGTGCCCTGATCCGGCGGCGGCAGGACGCGGCCCAGCACCTCCACCGGCACTTCCGGACGCCGTACGAAGTAGGCGGTGTAGAGCTGCTGGCGGAAGGTCACGGGATTGCCCGAGACCAGCGTCAGCTCGACGTCTTTCCAGTCGCGCCCACTGAGATTCTCCAGCACGGCCCAGCCCTGCAGCTTGCCCTTGCCGACCGTGCCCGATTCAGGCGTGGTGAGGCGGTAGGACGCCTTCCACAGCGGCGCCGCCACGACGTAGCCCACGCGCAAGCTGCGCTTGCCCGTGCCGCGCGTAGCGATCTGGAGCGTGCGCTGGTCCTGCACGCGATGGCGCGCGATCGCCGCCAGCGCCTGGTCGACCTGGCGCTGCACCGTGGCGTCGCTGAAGCGAACCGATTCCGCCTCCTCCAGCACGAACTGGCGCATACCCTCGGGCGCCATCAGCGTGACGCGATGGCGGGTCGTGGCGCCGGCATTGTCGGGCAGACGCACTGTTTCGGGCGTTACCTTCAGGATGCGCCCAATGGTCTGGCGCGGCCCGCCGACCGTGACCTCGGCGCCGCGCAGGGCGTTGAGCAACCCGTCGGGCGATTCCAGCGCGTCCTGGCCGAACGGCAGATCGCGGAACGCCTCGCTGAGCGGCTCGCGCCCGGGCAGCGAGATCGATCCCACGCCGCCCTTGTCGTCGAACACGACGATGCTCTTCAGCACGTCGTCGACCTGGTCGAGCCGCACCGGCAGGGCCAGTTCGGCGTCACCCTCGACCGTCGCCTCCAGCTCGAAATACCCGACGCCGCCGGTGGACAGCAGGACCCGCTTAAGCTCGAGCGCGGGGACCTGGGCGAAAGCAGGGGGCATCGGCTCGGCCGCCAGGAGCAGCGGCGCGGCGACAAGGGCCAGGCGAAGGGCCTTCATGGGGAATTCCTCCGGAGCGGGCGCGATCGGCCATTGTAGCCGAGCTTGCCGGCCTTGTTTGGCGCTTTTGTGGCGCGGTTGCGGCGCCGGTGCGCCGCCGCGGGTTAACGATAGGTCAGCGTTGCCGCCGCAACGGTTGGACGGCGATCCGCGCGAGGGTAGAGTGGTTTCCCGTTTGCGTCCTGGAGCCCTGGCCCCATGCTCGACCTTTCGCAGAAGCGCGTTTCCGGCCCGGTGATCCGGCTGCATCCCGCCGACAACGTAGTCGTCGCCCGGGTCGATGTCGCCGCCGGCACGCCCGTGCCCGAGGAGAACGTGGTGGCGCGGGGCAAGGTGCCGGCAGGCTACAAGATCGCGACCCAGCACCTCAACAAGGGCGACCCGATCCTGAAATACAACACGGTGATCGGCTTCGCCGGCGAAGATATTGCCCCCGGCACGATGATCCACAGCCACAACATCGAATTCCGCGAGTTCGACCGCGACTACGCCCATGCCAGCGAGTTCAAGCCGATCGCGCCGGCGGCCGCGCCCGCGACGTTCCAGGGCATCGTGCGGCCGGACGGACGCGTGGCGACGCGCAACTACATCGGCATCATCTCCACCGTGAACTGCTCGGCCACGGTGGTTCACGAGATCGCCGACCGGTTCACGCGCGAGGCCCTGGCCGACTTCCCCAACGTCGACGGCGTGGCCGCCTTCACCCATGCGCTAGGCTGCGGCATGGAGATGACGGGCGAGCCGATGCAGCTGCTGCGCCGCACGCTGGGCGGCTACGCCAAGCACGCCAACCTTGCCGGCGTGCTGGTGATCGGCCTGGGCTGCGAGCGCTGCCAGGTCGGCGGGCTGATGGAGCAGGAGCAGCTCAACTCCGGCCCGCTGATGCGCACGATGGTGATGCAGGAGGAGGGCGGCACGCGCAAGACCATCGAGCGGGGGGTCGGCATCGTGATGGAGATGCTGCCCGAGGCCGACAAGGTCAGGCGCCAGCCCGTGCCGGCCAGCCACATCACCGTGGGCCTGCAATGCGGCGGGTCGGACGGGTTCTCGTCGATCACCGCCAACCCGGCGCTGGGCGCGGCCGTCGACATCCTGGCGCGCCACGGCGGCACCGGCATCCTGTCCGAGACGCCCGAGATCTACGGCGTCGAGCACACGCTGACCCGCCGCGCCGCCAGCAGGGAGGTCGGCGAAAAGCTGATCGCGCGCATCCGCTGGTGGAAGGACGAGTATTCCGTCGGCCGCGACGTTCAGATCAACGGCAAGGTCAGCCCCGGCAACCAGACCGGCGGCCTGGCCAACATCTTCGAGAAGTCGCTGGGTTCGTCGATGAAGGGCGGCACCGGGCCGCTGATGGAGGTCTACAACTACGCCGAATCGGTGACCACGAAGGGCTTCGTGTTCATGGACACGCCGGGCTACGACCCCGTCTCGGCCACCGGCCAGATCGCGGGCGGCGCGAACATCATCGCCTTCACCACCGGCCGCGGCTCGTGCTTCGGCGCCAAGCCGGTGCCGTCGCTCAAGCTCGCCACCAACACGCCGATGTTCAAACGCATGGAAGAGGACATGGACGTGAACTGCGGCGAGGTGCTGGACGGCACCGCCTCGATCCAGGAGATGGGTCAGAAGATTTTCGAGCAGTTCCTGAAGACCGCCTCGGGCGAGCCGACCAAGAGCGAGCTTCTCGGCCTCGGCCGCCACGAATTCGTTCCCTGGCAGATCGGGATCGTGGGGTAGCGGCGTTCCGCCCCCTCGCCCAGCTACGGCTAAGGGGGCGTCGCCCCTAAGCCCGCGCAGCTCTCCCCGCCTTGCGGGGAGAGGGTGGCCGACGCGCAAGCGGCGGACGGGTGAGGAGGCCTCCTCCTACCGCAACGCCCTGAGCCGCGTCGCCTTGTCCGCGTTGACCGCGCCCGGAGGCGCGGTGCCCTTCACGATGGCGGCGACCTGGCGCACGGTTTCCAGGGCCTGGTGCGCCGCCGCCTGGGGCGTCAGGCCGCCGATATGGGGCGTCGCGATCATGCCCGGCAGGGCGGCGAGCGCGGGGGTCGGCATCTGGTCGTGGGCACGGCCGACGTCCATCGCCGCGCCGGCGATCTGGCCCTGCTTCAGCGCCCATTCCAGCGCCGCCTCGTCGACCAGGCCGCCGCGCGAGACGTTGATGAAGAACGCGGTCTTCTTCATGCGCGCGAAGGCGGCGGCGTTCACCAGGTTCTCGGTCTGATCGTTGGCCACCACCAGGCAGACTACGAAATCGGACTCCGCCAGCAGCCGGGGCAGTTCCACCTGCTCGATCCCCTTCTTGTCGGATTTCACGAAGGGATCCGATACCAGCACGCGCATGCCGAAGGCGACGCCGAGGTCCGCCAGGTGACGGCCGATCGCGCCGTAGCCCATGACGCCGAGCGTACTGCCCTTGAGCTGGCGCCCCATGACCGCCGCCGGCACTTCGGCGCGGCGATAGGAGTGGCTGGCATTGCCGATGCCGCGCCCCAGGTCGATCATGAATCCCACCACCAGCTCGGCGACCGAGGCGACGAAGCCGGGGCTGGCATGGGTCACCAGCACGCCATTGCGCGAGGCGGCCGGTATGTCGACGTTGCGGATGTCCACCGCGCAGCGCACGAAGGCGCGCAGCCCCGGCAAGCCGTCGAACACCGCGGCGGGTCCGGGGGTCTGGCGATCCGAGACGATCACGTCGCAGTCCCGGGCGGCCGCGACCAGCCCGGCCGCGTCCCATGGCGTGTCGGCGTCGTTCAGCCGCACCTCGCCCAGCGCGCGCAGGCCCGCGAGCGCCTCGTCGGGGTAATAGAGGGCCCGCGCCGGCTTGGGCGACGTCAGCAGAATCTTCGGCATGGATGGGTTCCTTGATCAGCCCAGATAGACGCCGCCATTGACGTGCAGGGTCTGTCCGGTGACATAGCGCGCCTGCGGCCCGGCAAGATAGCGCACGGCGGCGGCAATGTCCGTCGGCGTTCCCAGGCGGCCCAGCAGGGTGCGGCGCGTCTGATGGTGATGCGGCTGGCCCGGCGCGCCCGAGCCGCCACGCTTGGTGTCGATCATGCCGGGCGACACGCAGTTGACCGTGATGGCGTGCTCGGCCAGGTCGTGCGCCAGGGCCTTGGTGAAGCCCGCCAGCCCCGCCTTGGCCGTCACCACATGCGCCCGGTCCTTGGCCCCGGTATGCCCGGTCAACCCGCCGATATTGACGATCGCGCCCGCCCCGCTCCGCTTTAGCTGCGGCAGGCAGGCCTTGACGCAGTGGAACGCGCCGTCCAGCACGATGCCCAGGATCTCGCGCCATTCGCCGGCGGTCATGGCGTCCAGCGGCGTCTCGCGCCGCACCGCCGCGTTGTTCACCAGGATGTCGATGCGGCCGAGCTTCGCCACGGCTTCGTCGGCCATGCGCTGCACGGCGACCGCGTCGGCGACGTCGGCGAGATGTGCCAGGGCGCGCCCACCCACAACCTCGATCTCCCGCACGACGGCCTCGACCTCCGCGCGGTTCGCGCGCGCGTTCACCAGCACCGCGGCGCCGGCGGCGGCGAGCTCCAGCGCGATCATCCGCCCGATATTGCGCCCGGCCCCGGTGACGATCGCCACCCGGCCGGCGAGTTCCCTGCCCTCTATTTCCATTGCGTCAGCCTGTCCTCATGGAACCCCGGACCTCATCCTTCGACAAGCTCAGGATGAGGGCCTCATGGTGAGCTTGTCGAACCACGAGGCCCGTCGGAGCTAACCGCGCAAGAACCCCAGTTCAAGGCGGCCGCCGAACAGCGTGCGCAACCCCGCCAGCGCCGTGTCCGTCCGCGCCTGGTCCCAGCCGCCGTGGCGGACGTTGCGGCGGAACTTGTCCTCGATATCGGCGCGGCTCAGCGGCTCGTGCGCCCCGCCCCGCAGATGCGGCTGGCGCTCCTCGATCACGCTGCCGTCCTTCATCGTGGCGCGGATATGCCCGGTGTAGTTGTTGGGATACGGATTCTTCGGGTCGATTCGATAGCGGACCTTGGCCGCCAATGCCAGCACCGCCTTGTCGCGCACCGCCTGGTCGGTGAAGGCCTCCAGCCCCACCCCGCCATGCACGAAGCCATGGGCGATGCAGAAGGGCGTGCTGAATTTTCCGGCGTAGCCATTGGCAGGAGTCTGCTTGGCCGCGAGCGGCTCCCACAGCCGGTGCACCGTACCCTCGCCCACCTCGCACTCCATGGCCGCGATGTCGTCGGCCTTGACCCCGCGCGCCGCCAGGCGCCGCGCGCAGTCGATATAGGGATGGGTCATGGTGCCGCAGGGATAGGGCTTGAACGCCACCGTCTCGGTCACCCAGCACGTGCCGAAATCGCCGGTCAGCGCGCCGTAGTTGCCTTTGGTGGTGTGGGCGAAGCCGTGGAACAGGCCATGCGTGCCCTCGAACACCGTGCGCGGGCCGTTGAAGCCGCCACGCGCCATCAGCGCCGCGCAGAGGCCGGACTGCGCCGCCCAGCCCGCGTGCATGCGCTTGGTCCAGGCGCCCTCGGCAAGGTACTCGATGATGCCGCCGGCCATGCTGCCGGCGACGCCCAGCGCGTCGACGATGCCCTTGCGTCCGAGCCCGAGCGTCTTCGCGACGGCAGCGGCGGATGCCATCGCGCCGAACACGGCGGTGGGATGGAAGCCGGCGCGATGCACGGCCTTGGGCACCACCAGGCTGAGCCGGCACAGCGTCTCGATGCCGACTGCCGTGCCGGCCAGCACCGACCGCCCGTCCGCGCCATGGCGCTCGGCCGCCGCCAGCACGGCCGGGATGATCACCGCGCCGGCATGCACCGGCCCGCCCTCGAACGTGTCGTCGAAATCCTCGCCATGCGCCGCCGTGCCGTTGAGCAGCGCGGCGCCCGTAGCAGTCAGTCCCCGCGCGTGGCCGATGGCCGTGCAGGGCCCGTCGTCGTCGAGTCCCTTGAGCAGGCTTTCCACATAGTCCGTGCGCCGCGCAGTGACGCACAATCCCGCCACGTCGACCAGCAGGTCCTCGCATTTCGCGCGCAGCGCCGGCGACAGGCACGCCGGATCGAGCGCCGCGATGCGCTCGGCCAGGGTCTCGGCGACGGCAACTTGGGGCAGCTTCTCGGTCATTGCGCGGCTTTCTCCGATACATTTTTTGCCTTCATTTCGCGGTAGACCGACACGCCCATCAGCAGCAAGGCGCACGCAAGGAGCGCCAGCGACACGGTATCCTGCAGAAAGATAATGTGGTCGCCGTTGGCGATGACCAGCGAACGCCGGTAGTTCGATTCCACCAGGTAGCCGAGGACGACGCCCAGCACCATCGGCAGGAACGGCATGCCGAGCCAGCGCATCGCATAGCCCAGCGCGCCCGCAACCAGCGTGATGCCGACGTCGAAGAAGCTCTGCTCGATCGAATAGACGCCGGAGACCACCAGCGCGAGGATGAAGGACAGGAGGTAGGGCTTGGGCCGGTTCACCAGCCAGATGCACGGCGTCAGGATCACCAGCCCGATCAGCACCATCGCGATGTTGGCGACCAGCAAGCCGGCATAGAGGCCGTAGACGACCTCGGGGTTCTTGACGAACAGCATCGGGCCGGGCTGCAGACCGTGGATCAGAAAGCCGCCGAGGAGCACGGCGGCCGAGTTCGAGCCCGGTATGCCGAGGCTCAAGAGCGGCACCAGCGCCGTGGCCGTCACCACGTTGTTGGCGCATTCCGGCGCGGCCACCCCCTCGATCGAGCCGTGGCCGAACTCCTCGGGATGCCTCGACCAGCGCTTGGCCTCGTTGTAGGACATGAAAGCGGCGATGGTGCCGCCGGCGCCGGGCGTCACGCCTTCGATCGTGCCGATCACCGAGCCGATGGCGTGCGGCCTGGCCATGCGCTTCCAGACCGGCCAGCTCGGCATCTTCAGCCGCGTGTCGCGGATGCTGGCCTTGGCCCAGTCGGGCTCGTTCACCTGCAACATCACCTCGCTGACCGCGAACAAGCCGACCATGATGAGGATCGGCCGAATGCCGCCCAGCAGGTCCGGCTCGCCGAAGGTGAAGCGCGACACGCCCGAGACGGGGTCGGTGCCTACGGTCGCGATCATCAACCCGACGATGGCCGCGATCATGCCCTTGACCAGCGACCCGCCCGACAGGCCCGCCACGACGCTCAGGCCCAGAATGCCGAGCGAGAAATAGGCGGGCGGCGTGAAGGCCAGTGCGACGCGCGCCAGCGGCTCGGTGAACAGCACCAGCACCACCAGGCCGAACAGCCCGCCCACCAGCCCCGACATCAGCGAGATGCCCAGCGCCTCGCCGGCGCGGCCCTGGCGGTTCATCTCGAACCCGTCGATCGTGGTCGCCATGGCAGAGTTGGTGCCGGGCGTGCGGATCAGGATCGCGGGGATCGACCCGCCGTACTCCGCGCCGACATAGACCGAGGCCAGCAGCACGATCGCCGTGATCGGGTCGATGCCGTAGGTGAAGGGCAGGAGCAGCGCCATCGCGATCGACGGCGAGATGCCGGGCAGCGCGCCGCCGAAAATGCCCCAGATGACGCCGGCGAAGGCGGCGGGGATCGCCCAGCCGCCCGTGGTCGCCGTCCAGGCGAGGGAAAGGGCGTTCATCCGACCAGGCGCCCCAGCAGGCCCGCCGGCATCGGCACGCCAAGCAGCTTGGCGAAGGAGACCCACAGCACCGCCCCGCCCCCCAGGCTGATGACCGCGGTGCGCCACGAATGCGCCTGGCCGGCATAGACCGTCACGACGTAGATCAGCAGGGCCGTAGCGGGCAGATATCCGAGATAGGGCGTGACGACGATATAGACCGCGCCGATCGCCAGCACCCCCAGCGCGCGCAGATGCTCGCCCATCGGCACGGGCTCGCGCGCGCCGCCCGATCGCCCGGCGCGCGGGATCGACCGGGCGATCTGCACCACGCCCAGCAGCCCGAGCATCAGCGCATAGAGCTTGGGCGCGCCGTCCGCGCCCACGCCATCGGAGAGCATGCTGCGCGGCAGCGCGTCGGCCGCCGCGTAGTACGCGGCGGCCAGCGCGAAGACGGCCAGGCCCAGGATCAGGTCGCGCCTCACTTGGTGACGCCGAATTCCTTGAGCGAGTCGGTGACTTCCTTGGCGAACTCGGCGGTGAACTTCTGCGCCGCGGCATGGCCCATGAAGGCGGGCACCAGGCTCTCCTTTTCGTATTCCGCCTTGTAGGCCGCGCTGGCCAGGATCTTCCGGATGCCCTCCTCCCATGCCGCGGCGACGTTGGCGGGCGTGTTCTTCGGCCCGGCCAGGCCGCGGAACTTGGTCACCGTCAGGTCGACGCCCTGCTCCTTGGCGGTGGATACGTCGGGCAGCGTGTCCAGGCGCTTGTCGGTCAGGACCGCGATGATGCGCACCTTCTTGGCCTCGAGCTGGCCGCGAATTTCCTGCACCTCGCCGATGCCCATGTCGAGCGTGCCGTTGAGCACGTTCACCATCAGCGCCCCGCCGCCGTCATGCGTCACCACGGCGGCCTGGATGCCGTTGCGGCGGTTGAGCTTCTCCAGCGCGATGCGCTCGAGCGAGGCGGGGTTGGCCGCGCCCCACTTGGCCTTGCCGGGATTCTGCTTGGCATAGGCAATCGCGTCGGCCAGCGTCTTGAACGGCGATTCCGTCCGCACATAGACGACTTCGGGGTCGTAGAAGACGTTGACCAGCGGCTCCAGCCCGTCATAGCCGACCTCGGGCTTGCTGAGCAGCGTGGTCTGGATATAGGTCGGCGTGGTGGCGTAGAAGACAGAGCCGTCGGCCGGCGCCTTGGCCACGCGCGCCACCGCCTTGGCCCCGCTTCCGCCGCTGACGTTCTCCACCACGAAATTGACGCCCATCGCCGGCGTCAGGTGCTTGATCATCTCGCGCAGGAACACGTCGCTGCCGCCGCCCGGGCTGGAGTGCGTCACCAGGGTCACCGTGGACTGCGGGTACTTGGCCTGCGCCTGCGCACCCGTCCCGGGCAGGGCGGCCATGGGCAGGGCCAGCATTGCCGCCAGGGCGAGCAGGCTCGTCGATCGGAACATGGTTTCCTCCTCTCGTTCGCGTCTTCGCTTCAGCCGGCGGGCCGGCCGGCCGGCGCCGACCACTGGCCACGCCCCGGCAGGTTGTTGGCCAAGAGGATCACCGCGAAGGTGATCAGCAGCATGGTGACGCCCAGCACCGAGATGGCGCCCAGCTCGCCGCTTTCGTTGAGGTCGAAGATCACCACGGATATCACCTTGGTGTCCGCGGTGAACAGCATGACCGCCGCCGACAATTCGCGGATCGTGCCGATGAAGATGAAGCACCAGCTCGCGATCACGCCCGAGCGCAGCAGCGGCGCCGTGATGTGGCCGAGCGCCTGCAGCCGCGTGGCGCCCAGAATGCGGCTGGCCTCCTCCAGCTCGGGATGCACGGCGCGGAAGGCGGACTGGAGCTGCTGATAGGCGCCCGGCAATTCGATCGTCAGGAATGCGATCAGCAGGATCCACAGGGTGCCGTAGAGCACCAAGGGCGGGCGCGTGTAGCTGAGGAAGAGGCCGACGCCCAGCACGATGCCGGGGATCGCCACCGGCGCGGTGGCGAGGAAGGCCAGCGCGTGGTGGCCGACGACGGCCGCCCGGGTCGTCAGGTAGGCGATCACCAGCGCCAGCGCCGTGCCGATGGTCGCCGTCAGCGTGCCGAGCAGGAAGGTGTTCTTGAGCGCGGTGCGCGTGGAGGAGAATTCGAGGAAGACGAACCGCACGTTGTGCAGGGTCAGGCTGTCCCAGGTCAGCGGCTGCGACGGCACGCGCAACACCGCGGCCTTCAACAGCGCGCCATAGGGCAGGAAGACCGGGTTCACCAGCACCGCGAGACAGAGCAGCAGCGCCGCCCAGCGCCAGCGGCCGAGCCGCACCAGGCGGGGCTTGCCCGACTTGCCGGCAACGACCGCATAGCCGCGCCGACCGAGAATGCGGGACTGCAGGCGCAGCAACCCGATCGTCAGCAGCAGCAGCGGCAGGGCCGCGGCGGCGGCAAGCCCCGGCTTGGGCGGATACTGGAACAGGCTCCAGATCTTCGTCGTCATGGTATGGAACCCGGCGGGCAGCGCCAGGATCGCCGGCGAGCCGAACAGGATCATCGCCTGCAGGAAGGCGACCAGACCGCCCGCGAGCAGGGCCGGCATCGCCAGCGGCACGGTGACCTCGAGCGCCGTGCGCCACGCATGCCCGCCCAGGATCGACGAGGCATCCTCGAGGTCGCCGGGGATGCGGTCGAGCGCGTTGGCGATCAGCACGAAGGCGTAAGGAAACGTATAGCAGGTGATGACGAAGATCAGCCCGGGCAGCGAATAGACGTTGAACAGGTGCTCGTCGCTGGCCGCGCCGGTCAGCGAGCGGAACCACTGGTTCAGGAGCCCGCTATTGGGCGCGGCGAGGATTTCCCAGGCCACGGCGCCGAGAAAGGGCGGCGTGACGAAGGACGCCATCACCAGCGCCCGCACGATCCCGGCGCCGGGCATGTCGCTGCGCGCGACCAGCCATCCCATCGGCGCGGCCACCGCGCAGGAGCCGATGGCGACGCTGAAGGCGAGGACAAGCGTCGTCCCCAGCGGCTCGAGGAAAGCCGGGTCGGAGAAGATCTGCCGGAAATTCGCCAGGCTGAAGCCGCCGGCGCGGTCGGTGAAGGCGAAGATCGCGAGCTGCGACAGGGGAAGCAGCACCAGAACGCAGAGCAGCGCCGCGAGCCCCAGCAGGACCGGCCGGGACAGGTCGACCCTGCCCGGCCGGCGGCCCTCCGCCGCGATGACGACGGCGCTCACGCCCGTGCGGTCCCCGATCGGGCGCACCTAGACCTTGAACAGACGCGTGTAGTGCGCCTTGATCTCCTCGACCTGCTTGTCCACGCTGACCGGGTCTTCCTTCATCAGCTTGATCTTCGAAAGCGGCGTGCGCCCTGCCTTTTCCTTGACCAGCTTGTGGAAGGAGCGCAGGCCGCCGACATCGACCAGCAATTGCTGGCATTCGACCGTGAAACAGAACGCGTGGAACAGCCGCGCGGCGTTCGGGTTGGGCGCGTCCTTCATGATGCCCGAGGGCCCGACCACCAGCGGCGTGCCCTCCGTGGGATAGACGATCTCCACCGGCTCGCCCTTGTCCTTCATCTGGAACAGGTTGTACTCGTTGCCGTCGGCCATCACCGCGCGCTCGCCCAGCCCCAGCTTCTTCGGCGGCTCGGTCGATGACTGCACCTGCATGATCTTCTGCTTCGACAGCGCCTCCAGATAGCCCCAGCCCAGGTCGCGCGCGATCTGGAAGGTCGCGGTCAGGATCGTCCCGCTGTAGCTGGGATGCGCCTTGACCATCTTGCCGCTCCATTTCGGGTCGAGCAGGTCCTTGAACGACTTCGGCGCCTCCTCGGGCTTCACCAGCTTGGTGTTGTAGGCGATGACGCTGAGCGAGGCGCGCCAGCTCGCGAACATGCCGTCGGGATCGCATTGCTCGGTCGGGTAGTTCTTGGCCACGTCCTCCGGCACGAAGGGCGCCAGGATGCCGTCGCGCTTCCAGACGATGAAATGCGACGCGTCCGAGCTGTTGACGGCGTCGACGGCGTGGATCTTGGCGGCATATTCCTGGCCGATGCGCTGGAACACGCGCTCGGCGCCCGTGCGCTCGACCTTGACGTCGATGCCCGGGTACTTCGCCTCGAACGCCTTGCCGACCTTCTCGGCGACCGGCAGGTCGACCGAGGTGTACCACACGACCTTGCCCTCTTTCTTCGCCGCCGCCACCAGTTCGGGCGTCACCGGCGTGGCCGCGGGCGCGGCACCGAGATCGGTCGCGGCGCACAGCGCGCCGGCGGTCGAGGCCAGCAGGAGCGTCCTGCGCGAAAGCGTCACCTGGTCCATGGTCTGTCTCCTCCGTCCCTTCGGTTCATTTGATCTGCGGTCGGCGCCGTCTTTGCGCGGCGTCAGCTGGCGAGCGCCCGGCAGCGGTCGGGCGGCAGATGCAGCCATACGGCGCTGCCCGGCGCGATGCTCTGGTCGGCGGGCGTCACCACGCGCATCTGGCTGCCGTCGGCGATCTCCACAAGGTAGTCGCGGGCGCTGCCGAGAAACACCTGGCGCGCGATGCGCGCCGGAACGATGTTCTCGGGCGACGCCGGCTTGGCGGCGAGCAGCTTGATGTCGTGGTGGCGGATCGAGATCGCGGCGGGGCTGCCGGCTTCGCCGCCGCCCGGGTCCGCGCCGCCGTCCAGCGCCAGGGTGGTGCCGGCGACCGCCATGTGACGGTCGTCCAGCCGCCTGCCGCGCAGGATGTTGGTGCCGCCGATGAACTGCGCCACGAACGCCGAGCGCGGCCGGTAGTAGATCTCCTCGGGCGGGCCGGCCTGCTCGATGCGCCCGGCATTCATCACCACGATCAGGTCGGCCGTCGTCATCGCCTCGGCCTGGTCGTGCGTGACGTAGATCGTCGTGTAGCGGTACCGGTCGTGCAGCCGGCGGATCTCGAACCGCATCTCCTCGCGCAGGTTGGCGTCGAGGTTCGACAGCGGCTCGTCCAGCAGCAGCGTCTCGGGCTCCACCACCAGCGCGCGGGCGAGCGCCACGCGCTGCTGCTGGCCGCCCGACAAGTCGCCCGGGTAGCGGTCGGCCAGGGCTTCGAGCCGGGCGGTACGCAGCATGTCGGCGACGCGCCGCGCGATCGTCTCGCCCGGCAGCCGGCGCAGCCGGAGCCCGTAGGCGACGTTCTCGAACACCGTCATGTGCGGCCACAGCGCATAGCTCTGGAAGATCATCGACATGTTGCGCTGCTGGGGTTCCAGCGAACGCCGGGGCGAGGAGACCAGCCGGCCGCCGACCGCGATCTCCCCGTCCGACGGCTCCAGGAAGCCTGCCACCAGCCGCAGGATCGTGGTCTTGCCGCAGCCGGAGGGCCCAAGCAGGCATACGAGCTGGCCGTGCGCGATGTCGAGCGACACGCCGTCGACGACGGCGAGCGCCCCGAAGCGCTTCGTCAATCCGCGCAATTCGACCGCGGCCACGGCTTTCCTCCCGACCCCGGCATCACGATTCGAGATATTCTGTCGATTGTCTACAGAAAACAACGCCAGCCGGGATTCCGCACCGGCGCCAGCGCCCGATGCACCTCGGGCTTCGGGAATCTACTGGGTGGACGCGCGGCGGCGTCTATTGCTCGCGGAAGGCGCGGCGGAAGCTGTCGATCAGGGGCTGCAGCAGATATTGCAGCAGCGTGCGCTCGCCCGCCAGCACCATCACCTCGGCCGGCATGCCGGCGGTCAGCCTGGCGTTGGGGATCTGGGCAAGCTGGAGCATGTCGATCTGCACCCGGCCGCGATAGAAGCTGGCGCCGGTCTTCGCGTCGGCCTCGACGTCGGCCGCGACATAGATGAGCTTGCCCTTGAGCGCCGGCATGGTGCGCTGCTTGAAGGCGGTCAGGCGGACTTCCGCCTGCTGGCCGGTCTCGACCGTGTCGATGTCGGTCGGGCTGATGCGCACCTCGACCATCAGCGCCTCGTTGTCGGCGATGATGTCGAGCAGCGGGTCGCCCGGCTTCACGACGCCGCCCAGCGTGTGGAAGCGCAGGTTGGTCACCAGCCCGTCGGTCGGCGCCGTCACCTCCCGCCGGGCGCGCACGTCCTGGGCGGAGCGCAGCTTCTCCTCGACATCCGCCATCTGCGCCTGGGTATCGCGCCGGTCGGTCGCAACCTCGTTGCGGCGCGTGTTGGTCTGCTGCGCGATCTGCAGTTCGGTCTCGGTGATCGCTTGGCGCGCCTTGGCGATCATGGCCAGATGCTGGTCCTTGGTGCCGGTCAGGCCGGATGCCTGGCGCTGCAGGGTCAGCAGGCGCGGGCGGCGCTCGTAGCCCTTGTCGACCAGTTCCTGCACGTCCTTCATCTCGCCGTTGATCGACACGAGCTGCTCCTGCACCGAACGCAGCAGCCCCTCGTAGCTGGCGATCTCCGAGCGGAGCTGCTCGGCGCGCTGGCGCAGCACGGCGACGATGCCCTGGTGCGCGCGCTGGCGCGCCTCGAACAGGCCGGTCTGGCTGGCGATGATCTCGGCGACCCGCGGCTCGCTCTTGCGCGCCAGCAGGTCGGTGGGAAAGGCCAGCGCCGTCTCGTCGGCGATCTCGGCGCCGAGCCGCGTGTTCTGGGCCCTGAGCACGTCCCATTGCGCCCGCAGCAGGTCCGTGCTGGCGCCGGACTGGATGTCGTCCAGCCGCACCATCACCTGGCCCGAGCGCACCTTGTCGCCGTCCTTCACCAGGATCTCGCGGATGATGCCGCCTTCGAGGTGCTGCACGGTCCGCCGGCTGCCGTCGGTCACGACCTGGCCCGCGGCGATGGCGGCGCTGGCGAGCGGCGCCAGGTAGGACCACACCGACATGACCGCGACGAAGAGCGACGCGGCGAACAGGCCCAGGACCAGGGGCGCCAGGATCTCCGGCCGGCGCGGCACCTGCAGCGCGCGCGGGATCGACAGCGTCGGCGTGTCGGTCAGCGGCGGGACGGCGGCGGCCGGTCCCGCCGTGGCGAGGGCTTCGGAACCGGCGATGTTCGCGACCATGTCCCGGCTCCTAGTGCGTCACGACGTTGCGGCCCCGTCGCGCATCGACGGATCCGTAGCCCACGACCGACGGGCGCGGAGACGCGCCCTGCGGCGGGCGGTTGGCGGCGAGCTGCGCGATCACGCTGGCGCGCGGCCCGAACATCGTCACCTTGCCCGCGCGCAGCGCCAGCACGTTGTCCAGCGCCTCGACCAGGGTCGGGCGATGCGTGGTGGCGACGACGGTGGTGCCGCGCTCCTTCAAGGTGCGCAGGGCGCGGATCAGCGATGCCTCGCCGTCCGTGTCGAGATTCGAGTCCGGCTCGTCGAGCACCACCAGCTTGGGGATGCCGTAGAGCGCGCGCGCCAGGCCGATCCGCTGACGCTCGCCGGCCGACAGCCGCATGCCCGCCTCGCCGATCTGGGTCTCGTAGCCTTCGGGCAGGCGCAGGATCAGGTCGTGCACCCCCGCCATCTTGGCCGCCGCGGCGACCACCTCGGGATCGCCCTCGCCCATGCGCGCGATGTTGGCGCGCACCGTGCCGGCGAACAGCTCGACGTCCTGGGGCAGATAGCCGATCTGGCTGCCGATCTGCTCGCGGCTCCACGAGGCCATGTCCGCATTGTCCAAGCGCACATAGCCCTGGCGCGGCTGGGCGACGCCGACGATCAGGCGCGCCAGCGTCGACTTGCCGCTGCCCGACGGGCCGACGATCGCCACGCTCTGGCCCGCGGTCAGCGCGAAGCTGATGTTCTGCAGCGCCAGCACGTCCTTGGAGCGGCTGTGCGCGAAGGATACGCTCTCGACGCTCAGGTTCCCGCGCGGATCGGGCAGGCGCATCATCTCGCGGCGCAGGGGCGGCTCGGCCAGGAACCGCTGCAGCCGGCTGAACGCCTCGCGCGCGTTGACGAAGTGCTTCCACACGCCGATCGTCTGCTCGACCGGCTGCAGCGCGCGGGCGACGATGATCGATCCCGCCATCATCGCGCCGGCCGTCATGTCCTGCTGCATCACCAGCCAGGCGCCGATCCCCATCAGCAGGATCTGCAGCGCCATGCGGATGAACTTCGACAGGCCGGTCGCGAAATTCGCGCGGTTGACCGCCTTGCGCTCGGAGCGCTGCTGCTGGTCGATCAGCCCGGCCCAGCGGGCCATCAGCGCGGGCTGCATGCCCATCGCGTCGATCACCTCGGCGTTGCGGTAGGAGGCGTGGACGGTGCGCGCCACCTGGCGCGAGGCGGCGGTCGCGCGCATGGTCGGCTCGCGCCCGCTCATCTCGTTCATCAGCGCGATGGCCAGCAGCAGCGTGGCGCCCGCCAGCGCAAGCTGGCCCATCACGGGATGCACCAGCCAGGCGACGCCGAAATAGATCGGGATCCACGGCAGGTCGAAGGCCGCGCAGATGCCGGCGCCGGAAAGGAAACTGCGGACCTGCGCCAGGTCCTGCAGCGCGTCGGACCGCCCGGGCTGGTCGCGCAGCACGTTCTCGATGCTGCGCTGGATCGCCTCGGGCGCCAGCCGGCGCTCCAGGAAGGCGCCGATCCGCGCCAGGATCAGCATGCGCGCATAGTCGAGCAGCGCCAGCGTCCCCAGCGCGAACAGCGCCAGCAGGCTGAGGTAGACCAGCGTGTCGACGCTGTGCGCCGAGATCACGCGATCGAACACCTGCATGGTGTAGATCGGCGCGACCAGGGCCAGCACGTTCACGACGGCACTGAAGCCCGCGGCGAAGAAGAGCGGCACGCGGCACGCGGCCAGCGCTCGCCGAAGCGGGCTGGTCTCAGCCTGTTCGATGGACATCCACACCCTACCCCTTGGCTAGCCCCCGGCGTCGGCGCCCGGGGCCCGTCAGCAGCCCTAGTGGACGGCGGATGCCCGGACCCCCTCCGGACATTCGACGTGCCACCCCGAATCATACGCAATCTGGCATGCAAATCTATTCAAGGGATTAATCTTCGATCGAATGCAAGCTTTCGCTCGATCCTCCCGAATCGCGCTGAAATCCTAGGTTAGGAAAGCCCGGCGAGGCCCCTGAACTCGTTTCCGCTTCGCGAGATTCGAATTTGTCACGGCAAATCCGGCCCGTCCAGGCAATCCGGGCGCCTGCGGCCCGGTCTTAACCGAAACGGCGAATCACCTGACCGACTTATAATCTGCGGGGCTTGGCGGCTGTGGATAATCGCCGACGCCAGTCAGCGGATACCGGCCCTGAGGAAGCTCTGCACGAACTGGCGCTGGAAGACCAGGAAGGCGACCAGAAGCGGCCCGGCGGCGATCAGCGTGGCGGCGGTGATGATCGACCAGTCGATGCCCTGGTCGGTGCTGGCGAAGACCGCAAGCCCCACGGTCAGCGGCCGGGTGCCCACCGAGTTGGTGACGATCAGCGGCCACAGGAAATTGTTCCAGTGGTAGCTCACGGAGACCAGCGCGTAGGCCAGGTAGACCGGGCGGGCCAGCGGCACGTAGACGCGCCACAGGATGCCGAGCGTGCCGCAGCCCTCGATCCGCGCCGCCTCCTCCAGTTCCTTCGGCACCGACTTGAACGCCTGGCGCAACAGGAAGATGCCGAAGGCCGAGGCGACATAGGGCAGCGCCATGCCGGCCACCGTGTCGACCAGGCCGAGCTGGTGCATGGTGCGGTAGTTCTCGACGATCAGCACGTCGGGCATGACCATGAGCTGCATCAGCACCAGCACGAAGGCGACCTGGTGGCCCCAGAAGCGGAACCGCGCGAAGGCATAGGCGGCGAGCGTGCACAGCACGAGCTGGCCGGCGAGGATCGCCGTCACCAGCAGGAACGAGTTGAGGAAGTACCGCGCGAAGGGGGCGGCGGCCCAGGCGGCCTGGAAGTTCTTCAGCGTCAGCGGCGCCAGCGGCGCGAAGCGCGTCGAGAACTCGCCGGGATGGAACGCGGTCCACACCGCGTAGACCAGCGGCAGCACCCACAGCACGCCCAGCGCCCATGCCGCCAGCGTGTTGAGCGCCGCGCCGAACGGCGAGCGTTTGCCCAGCCCGGTCATTGATAGTGGATCCGGCGGTCAAGATAGAAGAACTGGAAGCAGGCGACCACGCCCAGGATCAGCAGCAGCACCATCGTCAGCGCCGCGGCGTAACCCTGGTCCCAGAACTTGAAGCCGATCTCGTAGATGTAGAACAGCAGGAGCGAGGTGGTGTTGTCCGGCCCGCCGCGCGTCATCACCACGATGTGGTCGACCAGGCGGAAGGCGTTGATGACCGCGTTGATCAGCACGAACAACGTGGTCGGCATCAGCAGCGGGAAGGTGACGCGGCGGAAATAGGTCCACCGCCCGGTGCCCTCGATCGCCGCCGCCTCGGCCAGGTCGGGCGAGATCTGCTGCAAGGCCGCCAGGTAGAAGATCATGAAGAACCCGGCTTCCTTCCACACCGTCACCGCGATCAGGCACATGAGCGCCGTGTCGCGCGACCCCAGCCAGTTCCAGGCCGGCAGCCCGAACAGGCCGCGCAGCTGGTCGAGCAGCCCGTAGTCGGGCGTGTAGAAGAACAGCCAAATGTTCGCGACCGCGATCATCGGCAGCATCGTGGGCGTGAAAAAGGCCAGGCGCAGCAGGCCCCGCCCCGCGATCTTGTCGTTGACCCACAGCGCCATCGCGATCGCCAGCACGATCGACAGCGGGATGGTGGCGCCGGCGAAGACCAGGTTGTTCTTGAACGCGGTCCAGAAGATCGGGTCCTCGATCAAGGTCCGGTACTGCTCGATTCCCACGAAGCGCGACGGGCGGTTGCCCTTGGCGGTCGAGAAAAAGCTGTGCCAGAGCGTCGCCGCCGCGGGGAAATGCGTGAACGCGCCCAGCAGCACCGCCGCCGGCAGCAGCAGCAGCCAGCCGTGGATGCTGGCGCGATAGCCGGTCACCATCGTCCCCCATCCGTCATGGCCGGGCCTGACCCGGCCATCCACGCTTCCATGGCGCAACGATCGGCGTGGATGGCCGGGTCAGCCCGGGCATGACGAAAAGGGAAGGCAACCGCGCCAAGCCTACTTGTACGCCTTCAGGATTCGGTCGGCCTCGCGCTGGGCGTCCTTCATCGCCTGGTCGGCCGGCTTGGCGCCGGTGAGCGCGGCCTGCAGCCCGTCGTTGAGCGCCTTGGTCACGCGCTGGTTGTCGTGGGTCGACAGTTCCGCGACGGCGAACTGCAGCTGGTCGCGCGCGACCAGCGGGGCGGGGAAGTCGGCGACGTATTTCTTCATCTCCGCCGTGTCCCAGGCCGCGGGCGACACGGCGACATAGCCGGTGGCGATCGACCATTCCGCGGCGCGCCTGGGCTCGGTCATCCACTTGGCGAACTTGAACGCCGCGTCCTTCTGCTCCGGCGTCGACTTCTTGAAGATGTAGAAATTGCCGCCGCCGGTGGGCGACCCGCCGCGCTTGTTGGACGGCAGCATGGCGACGCCGAAGTCGAACTTGGCGTTCGCCTTGATGTTGGTCAGGTTGCCGGTCGTGGTCCAGATGATCGCGGCTTTCTTCTCGAAGAAGTCCTTCGGCGTGGTGCCCCACTCGACGATGCCCGGCGGGTGGATCTTGTGCTTCGACGCCAGGTCCATCCAGAACTGCAGCGCCTCGATCACCGCGGGCTTGTCGTAGTAGACCTCGGTGCCGGCCTGGTTCATCAGGATCGTGTCGTTCGGCGTCGTCAGTCCCTGGAACAGCCAGTACGGGAAACCGCTCGATGGGATCTTCACCCCCCAGCGCTCGACGTTGCCGCTCGCGTCGAGCTTGGTCAGCTTCTTCGCGGAGTC
>JADLEG010000008.1 GCA_020846275.1 Alphaproteobacteria bacterium
CCGAAGGACATCGTGTGGACCTGGTCCGCCGAGATGCGCTATCTCGGCCAGGGCAACAGCATCAAGGTCGATCTCGGCGCCGATCTCGCCGGGCTCGACGCCGCGGAAGCGGCGCGGCGGTTCGAGGCGGAGTATGTGCGGCTCTATGGCCGCCCGGTCCCGGGCGGCATTCCCGAGGCGATCACCTGGCGCTTGATCGGCGAATCGACGCGGACGACGCGCCGCTATGCGCTCGCCCGTTTGGTGGATACCGGCGGCCGGGTGCCGGCGCCGAAGATGCGGCGGATCTTCCTGCCCTCGACCAAGAGTTTCGCCGATGTCCCGGCCTACGACCGCTATGCCGTGCCGGGCGGCACGACGCTCGCCGGCCCGCTGGTGCTGACCGAACCCGAATCGACGCTGGTCGTGCCCTACTCCGCAAGCGTGAGCGTGCTGGAATCGGGAACCGTCCGCGTGAAGCTGGAGGCCCGCCATGACTAGACCGGCGACGATCGATCCGGTGACGCTGGAAATCCTGTGGACCCGGATGACCAGCGTGGTGGACGAGGCCGCGGCCACCTTCGTGCGCACCTCGTTCTCCACGCTGGTGCGCGAGGCCAACGACTATGCGGTCGTGCTGACCGACCGGCGCGGCCGCAACATCGCGCAATCCTCGCAGAGCATCCCGTCCTTCATCTGCACCATGCCGTCGACCATCCGGCACTTCCTGTCGGTCTATGGCGAGGATGGGATGCGCGAGGGCGACGCCTACGTCACCAACGATCCCTGGCTGGGCAGCGGGCATCTCAATGACGCCAGCCTGGCGATGCCGCTGTTCCGGCGGGGAAAGCTGGTCGGCTTCGCCGGCGTGGTCAGCCACCTGCCCGATATCGGCGGGCGCTTCCGCAGCCCGTCCAATGTCGAGCTGTACGAGGAAGGCCTGCAAATCCCGCCCAGCCGCCTCCTCTTGGCCGGCGAGCCCGACGCCACGCTGGTGTCCCTGATCCGCGCCAACGTGCGCGTTCCCGACGAGACGATGGGCGACCTGTGGGCGCAGATCGCGTGCTGCCGCACCTTGGGCGAGCGGCTCAATACGCTGCTCGATGAGATCGACATCGATCTCGACGTGTTCGCCGACGAGGTCGTTCGGCGTACCGACACGGCGATGCGCGAGGCGATCGCCGCCGCGCCGGACGGAACCTACCGCTCGGTGATCGAGAACGACGGCACGGCGGACATCCCCGGCGGCGTGGTCCACATCCCGTGCGCCGTCACCATCAAGGGCGACCGCGTGACGGTGGACTATTCCGGCTGCACGCCGCAGGTCAACCGGGCGATCAACACCGTCTACAACTACACCTTCGCCTATAGCGCCTATGCGCTGAAGGCCGTCTTCGCGCCGTGGATACCGAATGCCGAGGGCAGCTTCATGCCGATCACGATCACGGCGCCCGAGCGCAGCATCCTCAATCCGGTGCGCCCCGCGCCCTGCAGCGCCCGCGGCATGATCGGGCATCTTCTGCCGCCGGCGATCTTCGCGGCGCTCAGCAAGGCGATCCCCGAGCGCGTCCAGGCGGCGCCGGGCTCGCCGTCGAACTCGTTCCAGCTCTCCACCATGCAGTCCGGGCGCGGCGCCGTGGTCAATGGCTTCATCGGCGCCGGCCAGGGCGCCGGTACCGCCCGCGACGGAAAGTCGGCGATCAGCTTTCCCAGCAACCTGTCGAACACGCCGATCGAGGTCCTGGAATCGCTGGTGCCGATCGAGGTCATCCGCCGCGAGATGCGGCGCGGGTCCGGCGGCGGCGGCGCCCGGCGCGGCGGCGACGGCATCACCTTCGCCTTCGCCAGCCGGGGCGACAATCCGATCCGCGCGGCATTCCTGATCAACCGCGTGCGCAGCCCTGCGCCCGGCCTCAAGGGCGGCGTGCAAGGCAAGGCGGCATCGTTCAAGGTCAACGGGCGCGAGCTGGAGCCGTCGGTACCGCGCATGCTGGACAAGGGCGACGTGGTGCAGATCGAAAGCGGCGGCGGCGGCGGCTTTGGCCGGCCGGCGCGCGCCAAGCCCGCCCGGCCGGTCCGCGGCGCACGCCCGGGCAAGGCCAAGCCGGCGGGGCGGAAGCGGCGCTAGACGCAACCGGGTTCACGGGTCAAGGGAGGAGGGCATCGATGGCAAGCGGCGACAAGAAGACGGTCATCGTCACGGCGGCGGGTCGTGGCATCGGCGCGGCCTGCGCGCGCATGCTGGCGGGCAAGGGGTGGGTTCCGGTCTTGTCTTCGCCCTCCACGTCCTGCGAGACCCTGGCGAAGGAGCTGGGCGGCTGGGCCGTGCGCGGCTCGGTCACGGCGCCGGGCGACCTCGAAGCGCTGGTGCGCCTTGCCCTGGACAAGACCGGCCGCATTGACGGGGTGGTGGCCAACACGGGGCACGGGCCGGGCGGCATGAAGAACGCCACCGGGCCGATCATGGGCCCGGACGCGCAGGGCCGCCTGCTCGACATCGAAGACGGCGACTGGCATGCCGGACTCGACATGTACCTCCTCTATCTCGTCCGCCTGCTGCGGCTGGTGACGCCGGTCATGGAACGCCAGGGCGGCGGCTCGATCGTCGCCATCTCGTCGGTCAACGCGCTCGAGCCGCGCCCGCGCTATCCGATGAGCATCATCCGCATGGCGATGCACGGCTTCACCAAGCTCTACGCCGACCGCTATGGCCGCGCGGGCATTCGCATCAACAACGTCCTGCCCGGCTTCGTCGACAATCTGCAGGTGCCGGAAGAGGCGATCCAGCTGATCCCCCTGAAGCGCCCGGTCAAGACCCAGGAGATCGCCGCGACGGTGGCGTTCCTTCTGTCGCCCGAGGCGAGCGGGATCACCGCGCAGAACATGCTGGTGGACGGCGGCTTCACGCGCGCGGTCCGGTAGGCGCCGTCAGAGCGCCTCGGATATCCGCGTCGCCGCGTTGATGATTTCGGACGCGTAACCTTTCAGGGTCGCAAGGTCCAGCCGCTCCACGGGGCCGGTGACCGCGATCGAGCCCATGATCGTGCCGTCGCGGCCGAGGATCGGCGCGGCGATGCTGTTGACGCCCGGACGGTAACCGCTCTGCGAGATCGCGAATCCGTCGGCACGCACGGCGGCCAGTTCTTTCCGCAATTTCGCGGGATCGATATCGGCGATGCGGAAATGCTCGCGGGCCGCGACGATCGCCCGGTCCAGCGCTTCGGTCGGCAGATGTGCCAGGATCGCCTTGCCGGATGCGGTGCGCGCCGCGGGCGCCCGCGCGCCGACCTGGGACGAGATGCGCACCGGCGCCGCGGCCTCCATCTTGTCCAGATAGAGAATGTCGTCGCTGTCGGGCACGCAGAGAAACACCGATTCGTTCAGCTTCTCGTATAGGCCGCGCAGATAGGGCTGGGCGGCCCGCCGCACTTGGTTGCGGTGCACGACCTGCAGCCCGAACTCCCACATGCGCAGCGTGGCCTGGTAGCGCGACGTCGCGGAATCCTTGCTCACATAGCCGAGCGACAGCAGCGTGCCGACGATCCGCTGCACGTTGCTCTTGTTCAGGTCCATCTCCCGCGCGAGTTCCGAAATTCCGCGCGGCTGATCGCTGGCGGCGAGCGTTTCGAGGACCCGCAGGCCTTTGACGATTGTGCTGTCCATGGGTTCCGATGGCGGGCGTTACAGGGAAGCCGACGCCCCACCATATCAATATTCGATACACAGGGCATCAACGAATTGCGCAGAATCCGCGCGGATTTCGGGACAACAAGTTCAATTGCCAGTTGCTATTCGCGCGTACCCAGCCCGCGCATGAACCGGTCGCGGATCTTGGCCGGGTCGCGCTCGGTCTGGGCCACTGCCGGCTGGGCGTCGATCCGGGTGGCGATCAGCCAGGGACCGTCCTCGGCCAGGCAGCGGTCGACCAGCCGCTCGAAATGGGCCTCGTCGTCCGCCCACAAGCTCTTGTCCAGGCCCGACCCGCGCGCGATCGCCACGATATCCGCCCCGTGCGCGGTCGCCGTGGGCTGCGATCCGGTGATCTGGTAGGCGGCATTGTCCATGATGACGATCGCCAGGTTGCGCGGCTTCAGATGCGCGATCGTAGCCAGGCAGCCGAGCTGCATCATGATCGACCCGTCGCCTTCCAGCGCGATGACGCGCCGCTGCGGCTGGGCCAGCGCCACGCCCAGCGCGATGGGCGCCGCCAGGCCCATGCTGCCGAGCATGTAGAAATTCTGCGGCCGGCGTTCGGCGGCCCACAGGTCGAAATTGGTGTTGCCGATGCCGCCGACCACCGCTTCCTCGCGCTTCAGCTTGGCGACCAAGCGCTTGGTGATGTCGAAGCGGTTCATGACCTTGGCGTTGCCGCGGCCGCGGGATTCGGTGTCGATCGCCGACATGCTCGTTCTCACTTCTTCAGCACCTTGCCGCCGGTCAGCAGCGGCGACAGGATCAGCGCCGCCGGCGCCTGGGTCATCACCGCCTGCTTGATCGTCCGGTCGGTGATGAACTCGACCTCGTCCAGGCGGCTGATCGTATGGTGCTCGATCGCCAGTGAATCGAGCACGGGGCGCATCGTGCGACACGTCAGCGCCTGGCCCCAGTTGAACTCGCCCAGGGTGCCGCGCTCCGACACGATCATCACGACCGGGATCTGGAACGGCACCGCCAGCGACGCGATCGCATTGGCGAGCGTGGCGAAGCCGCTGGTCTGCATCAGCACGCAGCCGCGCATCCCGCCCATCCACGCCCCCGCGACGATGCCGACTGCCTCCTCCTCGCGCGTGGTCGCAAAGGTGGTGAAATCGCGGTCGGCGTGCAGCACGTCGAGCAGTGGCCGCAGCACGTTGTCGGGCACGTAGGTCGCCAGGCGAACCTGGTTCTGCTTCAGCACGTCGCGCATGATCTCGTGCCAGGGCCTGGTGGCCCCGGCGACCGTCGGCGCAGCGCTTCCTGTCATTGCGTCTCTTCCCCCTGCGGCGGCGCCAAGCGGCGGCGCTTTGCCCTTCCGGCGACCATAAAGCGCCAGACTCACCGGGCTGGCAAGTCGCGACAAGGCCCTCGCGCCGGCCTATCGCTGCTCGATATGCCGCCAGGTGCCCGCGAGCCGCCGCGGGGGCGACGCGTGGTGCGGGTGCAAGGAATGCGAATACAATGACCGTGCCGTACCTGTCCGGGGGTTGAAGACACGATGGCCGTTTCCTTTCTCGTGACCGATGTCGATTTTCCCGCCACTGCGCGCGCCTTGATCGAGCAGCGCCAGGCCCGTGCGACCTATGTGCCGACGAGCACGAAACCGACGGAGTTGCTCGACCTCCTCGCGCGCGAGCCGTTCGACGCGATGATCGTCCGCACGGTCCGGATCACCGACGAGGCAATGGCCGCCGCGGCCCCCCGGTTGCGGGTGATTTCGAAGTTCGGGGTCGGCGTCGACAACATCGACGTCAAGGCCGCGAGCGCGCGGGACATAGCGGTGCTCAATACCCACGGCTCCAACGCGCAATCCGTCGCCGAGCTTGCGTTCCTGCTGATCCTGGCGCTGAAGCGGCGATTGCTGGCGCTCGATGCCAGCATCCGGCAGGGCCGGTGGGACCGCGTCACCCATGTGGGCGGCGAGCTGAAGGGGCGGCATCTCTGCATCGTCGGCTATGGCTGCGTCGGCCGCGCCGTGCATGCGATCGCGCGCGGTTTCGGGCTGGTCGTTTCCGCCTATGACCCCTATGTGGACGCGTCGCTGGTGCCGGACGATGTGAGGCTGGTCAAGAACCTGGACGACGCGTTGCCGGATGCCGATATCGTCACGCTTCACTGCCCGTTGACGCCGGAAACCCGCGGCATGATCGCGGGGCCGGGCCTTGCGCGCCTCAAGCGCTCGGCGCTGCTCATCAACACGGCGCGCGGGCCGATCGTCGACGAGGCGGCGCTGATCGATTGCCTGTCGAACGACCGCATCGCCGGCGCGGGCCTGGACACGTTCACCGACGAACCGATCCGGCCCGACAACCCGCTCTACCGGATGCGCAACACCGTGTTCTCGCCGCACATGGGCGGCAGCACCCGGGAAGCGATGGAGCGCGTGGCCGCGCAGGCGGTCGAGAATGCCTTCGCGATCCTGGACGGGACGCCCTTTGATCCGCTCTGCCTGGTCAATCCCCGGCGCTGACGGGTACGGCGCGCCGGATGACGAAGTCACTCCAACCAAGCCGAATTTGGCTGGCGGAGTGTCGCGAGTTGTGCCAATGGCAATCGGGATGGACGCCGGAATAGCTTCCTACATCGATCCTGCGACAAACGAGGCCTATCCGCTCGATCGGCCCAGATGGCGCTCGGCGACGGGCAGCCCCTTGATGATAAGCGCCCTGCCCGGCATGAGCCGCGCCGGCATCGACCGCACCGAGCGCAGCCTTTGGCGATACCGCAAGGCCTTGCCCGGGGCCATCGCCGCGCCGATCAGCATGGGGGAAGGATGCACGCCGCTGGTGCGCCGGCCATGGCGGGGTGGCGAGGCCCTGTTCAAGCTGGAGTGGTTCTCGCCGACGGGAAGCTTCAAGGATCGCGGCGCGAGCGTCATGATGTCGATGTTGCGCGAACAGGGGATTCGACATGTGCTCGAGGACAGCTCCGGCAATGGCGGCGCCGCGATCGCGGCCTATGCCGCAGCCGGAGGCATGAAGGCGAAGATCCTCACGCCTGCATCGACTCAGCCGGCCAAGACGGTGCAGATGCGTGCCTATGGCGCCGAAGTCGAGCTCGTTCCCGGCACGCGCCAGGACACCGCGGACGAAGCCGAGCGGCAGGCCGGGCACATCTTCTATGCGAGCCACAACTGGCACCCGTTCTTCCTGCAGGGCACCAAGACGCTCGCCTACGAATTGTGGGAAGACCTGGGTTTCCGCGCGCCGGACAACGTGATCGCGCCGACGGGCGCCGGCAGCAACGTGCTCGGCTGCGATATCGGATTCGACGAGCTTGTTCGCTGCGGCGAGATCGCGCGGCGGCCGCGTCTGTTCGCGGTCCAGCCAGCCAATTGCGCGCCGATCCACGCGGCGTTCGTCTCGGGCGGAACCCTGCCGGTGCCGGTCGACGTCAGGCCCACGATCGCGGAGGGCACGGCTATCGCCAAGCCGATTCGCCTGAAGCCCGTGCTCGACGCCGTCCGCCGTTCAGGCGGATCGACCCTCGCCGTGACGGAGGAGGAGATCGTCGCGTCCCTGCTCGAACTTGCCGGGACAGGCCTCTATGCCGAGCCGACGAGCGCCGCGGCGGCTGCGGCATACACAAGGCTGCTTGCCGAAGGCACGATCAAGCACGACGAGACGACCGTGGTGGTGCTGACCGGAAGCGGCCTCAAGGCAACGCAGTTGATCGGCAAGATTCTGGGCGGCTAGTGTCCCGATTCCGAAGTTCGTCAGTGTTAGCGATGCACGCCGTACGAACTTCGGAATCGAAAAGGACACGAGCAACTATTTCAAGTCTAGTGCCCCTCTGGAACCCGAAGTTCGCCTCCGGTCTCGCGTTCAAGAGATGGCGAACTTCGGGTTCGGGGCACTAGGCTGCGACAGCCCTCTCGGCGAATCCAACCGAAGCGCCGAATATCGTAGGGCGCCAGCGACAGTGGCGGAATGCGGCCGGACGCCAGGTCGGCAATGAGCCGGCCGGTCACCGCGCCCAGCGTCAAGCCCAGATGCCCGTGGCCGAACGCGAGATAGACGGACGCGAAGCGCGGCGACCGGCCGATGACCGGCAGGCTGTCGGGCGTCGAGGGGCGGTGCCCCATCCATCGAGTGCGCGCCTCGCCGCTGAGGCCCGGCAGCATGCGCTCTGCAATCTTGAGAAGGCGTTCGGCGCGCGCGTAGCGCGGCGGAGCGTCGAGCGTTGCAAGCTCGGCCGTCCCTGCGAGCCGGATGCCATCGACCATCGGGACGAGACCGAAGCGATAGTCGCCCGAAAGCAACGGCACGCGGAGATCGATATTCGGTCTTGGCAGCATGAGGTGATAGCCGCGTTCCGTGTCGAGCGGCAGATAGCCGGCGAGCTGCCGTGCCCACCGCTTGGAGAAGGCGCCGGTCGCGATGACGAGCTGGTCGATCTTGCGCCTGCCCTTGTCGGTGAGAAGCGCCGTCGGACCGCCCGCGCCCATTGCAATCTCGCGCACCTCCTCTTGTACGATTTCGCCTCCGTTTCTCGCGAAGTTTTCAGCGAGCGCCGCGGTGACCATGTAGGGATTGAGCGTCTGCACGCTGTCGGGCAGGTAGACGCCCTTGCAGAAGATCGGTGCCAGCGCGGGTTCGAGCTGGCGAAGTTCCTCCGGGGCCAGATCGACGACCTCGACGCCGCGCTTGCGCCTCAAGTCGTGCCAGGGCTTGGCCCTGTCATAGGAGGCCTGCCGCTCGTAGACGTAGAGCTCCCCGGATCGCCGGACAAGATCGTTCGCGCCCGCCTCGGCAAGCAGCACGCGATACGCCTCCATCGCGTGGTTCAGGATCGCCTGCAGCGCGACCGAGATTTCCTCGACCCGGCGGGCGCGCGCCGCCAGGACGAAACCGAGGAGATAGGGCAGGAGCGACGGCAGGTGCTGCCAGCGGATGACGAGCGGGCCGTCCGGGTCGAGCAGCATCCGCGGCACGTCCCGCAGAACGCCCGGCGTGGCAATTGGCACGCAGGCGCCCGTCTGGATCAGGCCGGCGTTGCCGAAGGAGCAGCCTTTTCCCGGCGGCAGACGATCGAGCAGGGTCACCGGATGGCCGTCCCGCAGCAGATATAGGGCCGTGCACACGCCGACCGCGCCGGCGCCGAGGACCGTGAAGTGTTTTTTCGTCGTGGACATTGCCTCTATCGGCTTCCCTGCCTCGGCTTCGGTTAGGGCCGCTTGATGCAGGCGCTGAAGTGCCCCGGCGCGCGCTCCTTGAGCGGCGGGACGACGGCGCCGCATTCCGCCGTGGCAAGCCTGCAGCGCGTGCGGAAGACGCAACCCGACGGCGGGTCGATCGGGCTCGGGATGTCGCCTTCGAGGATGATGCGCTGGCGTTTCACCGTCGGATCCGGGATCGGCACGCCCGACAGCAGCGCCTCGGTGTAGGGATGCGTCGGACTGGCGTAGAGCCGCCGCGCCGGCGCCACCTCCATGATGCGGCCGAGATACATGACGATCACGCGATCGCACAGATACTCGACCACGCCGAGGTCGTGCGCGATGAACAGCAGCGTCAGGCCGAGTTGCTGCTTGAGATCCTGCAGCAGGTTGACCACTTGCGCCTGGATCGACACGTCGAGCGCCGAGACGGGCTCGTCGGCGACGATGAACTGCGGTTTGACCGCGAGCGCGCGGGCGATCCCGATGCGCTGGCGCTGGCCCCCGGAAAACTCGTGTGGATAGCGCCGCATGTGATCGGGCGACAGCCCGACGCTCCGCAGTATCTCGGCGATGCGGGCGCGCCGGTCCGCTCCCGACTCGAGCTTGTGGATCACAAACGCCTCGCCGACGATCTCCTGCACCGTCATGCGCGGATTGAGCGACGCGAACGGATCCTGGAAGATGATCTGCATCCGACGTCTCAGAAAACGCAGGCCCTCGCGGTCGGCGCCGCCGACATCGATGCCGTCGAACATCACCTTGCCGCCGGTCGGCTCGATGAGACGCAGCAGCGCTTGGCCCGCCGTCGTCTTGCCCGAGCCTGACTCACCGACCAACCCGACGACCTCGCCGACGCCGATATCGAAGGAGATGTCGGTGACCGCCTGCACGCGCGCAACGACGCGCGAGGCAAAGCCGCCGCGGATCGGAAAACTGACGCTGAGGCCTCTCACTTCGAGCAGCGGCTCGGCGCTCGCCGGCGCATCGATTCCCGCCGCGGGTGGTTGCACGACCTTGGTATCGACCGAGCCATCCGCAATTGCCGGGATCTCGCTCGACCGCAGGCAGCGGACCATGTGGCCGCCGCCGGAGTCCTCGAGCGGGGGCACCGCGCGCGCGCAGGCCGCCACCGCAAACCGGCAGCGCGGTTGGAAGGCGCATCCGGGCGGCAGGTCGGCCGGGTTCGGCACGCTGCCGGGGATGGCGCGCAGTCGCTGTTGCCGATGGGCCGCCAGATCGACTCTCGGTACGCTGCCGAGCAGGCCGATCGTATAAGGCATACGGGGGTTCGCGAAGAGCTCGTCCACCGGCGCGACCTCGACGGCGCGCCCCGCATACATCACGACAACGCGGTCGGCCACCTCGGCGACGACGCCGAGGTCGTGCGTAATGAACAGGATGCTCATGCCGAGTTCCTTCTGGAGCCGGCGCATGAGGTCGAGGATCTGGGCCTGGATCGTTACATCGAGCGCAGTGGTCGGCTCGTCGGCAATGAGAAGCTTTGGGCTGCATGACAGCGCCATCGCGATCATCACGCGCTGGCGCATGCCGCCCGACATCTGGTGGGGAAAGACGTCGAAGCGCCGTCCGGGTTCCGGAATGCCCACGAGATCAAGCATCTCGATGGCCTTGCGTCTCGCATCCTTGGCCCCGAGGTGCCGATGCAGCGCGATGGTCTCTGCGATCTGGCTGCCGACCGTGAAGACCGGATTGAGGCTGGTCATCGGTTCCTGGAAGATCATGGAGATGTCATTGCCGCGAATGCGGCGCATCTCCGATTCCTGCTTGTCGAGCAGATTGACGCCATTGAGCAGGATCGAGCCGCCGGCGATCCGGCCCGATCCGGCGATGAGGCGCATGATGGAGAGGCTGGTGACGGATTTGCCCGAGCCCGATTCACCGACGACAGCAAGCGTCTCGCCCCGCCCGATATGGAAGCTGACGCCATCGACGGCCCTGACCTCGCCCTGCTCGCTGTCGAAGTAGGTCTTGAGGTCCCTTACCTCAAGCAGCGGTGGGGCAAGCGACATGCGTCTCTCCACACTCCTCGGCACTGCCGCGGGCACGCAGCTCGCCCGCAGTCCGCGCTTGCCGTTTCCCTGCCATGCTTTGACAGTATCGGCTGGCTGCGAAGCTTGTCCAGGCGGCGCCACGGTCCGGCGCTGCGAGGCCGCTTGCGTCGGCGAAGCAAGCGGGCCGCAGCGGCCGCGGCAGGCTGTGACGATTGCAGAATTGCCGGTGGTGTTCGCGGTCGCGGAAGGGATGCATCGAGCGGTCGTCTGCTTGACGAGGCAGATAGCAGATGAAACACTTGATCGAGATTCGATGTGCTTTACCCACCCTATGGAGAGCGCAATCAGCTCCTGCTACAGGCGGCACGGCTGTTAGCCCATGCGCCGACGAGACAGGACAAGCTAGCGCCATCGATCGTCACGCAAGGAGGCAGTGCGGTGTCAGGCGAACGGCCACGCTTTCTTTTCTTCGACGGCAAGATCGTTCCGTATGCCGATGCGAAAGTTCACGTGCTCTCGACGGTGTTCAAGTACGCGGCAGCCATCTTCGAAGGAATACGCGCCTATCATAACGAGCAGACCGGCCAGCTTTATATATTCCGACTGAAAGAGCATCTCGACCGGTTGCAGGACTCCGCGAACATCGCACGTATTCCGCTTCCCTACGCTGCGGACGAGATCCAGGACCATCTGGTCAGGCTGATCAAGAAGAACGAGCTCCGGCAGGACGTGCACATCCGCATCTCGGCCTATGTGTCGGAGGACGACGGCCGGCTTCAATCGACGGGCCCGATCGGTCTCTCGATGGCGGCGATTCCGATGGGCCGCTACGATGCATTGGCGCCGAGCGAGGGCCTCAAAGTGGGTGTCAGCGCCTGGCGGCGCCTCAGCGACGAGTCGATGCCGCCCCGCGTGAAGTCGATCGCCAATTACCAGAACAGCCGGCTGGCGCTGCTGGATGCGCTGGCTGCCGGTTTCCAGGATGCGATCCTGCTCGATGCGCGCGGCAAGGTGACCGAGGGGCCGGGCTACAACATCTTCATCGTGCGCGACGGCCAGGTGATGACGCCGCCGGTGACCTACGGCATTCTCGAAGGCGTGACGCGCGACACGCTGATACGGCTGTTCTCGGAGGCTCACGGCTTGACCGTGATGCAGCGCGAAATCGACCGTACCGAACTCTACGTCGCCGACGAGGTCTTCTTCTGCGGCAGCGGCAAGGAAGTGACCCCGATCGGATCGATCGATCACCGCAAGGTGGGCACGGGCGGCATGGGTCCCCTGACGGAGAAGATCAAGGAAACCTACTTCGACGTCGCCAAGGGCAAGCGACAGGGGTACGGAGGCTGGCTGGTGCCGGTCTACTGACCGGCGGCTTGTCGAAAAGGAAGAACCTTCGGGAGAGGAGACGGACCGATGACAATCGTGCGGTTGATGGCACTGCTGACCACGGCGCTCGGCGCTTTGTGCCCCGTGGCGGCGTGGTCGCAGGCGGCCCCTCAAGGCGAACTGACCATCGCGCAGGGCACCGATGCGGTGACGATGGACCCGCACAATACGACGCAGATGACGGCCATGCAGCCGTTCAACTTCGTTTACGACAAGCTCATCAACCGCGACAAGGAGATGAAGCTCATTCCCGAACTCGCGGAGTCCTGGAAATCGGTCGACGAACTCACCTGGGAATTGAAGTTGCGCAAGGGCGTGAAGTTCCACAATGGCGAAGACTTCGACTCGGCCGCCGTCAAATTTACCCTGGACCGCGTGCGCGTTCCCGGCGCGACGCAGGTTTCGAGCGGCTTCACGACGATCGACGATGTCAAGACGCCCGACCCGCTGACGGTCCTTATCGTCACGAAGAAGCCCGACCCGCTGCTTCCCGCACGCCTTGCGGCATGGGGTGCCCAGATGCTGCCGCCCGGCTATTTCAAGGAGGTTGGCGTCGAGGGGCTCGCCCGGAAAGCCGTCGGCACCGGCCCCTACCGCTTTGGCGAGTGGCGCAAGGATGACAGCCTCTCGTTCGTGGCAAACACCGGCTACTGGGGCGCGGCGCCCAAGTTTGCCAAGGTCGTCTTCCGGCCGATCAAGGACGAGCTTGCGCGCATGTCGGCGCTGACGGCCGGCGAGGTCGACATCGCGGTCAACATCCCTGTCGATTTCGCCGACAAGATCAATTCCGGTGGCTCGACCTATCTGGTGCAGACGCTCGCCAATGCGACCGACGTCTTCCTCATGGGCAGCGATGCCCCATTGAAGGATGCCAGGGTTCGGTTGGCGCTGAACCTCGCCATCGACCGCCAGAAGCTGTCGACCGCCCTGTTCCGCGGCTTTGCCAAGCCGATCTCGCAGGCCGCGGCGCCAACCGACTTTGGCTACAATCCCAGCATCCCGCCCTATCCCTATGACCCTGAACGGGCGAAAAAGCTGCTCGCCGAAGCGGGTTACGAAAAGGGCTTCTCGGTCGAAGTGCAGAGCAGCACCGGCTACATCATCGGCGACGCGCTGGTGGTCGAGGCCGTGGTCGAGATGCTGAAAGGGATCGGTGTCGAGGCCAAGCCCAAGTTCCTCGAGATCGCGCGCCGCGCGGAGATGCTGGGCAAACGGACGATCACTGGGTTGCTGCTTGCGAACCCCGGCAGCACCACGTTTGATGCCGACGGCATCGTCTGGCGCCTCCTGCATCCCGACGCGATTGGTGGCGCCTATTGGCCGACAGGCCAGAAGGACACCGATTTCTTCAAGCTGATGGAGACGGCCCGCTACACGATCGATCAGCCCAAGCGCCAGGAGCTCTACTACAAGGCCGCCGAGACTCTCCACAACGACCCGCCCTGGCTCTACCTGTGGCAGGAATTCGCGCTCTATGGCGTGAGTTGCAAAGTGGCCTTCCAGGCGCGCATCGACACGATGATCTTGCCGTGGACCGTGACGACCGATCCGGCCAAGAAGGGTGGCGGCCAGTGCAAGTGACGCCGCTCGACGGACCGTCTGCCTAGAGTAGAAGTGCGCCCTGGCGGCCGGTTCGCCAGGGCGCTCGCATGCCTCTTCCTGGCCTTGCCGGCTTGGGGCTAGTGTCCGGGGAACCAATGGTGCGGGTCGGTCGGCGACAGCTGAGGCTTGCCATTCCCATGATGGTCGTCCTCACGGTCATCGTCGTGGCGCTGCTTGCTCCGCTGATTGCCCCGTTCGACCCGACGACCCAGAACCTCGCCCTGCGCCTGCGCCCGCCGCGATGGATGCCCGGAGGCGACCCGCGCTTTCTGCTCGGCACCGACCACCTCGGCCGCGACATTCTCTCGCGCTTGCTCTACGGCACCCGCGTCTCCCTGCCGATCGCCTTTGCGGCCACCACGATCGGCGGCATTGTCGGAATCAGCCTTGGTCTGCTGTCGGGATACTTCAGGGGTGCCGTCGACAGCATCGTGACCAAGTTGATCGACATCCAGCTCTCGTTTCCCTTCATCCTGTTCGCGATCGCGGTCATGGCCGTGACAGGGCCGAATCCGGCGGTCCTGGTCCTCGTGCTCGCCGCGCGTAGCTGGACCACCTTTGCCCGCGTCGTGCGCGGCGAAACGCTGACGATCAGCGGCAACGAGTACGTGCTTGCAGCCCGCGCGCTCGGCGCGACGCAGGCTCGCGTCATCGGACGCCACATCACGCCGAACATCCTGCCGCTCGCCGCCGTGATCGGCACGCTCGACGTTGGCGCGCTCGTCATCCTGGAATCGACGCTGAGCTTCCTTGGGCTCGGCATCCAGCCGCCGACGGTGAGCTGGGGCAAGGAGCTTTCCGACGCGCGCCAGTACATCCAGCTCGCCTGGTGGACGACGACCTTCCCTGGCCTGGCTCTGCTCGTGATCGTGCTTTCCGTCAATCTGCTTGGCGACCGCCTGCGCGATATCCTCGATCCCCGGCTCAGGGGGCGCTGATGATGGCTTGGCTCACCCATCGCCCGCTGCATTTTCTGATCGTCGTGTGGGGCGTGACGACGCTCGTGTTCGTCGCGCTGCGCATGACGGGCGATCCGGCCGTGATGCTGCTGCCCGGCGACCCGACCATGGCCGAGATCAACCTGATGCGCGAGAAGCTCGGGTTGAACAAGCCGCTGATCGAGCAGTACGTGGTCTTCGTCGGCAATGCCTTCCGCGGCGATTTCGGCCAGTCGTTCAGGCATGGCGTGCCCGCGTCGAGCGTCGTGCTCGAGCGCCTGCCGGCGACGGCGCTACTGGCATTCAGCGCCCTGGCGCTTGCCGCCGTGGTCGCGATCCCGATGGGAATTCTCGCGGCCGTGAATCGGGGGCGGTTGGCGGATCTGGGCGTCATGCTTCTCGCCGTGATCGGACAAGGCGTGCCCTTCTTCTGGCTCGGCCTGATGTTGATCCTCGTGTTCGGGGTGGAGTTCCGCATGTTCCCGACCGGGGGATACGGATCGATCCAGCATCTCGTTCTGCCGAGCGTGACGCTTGCCGCCTATATAGGCGCCAGTACGGCCCGCATCGCGCGGTCGAGCATGCTCGAGGTGCTGGGCCAGGACTACATGCGCACCGCGCGCGCCAAGGGACTTGCCCTCTACGTCGTCGTGCTGAAGCATGGGCTGCGCAACGCCGCGATCCCGCTTGTCACCTATCTCGGGCTGCAGATGGGTCTCCTGCTCGGCGGCACTGTTGTCGTGGAGGAGATCTTTGCGTGGCCCGGCGTCGGGCGCCTGCTGCTGCAGGCGATCTCGTTCCGCGACTACCCTGTCGTCCAGGCGGCAACGTTCATCCTCGCCATGATCTTCGTTGTCGTGAACCTTCTCGTCGATATCGTCTACACCGTGCTCGACCCGCGCGTGCGAGACCGGCGCTGAAGGCCGCGGAGCCTTTCCACTGACGGAGCGAACGGCATGAGCGAATGGCAGAGTTTCACGTCACACGTCTCCCACCTCGAATGCAGCGCCACGGGCGAGCGCTACGAGGCGGGCAAGCCCCACAATACGTCGCGCGCCGGCAAGCCGCTGATCGTGCGCTACGACCTGAAGTCGGTCGCGCGTTCCGTCGACCCCGCGGAGATCGCCAGGCGTCCGGCGGATCTTTGGCGCTATCGCGAGTTGCTCCCCGTGCGCAGGCCGGAAGACGTGGTGAGCCTCGGCGAACAGTTCACCCCCCTGCTTCCGCTCGCGGCCACCAGCCGCCGGATTGGTGGCGGCGAACTGCTGGTGAAGGACGAGGGGCGCCTGCCGACGGGCTCATTCAAGGCGCGCGGGCTCGCGGTGGCGGTCTCCATGGCGAAATCGTTCGGCGCCACCCGGATCGCGATGCCGACGGTCGGCAGCGGCGGCGCCTCGCTGGCTGCCTATTGCCGCCGCGCCGGCATCGACAGCGTCGTTTTCTGCCCAGAGGACTCGCCGTCGATCACCGTCAGCGAGATCGCCTTCTACGGCGCCAAGGTTTATCTCGCCAACGGCGCGCTCAGGGACTGCAATCGGCTCGTTGCCGAGGGCTGCGCCAGCGTGGGCTGGTTCGACATGACGACCCTTAAGGAGCCCTATCGCATCGAGGGCAAGAAGACGATGGGGCTCGAGCTCGCCGACCAGCTCGGCTGGCAGCTGCCCGATGTCATCTTCTATCCGACCGGCGGCGGCACGGGATTTATCGGCATGTGGAAGGCCTTCGCCGAGCTTGGCGAGCTCGGCTGGATCGGGGCCAAGCGGCCGCGCATGGTGGCCGTGCAGACGACGGGGTGTTGTCCTATCGTGCGTGCCTTCGAAAAAGGCCATCGCGAGATCGAGACGCCCTGGACGGACATCCGCACCAACGTGCATGGCGTCAGGGTCGCCAAGGCGCTCGGCGACTTTCTGATCCTGCGTGCGATGTACGAAAGCGGCGGCTTCGGCGTGGCCGTCACCGACGAGGATGTCGAGGCGACGCGCGCGGCGATCGCGCGGGATGACGGGATACTTCTCTCGCCGGAAGGGGCGGCCTGCGTCGCGGCATATCGCGAGGCGCTGACCAGCGGACGCGTCAAGCCGGGCGAGCGAGCGGTCGCGTTTAATACGGCAACGGGATTGCGCACGGCCATGCCAATGGTCGATCGCCGAGTCGATGTCTCGAAGCCGGTCGACTATGCCGCGCTCTAGCCTTGCGATCCTGTTCGCACGCTCCGAACAGCAGGGTGTCTGTCGTCGAAGCCGACATTCGGCCGACGCCAACCATCGCGATTTTGCGCTGCCGATCGTCGGATCGCCAAATCCTAGGCAGCGTCGCCAGCCTGCAGGCAGTGCTCGCGCAGCATCGTCACGTCGCTGATCCGGATGGTCGAGCCCTCCACCGTGACGCCGAGCCCCTGCATGCGGACGAACACGCGCGACAGGCTTTCCGGCGCGATGCCGATGCGGTTGGCAAGGGCCGACTTGCTGATCGGCAGGGGGACGTCGGCAGGGCCGCTGACCCGATCGGTCAGCGACAGCAGGACGGCCGCGAAGCGCTGGCTGGGCGACCGGGTCTTCAATTCCGTGACGGCGTCGATCAGGCGCGATTGCCAGCGCGCCAGCGCCGCCAGCATCTTGAAGGTCAGGTCCGGCTCGCTCATGAGCTGCGAAACGAATGGGTCGCGCGGTATCTGGGCCAGCCGCGTCCCGGCGCAGACTTCCGCGTTCACCGGCAGGAAGCGCATGCCGAAGATGGCCCCCTCGGCAAAGCTGAATCCGGCTTCGATGAACGAGATCGTCGTCTGCTTGCCCTGTGCCGTCAGGGCGAACAGGCGCACGCGGCCGGTCAGGACGATGTAGAACCGGTCCGCCGGGTCGCCGGCCGAGAACAACAGCCGGTCGCTATCGGCAGACTCCACGGTCGCATGCTCGACCAGCCGGTCGACCACCTTGGGGTCCAGCTCGTCGAACATGTGGATGGCGCGCACGATCTCCATATCGCGCTGCGATAGGCGCTGGTGGCCCGTTGCGGCCTGGCCTGTACGGCGTTCCATGAGCGTCCGGCGTCCAAGGGCGGCTCAATTCAGGGTCTCAGCTTCGAGGAATTGGCGCAACCGTTCAAGGTCGTCAACCGTCACGTCGCCGCCGGGCGCGGTATGGACGCCAAGCTGGAGCAGGCGCCGAAACGCCCGCGACAAGCTTTCGGGGGTCATGCCGAGCAGCGCGGCAAGGGTGCGCTTGTCGAAGGGCAGGTGCAGCCCGTGGCCGTTTCCACCCCGCTCTGCCAACGTGATCAGAAACTGGGCCAGGCGCTGCGGCCCGGTCATCAGCTTCAGGGTCGTGATCTGGGCGATCAGGCGCTTCAGCCGCGCCGACATGTATCCCAGCATGCGCAACTGCGCGGCGGGACTGTTGCGGAAGCACCGGCGCACGATCTCCGCCGGCAGCTCGACGACAATCGCGCGGTGCAGGACTTCCGCCACCGCCAGGCTGCTTTGCTCGTCGAACAAGGCAATCTCGCCGATCAGGCATGGGGCATCGCAGATCTCGACCAGGCACCGCTGCCCTTTCGGCAGGCTGCGCATCAGGCAGACGCTGCCTTCCAGCAGGACATAGAGGACCTTGCCGCCCGGCCCGTTCGACGGCAGGACCGTGCCCGGCGTGGCAACCGCCGGGCGCGCGACGGCCAGCAGGCTCAGCATGTCCTCCGTGCGCAGGGCAACGAACGGCGCGATGTGTTTCAACCGCGCCAGCACATCCGATTCCGGCTCCGCGTAGACCAAGGAGCTCATGACCGCCCCAGCAATGCCTGGCGGGAACGTTGCCACGGATCGGCGACGCTTCAATTGACGTTCGTCAAGGCGCATTCGCTTCCTAGGCGGCAACCCTCAGCCGGTCGGTCCAGAGGGGATTTGCGTGAGTCGCGCGGGACGGCAATCCGCCAACAGCAGGGAAACCGGGGGGGCGCCATCCCGCCCGGCGGTCCTGCTTGTCGGTCATGGCTCTGAAACAATTGAAAATTCCTGTGCTTCGATCGAGGTCCTGGCAGCCCGGTTGCGCCGGCATCCGAGATTGCGGAGCGTGGCCACGTCCCTGGTGCATGGCGGACGGCCGCCTGTCCAGGCGCTGGAGCGCTTGGCGGGCGCCGGTCCGGTCTGCGTGGTGCCAATGTTTGCCGCCGAGGGCCACTACACGAAATCGATCGTCGCCGGCGCGATCGAAGCGGCTCGGGCGCGTCGCCCCTGGTCGGAGGTGCGGCAACTCCAGGCGCTTGGCTTGCAGCCCGGCTACACGGCCTTGCTGGCGGCGAGGGTGCGCCGGCTCGCCGTCCGGGCCGGGGTTGAGCCGGCAGGCGCGACGTTCCTGGCGATCGGCCATGGCAGCCAGCGGGCATCTGGCCCGCCAGACGACGCCGCCCAACGGCTTGCCCGGGTGCTGCGCCGGGATTTCGCCGCCAGCCTGGCGCTCTACCTGGAATGCGCGCCCCTGGCGTCGTCGTGGCCCGGCCGGCTGGCCACGCGCGACGCGGTGGTCGCCCCGGTGCTCTTCAGCGACGCGCGCCATGCGATCAGGGACGTGCCGGCGCTGTTCGGCCTCGCCGGCAGCCTGTCGGGCGGCGGCGACAGAATCACCGGACCCTGGCCGGTCGATGGACGGCGGATCTGGTACGCAACCCTGCCGCCTTCGGCGCCGGACCTGGCCGCGCTGATCGCCGGGCTTGTCCTCGACCTGCGTTGGTCAGGCAGGGGCGACAGGCGGCTTCACGCGGAAGAGGCGGGGCCAGCGGCACCCAAGCGGATCGGAGGTCCGGCGTGAGCGAACACCCCTTCGCCGTCTATATTCGGATCCTGGGCAAGGGTCCGAACCTTTCCCGCAGCCTGACCGAGGCCGAGGCTTTCGCGGCCGGCCGGATGATCCTGGCCGGCGAGGTCGAGCCGCTGCAGCTCGGCGCGTTTCTCTGCCTCCTGCGGGTCAAGACCGAGTCTCCGGCGGAAATCGCCGGGATCGTGCGCGCGGCGCGCGAAACGCTGGTCCGCCCCTCCGGGCCGCCGATCGCCGATCTCGACTGGCCGAGCTATGCCGGCAAGTCGCGCCGGCTGCCGTGGTTCTTGCTGGCGGCCCGCCTGTTGGCCGGGCGCGGCGTGCGTGTCCTGCTGCACGGCAGCCGGGATCACGTGCCCGACCGGATGCACACGGAATCGGTCCTGGACGTGATGGGCATCCCCCGCGTCGCAAGCCTTGCCGACGCCGCATCCTGCCTGGCGCGCCGCGGCATCGCCTATCTGCCCCTGGAATGCGCGCAGCCGCGGCTCAACGCCTTGCTGGGATTGCGTCCATTGCTGGGGGTGCGTTCGCCGCTCAACACCGCCTTGCGGCAGTTGAACCCGCTCGGCGCACCGCACCAGGTGATCGGCGTGGCCCATCCGTCCTACCGCGACGTGCATCGCGCGGCGGCCGCTTTGCTCGGCCAGCCCAACCTGGCCGTGTTCAAGGGCGAGGGCGGCGAGGCCGAGCGGCGGCCCGAGAAGCCCTGCGACGTCTTCCTGTTGCGCGGCGGCGCAACGGCCCAGGAACAATTCCCCGCGCTTCTGTCCGGCCCGGCATTGGCGACCGCCCCGCCGCTGGACCCGCGACGCCTTGCCGCAGTCTGGGCAGGTACCGCGGACGACGCGGAAGCGGGCGCCTGCGTGGCCGGTACGGCCGCGATCGCGCTGCTTCTTCTCGGCCGGGCCTCGACCGTGGACGGCGCCGAATCCATGGCTCGGCAATGGTGGTGCGAACGCCAGCGTGCAGAGCCGTTCGCGGCTTGACCATCGTCAAGGTAGGGGCTTTGCCCCGGGTGCTACTCAGGCCGCAGCCTGCGAACTGGGGAGAACCGCAATGATTTCTCGGGGCGTCCTGTATCGTCGAGTTGCCGCCAGTGCGGCTTTGTCGGCGGTCCTGGCTTGGGCGGCACCTGCCGCCCTGGCCCAACAAACACCACAGAAGGGGCACCAGACGACCCCGGGCGGGCAATACCAGCCTAGTCTCGACGTACTGAAGCAGATCCCGACCGAGCAGCCCGGCACGCAGCCGGGCATTCCGGCGCTGACCGAGGCCGAGTTCAACGACTCCAAGCAGATCTATTTCGAGCGCTGCGCCGGATGTCACGGCGTGCTGCGCAAGGGCGCGACCGGCAAGGCGCTGACCACCAAGGTCACCCGCGAGCTGGGTGCCGAATACCTGAAGAACTTCATCACCTACGGGTCCCCGGGCGGCATGCCGAACTGGGGCACGTCGGGCGATCTGAACGAGAAGCAGGTCGACACCATGGTGAAGTATCTGCTGAACGAGCCGCCGACGCCGCCGGAATACGGCATGGCCGAGATCAAGGCGAGCTGGAAGGTCATCGTTCCGCCCGACAAGCGGCCCAAGACCAAGCAGAACAGCCTCGACATCGACAACCTGTTCTCGGTGACGCTGCGCGATACCGGCGAAGTGGCGCTGATCGACGGCGGCACCAAGAAGATCGTCGGCATCGTCAAGACCGGCTACGCGGTGCACATCTCGCGCCTGTCGGCTTCCGGCCGCTATCTCTTCGTCATCGGCCGCGACGCCAAGATCAACCTGATCGACTTGTGGATGGCCAATCCGGACACGGTCGCGGAGATCAAGATCGGGCTCGAGGCGCGATCGGTAGATACGTCCAAGATGAAGGGCTACGAGGACAAGCTGGCGATCGCCGGCTCCTACTGGCCGCCGCAGTTCGTCGTGATGAACGGCGATACGCTGGAGCCGATCAAGGTGGTGTCGACGCGCGGCATGACCGTCGACACGCAGGAATATCATCCCGAGCCGCGCGTGGCCTCGATCGTCGCCTCGCACTATCACCCCGAGTTCGTGGTGAACGTGAAGGAGACGGGCAAGATCCAGCTCGTCAACTACAGCGACCTGAAGAATCTGCAGATCACCGAGATCGAATCCGAGCGCTTCCTGCACGACGGCGGGTTCGACCTCAGCAAGCGCTACTTCCTGGTCGCCGCCAACGCGCGCGACACGGTGGCGGTGGTCGACCTCAAGGACCGCAAGCTGACGGCGCTCATCAAGGTCGGCAAGACGCCGCACCCCGGCCGCGGCGCGAACTTCGTCCATCCGAAGTTCGGGCCGGTCTGGGCAACGGGGCATCTGGGCGACGACTCGATCTCGCTGATCGGGACCGACCCCGAGAAGCATCCGCAGTTCGCCTGGAAGGTCGTGCAGACCCTCTCGGGCCAGGGCGGCGGGTCGCTGTTCATCAAGACGCACCCGGTCAGCAAGAACCTGTGGGTGGACACGCCGCTCAATCCGGAGCCGAGCATCGCGTCATCGGTTGCCGTGTTCGACCTCAACAACCTCGACAAGGAGCCGCAGGTGCTGCCGATCGCCGAGTGGTCGGGGATTAGCCAGGGCGTGCGGCGCGTCGTCCATCCCGAGTACAACAAGGACGGGACCGAGGTGTGGTTCTCGGTGTGGAATGCCAAGAACCAGGAATCGGCGATCGTCGTCGTGGACGACAAGACCCGCAAGCTGAAGGCGGTGATCAAGGACCCGCGGCTGATCACGCCGACCGGCAAGTTCAACGTGAACAACACGCAGAAGGACATCTACTGAGCGTCGGTGGGGCGGCGGCACGAGGCAATGCCTGCCGCCGCCCCTCCTTCACGTTGCCGTCGGGCGGCCAGGGAGAATTCAGTGAAACGGGGTTGCGTGCAGTTCGTCGGCGCGGGACCGGGCGATCCCGAGCTTCTCACCCTGAAGGCCGCGCGGATGATCGGCGAGGCCGAGGTGGTGGTCTACGACCGCCTCGTGTCGCCGGAAATCCTGGAGCGCGTACCGCGCGGGGCGACGCGGCTCTACGTCGGCAAGATGCCGGGCTGCCACGCGGTCCCGCAGGAGCAGATCAATGCGCTGCTGGCCGACCTCGCCCGCGCCGGCAAGCGGGTGGTGCGGCTGAAGGGCGGCGATCCCTTCGTGTTCGGCCGGGGCAGCGAGGAGGCATTGCACCTTGCGCACCACGGCATCCCCTTCGAGGTGGTGCCCGGCATCACCTCGGCCTCGGGCTGCGGCGCAGCCTTCGGCATCCCGCTGACCCACCGCGGCCTCGCCACCGGCGTGCGCTATGTCACCGGGCATTGCCGCGAAGACGACGAGCTGGACCTCGACTGGCGGGGCCTCGCCGATCCGCAGACGACCCTGGTGGTCTACATGGGCCTGGCCAATCTGCCGATCATCTGCGCCCGGCTGATCGGGGCCGGGCTTCCCGCCGGCACGCCGGCGGCGGCAATCGCCGAGGGAACCACGCCGCGCCAGAGGATATGCCACGCCACGGTCGAGACCATAGCCGAGCGCATCGCCGCCGAGGCGCTGGAATCGCCCGTTCTGATCGTCATCGGCGCGGTGGTGGCGTTTGGCGCCGAGCTGGCCGAGATGCAGGCGGCCAGCGACGCGCCGGAGCGACACCATGCGCCGCGCCTCGTGGTTGCCTGAAGCGGCCCTCGCCCTGGCGCTGATCGCGGCGGCTGCGCCCGGCGCGGCCGGCGAACTGCCGGCGCAGCGCCAGGCCGAGCTGCGGCACTTGCTGGATCACGATTGCGGCTCGTGCCACGGATTGACCCGTCGCGGCGGCCTGGGGCCGGCCTTGTCGGCGACGGCGCTCGGCGACCGCGACGACGATTTCCTGATCGACACCATCCTGCTCGGCCGGCGCGGCACGCCGATGGCGCCCTGGGGTTCCGAACTGTCGCGCGATGATGCGCGCTGGCTGGTCGATCGGATGCGCGGGAGATAGCCAGTGAAGCGGATTGCATTGACGGCGATCGCGGCAGCGGCGCTGCTGTCCGGCGGAATGGCGGACGCGGAATCCCCGCGTGGCATCATGCGCGGCACCGGCGACCTGGGCATCGTCATCGAACGCGCAGCCGGCCGGGTCGTGGTGGTCGAGACCAGCACGCCGTCGCGTCTCTATACGATCGACGGACTTGGCGATCTTTCGCACGCCTCCGCCGTCTTCTCGCGCGACGGGCGGTTCGCCTATGTGTTCGGCCGCGACGGGGGCCTGAGCAAGCTCGACCTGCTGCGGGGCGAGATCGCCAAGCGCGTGGTGCAGGCCGGGAACAGCATCGGCGGCGCCATTTCCCAGGACGGGCGCGTCGTCGCCGTGTCGAACTACGAGCCGGGCGGCGTCCGGCTGTTCGATGCCGCGGACCTCGAACCGCTGGCCGAGATCGCGGCGACCGCGGTCGACGGCAAGCGCTCGAAGGTCGTCGGCCTGGTCGACGCGCCGGACAGCAAGCTCGCCTTTGCGCTCTACGACGCCGGCGAGATCTGGACCGCTGACATCACCGATCCGCGCGCGCCCAGGGTATCGCGCCACAGGGACATCGGCCGGCTGCCCTACGACGGCATGATCACGCCGGATGGAAGGCATTATGTGGCGGGCCTGTTCGGCGAGGACGGCGCGGCGCTGCTGGACCTGTGGCGGCCCGAGGCGGGGGTGAGGCGCATCCTCGACGGCTATGGCCGCGGCGAGGAACCGCTGCCCGTCTACAAGATGCCGCATCTCGAGGGGTGGGCCAGCGTGGGCGATCTCGCCTTCCTGCCTGCGGTCGGGCGGCACGAGGTGCTCGTGGTGTCGATGTCGGACTGGCGCGAGGTCGCCCGTATCCCGGTCCATGGCCAACCCGTCTTCGTCGTGGCGCGGCCGGATGGCCGCCAAGTCTGGGTCAACTTCGCCCACCCGCGCAACGACACCGTGCAGGTGATCGACGTGCCCTCGCGCTCCATCGTCGCGACGCTCAAGCCCGGTCCGGCGGTGCTGCACCTTGAATTCACGCCGCGGGGCGAGCAGGTCTGGCTGTCCGTGCGCGATGCCGACCGCATCGACGTCTACGACACGCGGCGCCTGGAGCGCAGTGCCAGCATCCCGGCCGACAAGCCGAGCGGCATCTTCTTCACCGCCCGCGCCGGCCGCATCGGCTATTGAGCCCCGATGAAGCCGCAGTCCCGCCTCGCCCGCGCGCTGATTGATCGCTTCCAGCGCGACATGCCGCTGGAGCCGCGGCCGTTCGACGCCATGGCGCGGGCGGTCGACAGCACGCCCGCAGACGTGCTCGCGACGCTGGGCGAGATGCAGGAGACGGGAACGCTGAGCCGCATCGGCGCCGTGGTGCCGCCGGGCGTGCTGGGCGCCAGCACGCTGGCGGCGATGGAGGTGCCGGAAGAGCGCCTGGACGAGGTGGCAGACCATGTCAGCACCTATGCCGAGGTCAACCACAACTACGAACGCGAACACGCGTTGAACCTGTGGTTCGTCGTGACTGCGGCGGACCGCCGCGGCGTCGACGACGTCCTGGCGCGCATCGAGCGCCATACGGGGCTGGCCGTGCTCGACCTGCCGCTCGAGCGCGCCTATCGCATCGACCTAGGGTTCGACGTTTCATGGAGCTGAGCGACGTCGATCGCGACCTGCTGGCTTGCGCAGCCAACGGGCTGGCGCTTGTCGAGCGCCCGTTCGCGGCCATGGCGCACGACGTCGGTTTGGGCGAGGACGAAACCATCGCGCGGCTGCGCGCCCTGAAGGACTCGGGCGCGATCAAGCGCCTTGGGCTTGTCGTGCGGCATCGCGAACTCGGCTATCGCGCCAACGCGATGGCGGTGTGGGACCTTCCCGAGGATCGCGTCGACGCGGTGGGGCAGCGCATGGCGGCCTTTCCGTTCGTGACGCTCTGCTATCGCCGCCGCCGCGCGCCGCCGCGCTGGCCCTACAACCTGTTCGCGATGATCCACGGCACCGACCGCGCGGTCGTGACCGCGCAAATCGCCGGCCTTGTCGCCGAGCTTGGCCTCGGCGAAGCGCCGCAATCCGTACTGTTCAGCCGCCGGCGCTACAAGCAGCGCGGGGCGAACTATGCCCGGGCCGGTCATCCCGTATCCCGGCAGGAGGCGTCATGGACGAGCTCGACCGGCGCATCGTGAACGCGCTGCAGGGCGGATTCCCCGTCGTCGAGCGTCCCTACGCGGCGGCGGCGGCTTCGCTGGGCATCGACGAAGCGGTATTGATCGCGCGCCTGGAACACCTGCTGGCGGACGGCACGCTCAGCCGTTTCGGGCCGATGTTCGATGCCGAGCGGCTGGGCGGCTCGTTCTGTCTTTGCGCCATGAAGGTGCCGGCGGACCGCTTCGACGCGGTCGCCGCCATCGTCAATGCGTTGCCGGCCGTCGCCCACAACTACGAGCGCGCGCATGCCCTGAACATGTGGTTCGTGCTGGCGACCCAGCGGCCGGAGGAAATCGACCAGGCCGTCGCCCGGATCGAGGAAGCAACTGGGCTCACGGTGCACGCCATGCCGAAGGAGGCCGAGTATTTCATCGGCCTGAAGCTGGTCGCATGAGTGCAACGGTGGTCATCGACGATCTCGACCGGCGCCTGGTCCGCGCCATGCAGGCCGGCTTGCCGCTGGCCCCGCGTCCCTACCATGCGGTGGCGGAGGCGCTCGGCGTCGCACCGGGCGAAGTCATGGCGCGGGTCAAGTCTCTGCTGGCCCACGGCGCGATCCGGCGCATCGGTGCGGTGCCCAACCACTACGCGCTGGGCTACCGCGCCAACGGCATGACCGTGTGGGACGTGGACGACGACGCGGTCGATGCGGCGGGCGGCGCCGTAGGGGCGCTCGACTTCGTGACGCACTGCTACCGGCGCCCCCGCCGCCCGCCGCTGTGGCCGTACAACCTGTTCGCCATGGTGCACGGGAAGGACCGCGCCGAGGTGGAGGACAAGGCGGGGCGCATCGCCCTGCTGCTGGGCGGCGCCGCGCGCGGGCGCGACATTCTCTATTCGACGCGCATTCTCAAGAAGACCGGGCTCAGGCTGGCCGGCTAGGAGCAGAGCGATGTTTCGGATCACTCAGATGATGCGCGAGGGCCTGGCGCCGACGCCGCTGCGCGCGCGGCGGCAACCAGCGGGTCCGGTGGTGATCTGGAATCTCATCCGCCGCTGCAACCTCGCCTGCAAGCATTGCTATTCGCTGTCGGGCGACCGCGACTACCCGGGCGAGCTGTCGCGGGCGGAGGTGGACGTCGTCATGGACGACCTGCGGCGGTTCGGCGTGCCGGTTCTGATCCTGTCGGGCGGCGAGCCGCTGCTGCGGCCCGACATCTTCGACATATCGCGCCGCGCCAAGGGCCTGGGTTTCTATGTCGGCCTGTCGTCGAACGGCGCGTTGATCGACGCACCGATGGCCGACCGCATCGCCGCGGTCGGGTACGACTATGTCGGCGTCAGCCTGGACGGCATTGGCGCGACGCATGACAAGTTCCGGCGGCGCGTGGGGACGTTCGACCGTGCACTGGCCGGCATCCGCCATTGCCACCGGCGCGGCATCAAGGTCGGGCTGCGCTTCACCATGACCGCCGACAACCAGGCCGAATTGCCCTTGCTGCTGGACCTGATGGAAGCGGAAGGCATGGACAAGTTCTACCTGTCGCACCTGAACTATGCGGGGCGCGGCAACCGCAACCGGGGCGACGACGCGCACCACGACGCCTCGCGCCGCGCCCTCGACCTGCTGTTCGAGCGCAGCCTCGCCGCAGTCCGCGCCGGCGGAACGCAGGAATTCGTCACCGGGAACAACGACGCGGACGGCGTGTATTTCCTGCACTGGGTCGAACGCAACTTCCCCGACCGTGCGGCGCATGTCCGCGCCAAGCTGGTGGAGTGGGGCGGCAACAGCTCGGGCTGCGGCGTCGCCAACATCGACAACCTGGGCAATGTGCATCCCGACACGATGTGGTGGCACTACAACCTCGGCAACGTGCGCGAGCGCCCGTTCTCGGAGATCTGGTGCGACCTGTCCGATCCCATCCTGCGCGGCCTGCGCGAACGGCCGCGTAAGGTCGGCGGGCGCTGCGGCGTATGCGCGCATCGCGACATCTGCAACGGCAATACGCGGGTGCGGGTGTTCCAGCTTACCGGCGATCCCTGGGGCGAAGACCCCGGCTGCTACCTGACCGACGAGGAGATCGGCGCGACCGCGCCGGGCGAACGCCTGGCCGTCACGCCCTATGCCAAACCGCGGCGGACCGCAGCATGAGCCGGCTCGCCGCGATCGCGATTTTTTCGGCGTGGGCCGCGCTGCTGTCGGCGCCGTCCCAGGCGCAGCCGGCGCCGGACGCCGCGAAGCTGTTCGTCGAGCACTGCGCCCAGTGCCATGGCGCCGACCGGCTGGGTGCCACCGGGCCCGCGCTGATCCCCGACACCATGGCCCGGCTTCGCGCGGCCGAGGCGGTAGCGGTGATCGGCGAGGGGCGGGCGCAGACGCAGATGCCGGCCTTCGCCGACCGGCTGAGCCGGGCGGAGATCGAGGCCCTGGCGGCGCATGTCCGCGCGCCCCTGGCCGAGACGCCGCGCTGGGGCCTGGAGGAGATGCAGCGCACCCACGTGCTCTCCCGGGCGCGGGAAACCTTGCCGGCCAAGCCTTCCTACGACGCCGATCCGCTCAACCTTTTCATCGTGGTCGAGGCGGGCGACAGCCATGTCACGGTGCTGGATGGCGACCGGCTGGAGCCGATCGCGCGATTTCCCAGCCGCTTCGCCCTGCATGGCGGTCCGAAGTTCTCGCCCGACGGCCGCTTCGTCTATTTCGCCTCGCGCGACGGATGGATCACCAAGTATGACCTCTACGCGCTCGATGTCGTGGCCGAGATCCGCGCCGGCATCAACACCCGCAATCTCGCGATTTCGGCGGACGGCAAGGTGGTCATCGTCGGCAACTACCTGCCCCATTCGGCGGTGCTGCTGTCGGCGGACGATCTTCGGCCGATCAGGCTGATCGAGGCCAAGGATCGCGCCGGCAAGTCCAGCTCGCGCGTTTCGGCGGTCTACCAGGCGCAGCCGCGCAACAGCTTCATCGTCGCCCTCAAGGACATTCCCGAGCTGTGGGAGATTTCCTGGCTCGAGAATCCTCCGCCCGTCTATGCCGGCCTCGTGCACAGCCACGAGCCGGGCATGATCGAGGGCATGGCGGAGAGGGGGCCGTTCCCGATCCGCCGCATCCCGCTGTCGCAGCCGCTCGACGATTTCTTCTTCGATCCGGCCTACCGCAACCTGCTGGGCTCGGCGCGCGACGGCGGCAAGGCGGTCGTGGTCAATCTCGATGTCGGACGCGAGATCGCTGAGGTGCCGATGCCCGGCCTGCCGCATCTCGGCTCGGGCATCACGTGGATGCGTGACGGCCAGCCCGTCATGGCATCGCCCAACCTGAAGGAAGGCGTCATCAGCGTCATCGACATGAAGAACTGGCGGTTGACCGACCGCATTGCGACGCTCGGGCCTGGCTTCTTCCTGCGCAGCCACGAGAACACGCGCTATGCCTGGGTCGACGCCGGCTTCAGCCGCGACAAGGACGCGCTGCAGATCGTCGACAAGCAGACCCTCGCCGTGGTGCGCACGCTGCGTCCCTCGCCCGGCCAGAGCGCCTCGCATGTCGAATTCAGCCGCGACGGGAAGTATGCGCTGGTCAGCATCGCCGAGCAGGATGGCGCGCTGGTCGTCATGAATGCCGAGACCTTCGCCGAGGTTAAACGCCTGCCGATGCGCAAGCCATCCGGGAAATACAACGTTTTCAATAAGATAACGCGGTCGGAGGGGACCAGCCATTGACGTCCGATTGACGAACGTCAAGGCCGGAGCGCAGGTGGCGGCTTACCCATGAGCTAAGGCTCCGGGACGACCGCGGGACGGCGACTGCGCGTGGCACGCTGGCTTCATATCGCATGGTTCCTCGCCGTCGCGTTGCTGAGCGGCGGTGCGGGTGCACATGCGGAAATCCCGCTCGACCTACTACGCGAAATCTTTCCCGGCGCCGAGCGCGCGGGCCCGGTCGAAGGCAATCCGCCGGCCGCCACCGTGTTCGACGGTAGCGTTGCGGTCGGCTATGTCTTCTTCAGCCACGCCGTGATCGGGTCGCTCGGCTATTCCGGCAAGCCGATCGATCTGGCGGTCGGTCTTGCCCGCGACGGCACCATCACCGGCGCACGGCTGGTGCGGCATCAGGAGCCGATCCTCGTGCTGGGGATCGACGAGAAAGCGCTGCATCGCTACGTCGCCGCCCATCGCGGGCTTTCCATCCAGGCGCCCGTGGCCGTGACGGCGAAGTCGCCCGCCGCCGGCCAGCCCGATGCGATCGCGGGCGCGACTGTCACCAGCCTTCTGCTGCGCGAGGCGATCCTGCGCTCGGCCCGGGCGGTCGCGCGGTCGCGCGGCATGGCCGGCGGCGGCAAGGTGGATTTCGACCGGTTCGAGCCGCGCGACTGGTCCGCGCTGCGCGCCGACGGCGCCGTCGCCCAGCTCCGCCTGATCGGCGGGGACGTCGCGCGCCGGCTGGGCAGCGACGCCGTGCCGTCGGACGATATCCTCTTCATCGACCTCTACACCGCGCTCGTCACGCCGGCCGGGCTCGGCCGCAACCTGCTCGGCGATCGCGCGTTCGCCGACCTGGTCGCGAGCTTCGCCGAAGGCGACCAGGCGATCCTGATCGCAGCTAACGGACTCTATTCGTTCAAGGGCACGGGCTTCATCCGCAGCGGCCGCTTCGACCGGGTGCGGATCGTGCAGGGCGAGCAAACCTATGCGCTGGATGCCGCCGCGCACCGGCGCCTGGAAAAGCTGCAGGCGGGCGCGCCGGCGTTCCGCGAAATCGGCGTGTTCGTGCTGCCGGCCGCCAGCGGGTTCGATGCCGCCGCGCCTTGGCGTCTGGAGCTTCTGGTGGCAGGCGCCGACGCCGCCCGTCCGCCGACGCCTTTTCCGGTCGACTACAGGCTGCCGGCGAGCTTTCTGCGAACCGGCGAGACGGCGGGGGAGGAGGTCGCGCCGGGTCTGTGGCAGGACGTGTGGCGCGCGCGGTCCGGCCGGATCGCGGTCTGCGCCCTGGCGCTGCTCGCGCTGACGCTGATCCTGGTGCTGCAGGAGCGTCTCGCCAAGCAGCCGGTGCTGTATCGGCGGCTGCGGGTCGGCTTTCTCGTCTTCACGATCGGATGGCTCGGCTGGTACGCCTCGGCGCAGCTTTCGGTCGTCAACGTGCTGACCTTCGCCCATGCCCTGTTGACCGGATTCCGCTGGGAATTCTTCCTGCTCGAGCCGTTGGTGTTCCTGCTCTGGGGCTTCACCGCGGTGGCGCTGCTGTTCTGGGGGCGCGGCGTCTTCTGCGGATGGCTGTGCCCGTTCGGTGCATTGCAGGACCTGGCCTACCGGCTGGGGCGCTGGTTGAAGTTGCCCGCGCTGCGCCTTTCCTTCGTCGTCCACGAGCGGCTGGCCGCGCTGAAATACGTCTTCTTCCTGGTGATTTTCGCCCTGTCGCTGAATTTCACCGAACAGGCCCTGGCGGTGGCCGAGATCGAGCCGTTCAAGACCGCCGTCGCGCTCAAGTTCATGCGGCCCTGGCCGTTCGTGCTCTATGCGCTGGCACTGCTGGCCGGCGGGCTGGCGTTCGAGCGGATGTTCTGCCGCTATCTCTGCCCGCTCGGCGCGGGGCTGGCCATCCCCGCGCGGCTCAGGCTGTTCGAATGGCTGAAGCGCAAGAAGCAGTGCGGCACGGAGTGCCAGATCTGCGCGTCGCGCTGCCCGGTTCAGGCGATCCATCCGGACGGACGCATCAATCCGAACGAATGCATCTACTGCCTGAACTGCCAGCTCCTTTACCACGACGCCACCACCTGTCCGCCGCTGATCGCGCGCCGCCAGCGCCGCGAGGCGCGCGGCGCGGCGCGGCCGGCTGAGGCCGCGGTGCCCGCGCCATGAAGGCAGGCCCTGCGATCGGCCGCCGCCGCGTGCTCGCGGTTCTGGCCGCGGCCGGCGGATTGCCGCTTTGGCCGGGGCGGATCGGTGCGACGCCGAGTTGGACCTGGCAGGGCGACGCGCTGGGCACGTCCGCGCGGATCCAGCTCTGCCATCCCGACCAGGCCCAGGCTCGCTCCCTGGTCGAAGCCTGTGTTGCCGAGCTGCGCCGGCTTGAGGCCGCGTTCAGCCTCTATCGTGCGGATTCCGAACTGTCGCTGCTCAATCGCGACGGCTTCCTCGAATTCCCGTCGCCCGATTTCCGGGCGCTGATGTCCATGGCGCGGGACTGGGGGGCGCTGACGGACGGCGCGTTCGACGCGACGGTGCAGCCCCTGTGGCGCCTCTATGCCGATCACTTCGCGGCGCATCCCGGCGACCGATCCGGTCCCGCGGCGCCGGCGCTGGCGGAAGCCTGCCGGCAGGTCGACTACCGGGCGGTCGATATCTCCCCGCGGCGCATCGCTTTCGGCAAGCCAGGCATGGCCGCGACCTTGAACGGGATCGCCCAGGGCTACATCACCGATCGCGTGGTCGACCGGCTTCGCGAGGGCGGCATCGATTCGACCCTGGTCGAGATGGGTGAGATCGCCGGCATCGGCCTGCGCGGCGACAGCGCGCCGTGGACGGTCGCGGTGCCCGACGCGGGCGGTCGGATCGCCCTGTCGCTGCCGTTGCGCGATCGGGCGATCGCGACCTCGGCGGGCTATGCCACGCCGTTCGATCGCGACCGGCGCTTCCATCACCTGTTCGTTCCGCGCAGCGGCGCCTGCGCCAACCATGTCGATACGCTCTCGGTCGTGGCGGGCACGGCGACCGCGGCGGATGCTCTCTCCACCGCGCTCTACGTCACGCCGCCCCTCGATGTTCCGGCGATGCTTCGCCGCGTTCGGGCTGCGGCCGGGCCGGTCGAGGCTGTCGCGCTGCGCGGCGGCGATCTGGTCCGCCTGACCGCGACCACCGCGTTCGTTCCTTCTGTCCCACCGTCATCAACAAAAGGAGATCTGTCGTGAGAATCGTTTTCCCAGCCGCCGTTGCGGCTTGCCTTGTGGTTCTGGCCTTCGGCTCCTTTGCCGCGCGCGCGGACGAAGCCGGCGAGAAGGCGTTCAAGAAGAACTGCGCCACTTGTCACACGATCGAGGCCGGCAAGAATCGCGTCGGCCCCAGCCTTCACGGCATCATCGGCCGCCCGGCCGGCCAGGTGGCGGGCTTCAAGTACTCCGATGCCAATGCGAAATCCGGCGTGGTGTTCGACGAGAAATTCCTCGACACCTACTTGACCGACCCGAAGGCGGCCATGCCGGGCAACAAGATGGTCTTCAATGGCGTGAAGAACGAGCAGGAGCGCAAGGCGGTCATCGAATACCTGAAAGCCGCCAAATGAGGCATGTGCCGACCGCCGCCGCGGAGTGAAGCGAAATGGAAGCGCTCTACTTCGCGGTGGTGGGAATCGTCCTGTATTTCGTCGCCGATTGGCTGGTCGATCGCTGCGAGCGGTTGGCCGGCCGCCGGTTCACGAACAGGACCGCACTGTTCTTCATCATTCTGCTCGTTCTCGCCGTGTGCAGTTTCGCCATCCTCCAGCATCTGCTGGCGCCGTCCGGCACTTGACCATCGTCAAGGCCGGGCCGGGTGCGCGGGCCATATCTTCAAAAAAATCCTCCGGAGGCAAGCCATGTCCGAATCTGCCCGGGAAGAACCTAAACACGGCGGCGAGCCGCGCCCGCCGGTGATGCAGCGCATCCTCGACAATCCATTCCTGCTGCTGTTCCTCGGCGTGACCATTCCCACGGTCTTCTACGTGCTCTGGGCCGTGATGGAGCTGACTCAGATACCGATCGCGAAGTGACCCGGCGGCACTGAACGGAATTCGAGGGGGACACAAGGCCATGGCAATCCATCCGCCCAAACAGATGATCTGGTGGCACGAGCCAGTGGAGCGCAGCGAGCTGGTGTGGATCGCCGTCGCGTTCCTGTGGGGCCTGGTGATGTTCGGCACGATGGTGGCCTGGCACTTCGTCGGCAAGCAGAATCTGTCGAACGAGGCCTACCGGATCACGCCCGACGTGTTCCAGGCGCGCACCGAGGCGGCGGCCGAGAAGTACAAGGTCCGCGAGGAGGGCAACACCGGCATCCCGGTCGTACGCCCGCCGCCGGGCGGCGACGCCTACATGCTGGCGCGGCTGTGGGAATGGTGGCCGATCCTGGAGCTCGAGAAGGGCCAGAGCTACCGGCTGCACATCTCGTCGCTCGACTGGCAGCACGGATTCTCGCTGCAGCCGACCAACGTCAACCTGCAGATCCATCCGGGCTACGAAATGGTGCTGACGGTCACGCCTGACGCGGCGGGTCAGTTCACCGTCGTCTGCAACGAATTCTGCGGCATCGGCCATCACACGATGATCGGCCGCATCTATGTCGTCGACAAGAAGTAGGCGGGGGACGCCATCATGGCCACGCAAGCGCAATTCCGCATCTGCCCCGATACCGGCCTGAAGGTACACCTGCCGGCCCAGGCGTTGATCAAGGCGAATGCCGTCGCCGCCGTGGTGTTCCTGGCGATCGGCGGCCTGTTCGGCCTCAGCGTGGCGCTGACCCGCTGGCCGGCGGTCCACCTGCTGCCGGCGGAATGGTTCTATCTGGCGTTGACGGCGCACGGCGCGGACGTGCTGTTGTTCTGGATCATCTTCTTCGAGATGGCCGTTCTCTACTTTGCATCGGCCATTCTATTGGGATCCAGGCTGGCAGCGCCAAAAATGGGCTGGCTCGCCTTCATCCTCATGCTGGTTGGCGCCGTGACCGCGAACATCGCCGTGCTGCAGGGCGAATCCTCGGTGATGTTCACCTCCTACGTGCCGATGAAGGCGGCGCCGCATTTCTATCTGGGACTCATCCTCTTCGCGGTCGGCGCGCTCATCGGCGTGTTCGTGTTCTTCGGCACGCTGATCGTGGCCAAAGACGAGCGCACCTACGAGGGGTCGATTCCGCTGGTGACCTTCGGCGCGCTGACCGCGGCGATCATCGCCGTGTTCACGATTGCCTGCGGCGCCATCATCCTCGTCCCGACTTTCCTGTGGTCGATCGGCATCATCAGCCACATCGATCCCCTGACCTACAAGGTCGTGTGGTGGGGCATGGGCCACTCCTCGCAGCAGATCAACGTCTCGGCGCATGTGGCGGTGTGGTACGCGATCGCGGCGATCGTGCTGGGCGCCAAGCCGCTGTCGGAAAAGGTCAGCCGCACCGCGTTCTTCTTCTACATCCTGTTTCTGCAGCTCGCCTCGGCCCACCATCTGCTGGTCGAGCCGGGCATCAGCTCGGAATGGAAGATCTTCAACACCAGCTACGCCATGTACCTGGCGGTGCTGGGCAGCATGATCCACGGCCTGACGGTTCCGGGTTCGATCGAGGCGGCGCAGCGCCGCAAGGGCTACACCAACGGGATCTTCGAATGGCTGCGCAAGGCGCCCTGGGGCAATCCGGCCTTCGCCGGGATGTTCCTGTCGCTGGTGATGTTCGGATTCCTGGGCGGCATCACCGGGGTCATCCTCGGCACCGAGCAGCTCAACATGCTGATGCACAACACGCTGTATGTCCCCGGCCATTTCCATGGCACGGTCGTCGCCGGCACCACGCTCGCCTTCATGGCCATGACCTACCTGGTCGTGCCGCTGATCTTCCGGCGCGAGCTGGTGCTGCCGCGCCTGGCGCAGTGGCAGCCCTACCTGTTCGGCATCGGCGCCGCCGGCATATCGCTGTTCATGATGGGTGCGGGCACGCTGGGCGTGGCACGGCGCCACTGGGATATCACCTTCACCGATGCGCGGCTTTCCTTCGACGTGCCGGCCGGCGCCTTCCTGATGATGGGGTTGAACGGAATCTGCGCGATCCTGGCCGCGCTGGGCGGGCTCGCCTATGTCGTGGTCGTCGTCGGATCGATCCTGTTCGGTAAGCGCAAGGACGCGCCGGCGCCGGCGGCCCGGCCGGCCACGCCGCCGATGGCGTCGCCGATCGCCAGCTATGGCGGCGAGGGGACGTTGAAGCTGCCGGGCACCATGGTGCTGGTCTCGGTCTTCTTCGTCGCCTTCGTGCTCTACTACTACGTCAACTGGAAGTACCTGGCGTCCGTCTGGCCGTTGCGGTGAGCTGCGTCGGGGCCGTTGGAGAGGAGCGATGACGATCGGCCTTGGCGATGTCGTGAACGTGCTGAAGCTGCGGATCGGCGGGGCGATCGCGCTCAGCGCCGTGGCGGGCATGGCGATCGCGCCCGGGCCCGCCCAGCCGGCCTGGCGGATCCTGACGCTGGTGCTCGCGGTGCTGCTGTGTTCCGGGGCCGCGGGCGCCTTCAACCAGTATTTCGAACGCGACCTGGATGCGCGCATGTCGCGCACGCGCACGCGGCCTTTCGTGTCGGGAAAGATCAAGGCCGGGCCCTGGTGGCTGGCGGCGATGGCCGGACTGCTGGTGGCGGGGACGGCGCTGGCGGCCATGCTCGGATGGGCGGCTGCGACCTATGTCTTCCTCGGCGCCGCGGTCTATGGGCTCGTCTACACCGTCTGGCTGAAGCGGCGCACGCCCTGGAACATAGTCGTCGGCGGCCTGGCGGGCAGTTTCGCCGTGCTGGCCGGCGCGGCAATCGTCGACCCGCTTCCCTCGCCGCTGCCGGTCTCGCTCGCGATGATCCTCTTCCTGTGGACGCCGCCGCATTTCTGGAGCCTTGCCCTCGCGCGGCGGGATGACTATGCGGCAGCCGGCGTGCCCATGCTGCCGGTCATCCTGCCGCCGGCCGCCGCCGCGCGGGTGATCCTGGCCCATGCGCTGGTGCTGGTGATCGTATCCTTCCTGCCGGCGATGTTTGGGCTCGGCCTAGTGTACCTCGGCTGCGTGATCCTGGGCGGCGGGCTCTTCGTCGCGCTGTGCCTGCGCCTGGCGGCTACCCCCTGTCGCAAGTTCGCGCTGGGCGCCTTCTTTGGCTCGCTGGCACAGCTCCTGTCGGTGATCCTGGGCGTGCTGCTGGAGGCGTTGTGAGACGGCGGCGCACGCTCGCGCTCGCGGCGGCATGCGCGTCGTTGCTGGCCGGTGGTGACGCCGCGGGCGCGCCGACCGACGGCAACGGTCGACTAGACGAGCGGGTCGCGATGTCGATCAGCACGGCGGCCGTGGGACAGGCGCTGGCGGACAATGCCTTCATCGACCACCATGGCCGACCCGTCACCTTGGCCGAGCTGCGCGGCAAGCCGCTGATCCTGCCCCTCATCTATACCGGCTGCTATCACACCTGCCCGTTGATCGCCCAAAGCCTGTTGCATGCCGTCGCGGTTGCGCGCCAGACATTGCCGCGCGACAGCTTCCAGGTCGCCGTGGTCGGCTTCGAGGCCGGGGTGGACACGCCCGAGCGCATGCACGCCTTCGCCAAGAGCCAGGGGCTCGACCAGCCGGGCTGGACCTTCCTCAGCGGCAGCGCGGCGGCAATCGATGCGCTGGCGCACGATGTCGGCTTCTCCTTCGTGCGCTCGCCGCGCGGATTCGATCACGTGGCGCAGACGACGATCGTGGATGCCCAAGGCCGGGTCTACTGGCAGGTCTACGGGTCGGACTTCAAGAGCTCGGCGGTGGTCGAGCCGCTGAAGCAGCTTGTCTACGGGCGGCCGGCGCGTTTCACGGAGCCATCGTCCTGGTGGGACCGGCTGCGGCTGCTGTGCACCGTCTACGATCCGACGCAGGATCGCTACCGTTTCAGCTACGCCATCTTCGTCGGAATCCTGGCCGGCCTGCTCTCGCTCGCGGGAACGGCCTGGTTCCTGGTACGGAATTGGCTGCGTCTGCGCGCCCAACAAGCCTGAACGATCGCGCCGCGCCGACGCCAGCCCCGGGGCCGATACGTGGGACAGATCAAGCGCCTCCTGCGATCCGTGTTCGCCGCATTGGATCGTGCCTTCGACCGCCCGTTCGGGCCGGCGTGGAATCCGTTCCACAATCTCGGCGCGCTGGGATTCTTCTATTACTGGATCGTCGCCGTCAGCGGCATCTACCTCTATATCGGCTTCGATACCGGGGTCGAACGCGTCTACGCCTCGATCGAGCGGCTGACCCACGTGCAATGGTACCTTGGCGGCGTGCTGCGCAGCTTCCACCGCTACGCCTCGGACGCGCTGGTGGTCATGATGCTGCTGCATCTCGCGCGCGAGTTCGCCTATGACCGCTTGCGCGGCGTGCGCTGGTTCTCGTGGATCACCGGCGTGCCGGTCCTTTGGTTGGTCTATGCGTCGGGGATCACCGGCTACTGGCTGGTATGGGACGAGCTGGCCCAGTACATCGCGGTCGCCACGACGGAATGGCTCGATACCTTGCCGATCTTCGGCGAGCCGATCGCCCGCAATTTCCTGGCCCGCGACAGCCTGGACGACCGGTTCTTCACCCTGCTGATCTTCCTGCACATCGCCGTTCCGCTGATTCTGCTGTTCGTCCTCTGGCTCCACCTCCAGCGCATCACCAAGCCGCGCATCAACCCGCCCAGGGGCCTGGCGGTCGGCACCACCGTCATGCTGCTGGCCCTGTCGCTGGCCTATCCCGCCGTCAGCCATGCCCCGGCCGATCTCGCCAAGGTACCCGGGCTGCTGCATCTCGACTGGTTCTACCTGGCCTGGTACCCGCTGTTCGACCTGCTCTCCTACAAGACCATGTGGGGCGTGGCCGGCGTCTTGACGCTGGGGCTCGTCGCCATGCCGTGGTTGCCGCCCCTGCGCCGCGCCAAGGCCGCGGTGGTCGACCTCGACCATTGCAACGGTTGCGGACGCTGCGCGGCGGATTGTCCCTACGGCGCGGTGGCGATGGTGCCGCGCACCGATGGCCGCCCCTTCGCGCAGCAGGCCGCCGTCAGCGATTCCCTCTGCGTGTCCTGCGGGATCTGCATGGCCGCCTGTCCGACGTCGATGCCGTTCCGGCGAACGAGCGAACTGGCCACGGGAATCGACCTGCCCGATCCGTCGCTGCGGGACCTGCGCGAACGGGTGCATGAAGCCGCAAACGCCCTGGGACCGGGCCCGCGCGTGATGGTGTTCGGCTGCGACCACGCCGTGCCGGCAACGGCGATCGCGGCCGACGGCGTTGCCGCGGTCGGCCTGCCCTGCATCGGGGCCCTGCCGCCGTCCTTCATCGACTACGTGCTGAGCCGCAGGCTGGCCGACGGCGTGTTCCTGACGGGCTGCCGCGAGGGCACCTGCAACAACCGGTTCGGACTGCGCTGGACCGAGGCGCGGGTCGACGGGCTGCGCGATCCGCGCCTGCGCAAGCGCGTTCCGCGCGAGCGCGTGGCGCGGTGCTGGGCCGATCACCAGGAGGCATCCCATCTCGCCGCCGAGATCGAAGCCTTCCGGCGCGCCCTGTCCGCGTTGCCCGGCCCGGATGCAACGCCGCCGGTTGCGGCTAGCGCGTCGCACGCGCCGGTGGGAGCGCCTTGATGCGGTACCTGGGCCAACTGGCGATCTATGCCGCCTTCGCCGTGCTGATCGGGTATTTCTCGGTCGCACCAAGCTATACCCACGCGCCGACGGACCGCGGCGAGATCAAGCTCAGCTTCAGCCATGGCGGGCAGAAGCGCGGCGGTTGCCGGCAGCTCAGCGCCGAGGAGATCGCGAAGCTGCCGCCCAACATGCGCGTCGCGCGGTCCTGTCCCCGTGAGCGCTTGCCGCTGCTGGTCGAGATGGACGTCGACGAAAAACCGCTCTACCAGGAGACCCTTAAGCCGAGCGGCCTGTCGAGCGACGGCGCGGCACGGGCCTACCGGCGCTTCAGCCTGCCGCCCGGGCCGCATCGGATCGCGCTGCGCCTGCGCGACAGCGATCGCAGCCAGGGCTTCGACTACGAGGGTGGGTTCGACATTGTCCTGCAGCCGCGCCAGAATCTGGTGGTCGATTTTCGCACCGAGGCGGGCGGCTTCGTGCTGCGCTGAGGGAGAGCAACCATGGCGCTGCTGGAATGGCGGAACGAGTTTTCGATCGGTGTCGCCGAGGTCGACTACGAGCACCGCGAGCTGATCAAATTGATCAATCACCTGCACCAAACGCTGGTCGAGGGCACCTCGGACCCGCAGACTGCCGAATTCCTGGGCGAAATCCATTCCGCCATCGCGGCGCATTTCGCGCTTGAAGAGAAGATCATGCGCGAGAGCCGCTATTCGGCCTACCCGGAGCACAAGGAGGACCACGAGGCCCTGCTGGACGAGATCCGGGAGATCATGGACGATTTCGATTCAGGTGCCTACGCGGCCGGGAAATCGGACCTGGGCGCCACGCTGACGGCATGGTTCGGCCAGCACTTCCAAACCCACGACGCCAAGCTCCATCGCGCGCTGGGATGAGACACCGACCTGCAGCAACTCCGTCAACGATCTTGATGAACTTCTCTGCGGAACCGGCCGCTGCAGGCATCCATCCCTTTGCAGGCCGGCAATGGGCCATGCATTCGGCCCACGCACCTACCGCATGATGAACGGATTGGGCACTTCGTCCGCGGTCGAAATCCACACGCATTTGGTCTGCAGGAACTCGTAGATTGCGTCCTGGCCGTTCTCGCGCCCCAGGCCCGAGTGCTTGTACCCCCCGAACGGGGCCATATAGCTGACGGCGCGATAGGTGTTGACCCATACCGAGCCGGCCTGCAGGCGTTGCGAGAGGCCAATCGCACGCTTGATGCTCTTGGTCCAGATGCCTGCCGCCAGGCCGTAGGGGCTGTCGTTGGCGATTCGTACGGCGTCGTCTTCGTCCTTGAATCGAATGACGGACAAGACGGGGCCGAAGACTTCTTCGCGCGCGATGCGCATCTGATTGTGCACGTCGCTGAAGATGGTGGGCTCGACGAACCAGCCCTCGCCGCACTCCGGCCGCGCCGCCGGCCCGCCGCCCAGGACGCAGGTCGCCCCTTCGCTCTTTGCTACCTCGATGTAGTGCAACACCTTCTCGAACTGCGGGCGGGTCGTGACCGGACCGATCTGCGTGTCGAGGCTCAACGGGTCGCCCATGCGGGCCGTGCGGGCAAAGGCAACGAGCTTCCGCAGAAACTCGTCGTGGATCGATTCGTGGAGCAGGAGCCGCGAGCCCGCGATGCAGGTCTGCCCCGTCGCGGCAAAGATGCCGGAGATCGCGCCTTTCACCGCGTCGTCGATGCTGGCGTCCGCGAAGACGATATTGGGGGACTTGCCGCCAAGCTCCAGGGTGACTCCCTTCAGCCCGCGCGCAGCACCTTCGAGGACGCGTTGGCCACCCGCCTCGCCCCCCGTGAAGGCAATCTTGGCCACTTTTTCATGCTGCACCAAGGGCGGCCCCACCTCGGACCCGAATCCGGTCACCACGTTGACCGCGCCGGGCGGAAAACCGGCTTCCTCGACGAGCTTGCAAAACGCGAGCGCCGAAACCGAGGTGAACTCCGACGGCTTCAACACCACCGTGCAGCCGGCGGCAAGCGCGGGCGCGAGCTTCCACGACGCCAGCAGCAGCGGCGAGTTCCACGGCACGATCGCCACCACGACGCCCACGGGCTCGTGGCGCGTGAAGGTGAACATGTCCGGCCGGTCCACGGGGATGACGGACCCCTCGATCTTGTCCGCCAGACCGCCATAGTAGTAGTACCACTGCGGCAGGTAGCGCAGCTGGGCTCCCATCTCGGCCAGCAGCTTGCCGTTGTCTTGCACCTCGATCCTGGCCAGCCGCTCCGCGTCGCGGGCGATGAGGTCGCCGAGTTTTCGCAGCAATGCGCCACGCTGGCTTGCGGTCAACCTGGACCAGGGACCGCTCGTCAGCGCCGTGTGCGCCGCCTCGACCGCGCGATTGGCATCGTCTGCCCCGCTGCGCGGAACCAGCGCCCACGGCTTTCCCGTGAAAGGGTTGTAGGATTCGAGCCAGGCGCCGGCGGCCGAATCGACAAACGCGCCCCCGATGTATTGCTGGTGCTTCGGGAGTGCCTGAAGGTCGGTCACCGGCGTTCAGCCCGCCTATTGCGGCTTCGATGCCGCCAGCATCGCGTCGCGGAAGCGCAAGCGGCAGGCAGCGCCATCGAGGCTGGCCTTCACCTTCAGGCCGTCCGCAGGGTGGACGGAGGCCAGCACGAAGGCCGTCGCGTTGCCCTCACGCAGCATGCGCGCGCCATTGGGAATATCGGCCTCGCTCGCCACGGTGCAGGTCATCTTGATTCCCGCGCCTTGCGCGAACTTCTCGATATCGACGCCAAGGGAGGTGTGGCTGCGCTGGTATCCCGTCTCGCCGTAGTGGCCGTTGTCGACGCACAAGATCGACAGGTTCGGCGGGTTGATCGTGCCGATCGTCGCAAGCGAACCGAGGCTCATCAGCAACTCGCCGTCGCCCGTCACGACCAGGATCTTTTTCTCGGGCCGGGTCAGGGCCAGGCCAAGCCCCATCATGCATGCCGCGCCCATGGCGCCGCCCAGGCCGTAGTAGTTGGCGCCGTTGTTGGTCATCGCCGCCATTTCCCAGAAGGCGCCGGCCAGACCGCTGACGATCCAGAAATCCTCCGCGCGGCCAACCAGCGCTGGCACGACCTTCGTCCGATCAAGCTTGAACCGCGGCGCGAGCGCCTCGGCCGCAGCGGCGCCTTTTCCCTTGGGATTCATCCCCATCTCCCTAGAATTTCTTCACGCCGATCAGTCGCTGCGCCAGAAGCACGGCGACGGACTGTCCGCCTTGATACGCCATCGTGATGGCCGCGCTGGCGGTGGGCACCACGTCCTCCGGCCGCTCGGCGCGAAGGCAGATGACGCCCATCGCCTTCAAGACCGGCTCCACGGCCTGGCCCATCGCGTACTGCCAGGGGTTGCCCTCGCCGAACTCGCCGCGCATCGAGACGAAGGTGAGAAAGGGAAAGTGGCAGCCCTTGATCAGCGACAGCATGTTGATGCAGTTGCCCACGCCGCTGCTCTGCATCAGCAGCACGGCGCGCCCGCCGCCCAGGTCCGTGCCCGCGACGAGCGCCACGCCTTCCTCTTCGCTGGTCAGGCCGATCGAATGCACGCCCGGGTCCTTCAGCGAGCGGTCAATCATGATCGAATGGCCGGCGTCGGGCACGTAGGCGAATTGCGTGAAATTGGCCTTCCGAAGCAGGTCGTACAGTTCGTCCTGCCAGCGCGGTGCTTGCTTGGTTTCCACGATCAGCCCCAATAGACCTTCATCCAAAGCCGGCCGTGACGCCAAACCGTGCCCCACAAGCCCAGCATGGCAAACGATGAGCACTAACCCCCGGGCCTGTCAACTGGTATCGTTTCATCGCCCCCATTCGTTTGCTGCTTGTCTCAAAGGAACGCGATAAAACGCCGAAAACGACCGTGTCCGCACTGCGACGGTTCCGGTGGTCAGGTACCAGGGAATGAAACGTTATCTGCCGATCATTTGGCCGGGGCGGCGCAGGATTCGCGCATTATAAATCGGCTCGGCACCAGGACGCGGCGCGGCTCGGACGGGCCGCCGGCGATCCGCTGCAATGCCAGGCTGGCGGCGATTCGGCCGACCTCCGCGTAGTCCCAGTCCTCGACGCTGATCGGGGGCTCGAACAGGTCGGTGAGATCGGTATTCATCGCAGACACGAGCGACACGTCGCGCGGTATCGTCATCCCTCGCGCGCGAAGCGCCCGAATGACGCCCGACAGCATCTCGATTCCTCCAGCAATGATGGCGGTGGGGCGGTCAGGAGCGGTCATCAGGGCCGAGGTTTCCGCGAAAGCGAAATCCGCCTCGAAGCTGCCCAGCCGCAGGTGTCGCGGATCGACAGCGACGCCCGCCGCCTTCAGCGCCTGTTCGTAGCCGATGATGCGCTCGCGCGCCGGGTAGAGGCTGCGCCTTCCTGTCAACAGCGCGATCCGCCGGTGGCCCAGCCGCAGCAGCTTTTCGGTCGCCTGGCGCACGCCGCCACGGTGGTCGATCATCACCGCGTCCGCCCAGTCCGGCACCTCGCGGTCGATCAGGACCACGGGAATGCCGATGCGACGAAGCTGTTCCTCCAGCTTCTTGTCCGTCTCCGACGATTGGGCGATGAGCAGCGCGTCGGCGCGGCGCGCGCCGATGACCGAAATCAACTCGCGTTCGCGATCGATCTCGCCTTTGGAATTCGACAGGAGAAGCGCGTAACCGGCCTGGATAAACGTTTCGTCGGCCGCGCGCACGAACCGCGCGAATCCGGAAATATCGATGTCCCTGATGATGCAGGCGATGGTGCGCGAGATCTTGCTGCGCATGGTCTGGGCAACAAGGTTCGGCGTATACCCGAGCTGGGAAATCGCGTCCTGGACCCGGGCCCGAATGTCCGGCGAGACGGAATCGTTCGCGTTCAGTACGCGCGAAACCGAGCCGACCGAAACGCCCGCCGCTTTTGCGACTTCGCGGATCGTCGGCTGGTGTCCCCGCTTCTCGGCCATCTCTCCCCCGATTCTTTAGGTTGCAGATCTCTTGTCTCGCAACCCGACCATAGCATCAAGGTTGCGTTCCGCCGAATGGGCGAGCAGCGCTGGCGTGAAACGTTATATTGACGCATTGGCGATCGCGGTGGAAAATGCCTGCGGACCTCTTCCATGGCGGCCAATCAAGAATCCAGATGTTTGCCGTCCGCAAGCCTACGCGATGACGATGCTTGGCAGGCTTGCCGTGCTGGGCGGTGACTTGCGCGAATGCGAAATCGCCCGGCTGGCGGCGGACGAGGGGTTTAGCGTGAGGCTATACGACGCCCCCGCCGCAGCCGCCGCGGCCGGCGTCACAACAACCTCGTCGGCCGAAGAGGCCCTGCGGGATGCCGATGTGATCCTGCTGCCCATCCCGCACATGACGGGGGACGTGGTATTCGCGCCGCATGCGTCGGCGCCGATCGTGTTGACCGAGAAGCTCCTGGGTCTCGCCCGTCACGGGGCGGTCTTGATCACCGGCGCTTTTCCGGCGGGCCTGCGCGAACGCGCGAGCCGCGCCGGAATCGTCGTCCATGAATATGGCGAGCAGGAAGGCCTGAAGCGCATGCGCGGGCCGCTGATCGCGGAAGCCGCATTGAAGGCTTTGGACGAACAGGGCCTTGGCCCAAAGCCCGGGTCGACCGCCGTCGTCGTCGGCATCGGCGCGATCGGTGGGCCGCTTGTTCGCATGCTTGCCGCTCGCGGGGTGAAGGTGCGCGCCGCGGCGCGCGATCCGGCGACGATCCCAACGGATCTAGGACCGATGCTGGCCGGGGCGATAAGGTTCGCCGAGCTGCGGTACGCCGTTGCGGACATCGCGCTGCTGATCGCCACGACCGCGGGACGCGCGGTCGGTTCGGATGTGCTTGTGGCCGTGCCGGCCGCGGCGACGATCGCCGACGTCGCCTCGCCACCCGGCAGTTTCGACTATGGCGACCGTCAGGACCTGGCGACCCGCGTTCGATGGCTGCGCGGCCTGGGCGGGCGGCAGCCACAGCGCATCGGCGCCGCGCAATGGCAGGTGATCAGGGGACATCTTGCCGCGTGCGGCATCCCTCTCAGGCATCAAGAGGAGGAACAAAGTGCAGGTACGCGTTGACCGGGACTTGCGTGTCGTACTGGACGATCCCGGCGACTTCGGCCGCTTCCGACTGGCCGTCGACGCGGATCCTGGTGCATTCGACCAAGTACGGCAGGCCCTTCGCGAAATCGCAGAGCTTGAGGGACCTGAGATTGCCTGGGTATCGGAAGCGTGGTTGCGGAACCATGCGCCCGCATCGCGGCCGGACCTATGGAACGAGGGTTTTGCCAAGATGCTCGCCTATGCATCGAAGCACGGCTGGACGCGGGGCAATCCCGTGATGGTGCGCGCCCACGTTGTTTGGCTGGGCCAGAAGGAATGATGAAGCGGGGTCAGCCAGCCGAGGCTGGCTGATCGCTTGACGAACGACTAGCTGGCGAACCGGGGAATCACCTTCTCGCCGATCAACTCGATCGTGCGCATGACCTGGTCATGCGTGGTTTTGCCGGCCTGTATCATGAAGATCATCTGGTCGAGCCCGATTTTCGCCCAGCGTTCGACCTGCCGTGAAATCGAATCCGGATTGCCGCCGAACACCATGGCATCCGCGAGCAATTCGTCGTTGGTGCGGGTCGCGACCTTGTCGTTGACCTTTCCGACGCCGCCGGCCGTGGCGAAGCGGTTGGCATTGAGCTCGGCATCGTTGTCGCCGTAGTACCAGCGCGCGGCGGCGCAGGCCACGTCGCGCGCCAGGCGATCGTCCTTGTCGCAGCAGGCCATACCGAATACGCCGTTCTTCGGATTGGGCGCCTTCGCGACGAATGCCGACTTGTCGCCATTGGTGATCGCGGACTTGTAGGCGGCGATCCAGGGCGCGGTCTCATCCGGCGTGTTGCGGGTCACGCCGATTACGCCAAGGCCCTGCCGGCCGGCATGTTCGTAGGTCTCGAGATTCGATGCCGCTACCCAGATCGGCGGGTGCGGCCGCTGAATCGGGTGCGGCACCACGTGGCGCGACGGCAGATCGAAATGCTTGCCTTTGTAGCCCGGGAACTTCTCGTGCGTCAGCATGCTGACGACGGCCTCGAGCGACTCGCGTCCGACATCCCGGCCGATCTTGGGGTCGAAGCCCAGGCCCTCGACCATGTAGGGGGAGGTGCCTCGCCCGGCGCCGAACTCGCAGCGCCCCTTGCTGAGGACATCGAGCATGCTCACACGCTCGGCGATCATGAAGGGGTTGTGGCAGGGCATCAGGATGACCCCGAAGCCGAGCCTGATGGTCTTGGTTCGCTGGCTCAGCGCCGCGAGCACCATGTCGGGGCAGGAGCAGTGACCCACCTCGATGAAGAAATGCTGCTCGGTAATCCAGAAATACTTGAAGCCCGCCGATTCCGCGGCCACGACCTGGTCGAGCCCGTTCCAGAATCCCTCGCGTTCCGTGGTGTCGGTCCACGGGCGTGGCATCTGGATTTGCGTCATTACACCAAAGTCCATGGCAAACGGTCTCCCTTGCGCGGTTCGGCGGGGATGCTAGGGGGCCGCGCACCCTTACGTCCAACACACATCATCTATAGGTGATATGAGTATCGGTTATATCAGGGCGCGCCATCGCCGGCGGAGCGCTCGGTCCGAGCGCTCCCCTCGCGCCGCGGCCGGCCCTCCTTAGTCGACGACGATGAGGTCGCGCGTGAAGCGGGACAGCAGCTCGGCGCCAGTCTCGGTTACGAGCACGTCATCGATGATCCGCGCGCCGACCTTTTCCGCACCGATGAAAATCGGCGGCTCGACCGACAGGACCATGCCTGCCGCGAGCGTATAGGTGCTGCCGCCGAACATGTTGATGGGCTCGCCCCAGGCGGGCGGGAAGCCCGGCGCGATTCCGTATCCGCTGGTGTGCAACCGGTACTGGTCGTATCCGGCGTCGGCGATGATTTTCTTCGCGGCTTCGTGCGGGACGATCGCCCGAACGCCCGGGCGGATCGCGGCGATCATCGCGTCGCTGGCACGCCGCACGATGTCGTACAGCTCGCGCATCCGCCGGGTCGGTTCGCCCAGGCAGAACTGACGTCCGATGGTCACGGTATAGCGTCGATGCGTGGCGCCGAACTCCACGTTGCCGCCGTCGCCGCGCTTCATGCGCCTCAGGCTGGGCGCGCCGTGCGGCAGGCCGAGGCGGTCGCCCGTCACCAGGTTGATCGTGCTGGCCGGCAGGCCGCCATTGGCGCCGAGCATGGCGTGGTAGATGGCGCCCGAAATCTCCAGCTCGCTGCGCCCTTCCTTCACCGCCCCGATGCAGGCCGCCATTCCCAGGTCGGCGATGCGGCTGGCTTCCCGGACATAGGCGATTTCGCGGGCCGACTTCACCAGCTTAAGGTCGTGGATCAGATTGGTCGGCTCGGCCACGAGCGCCTTGCCCAGCATCTCCTTGACCCGGACATAGTGGTGCGGGTGCAGGTAGTAGGCTGGAACTTCCATGCCAACCCGCTTGCTCTTGACGCCAAGCTCGTCGAGCAGACGCCCGAATGGACCAAGCGGATCCTCCGGCTCGGGTCCGCCCCAGGTGCGGACGTTGTCGATCAGCGCCTCGTCCAGAAGTTCCTGGCGCTCCGCGCCGCGCGTGATGATCACCAGGGGCTTGGCATCCGCCGCGACGAGCAGACATTGGAAGGTCTGGTAGCTCTTCGCGTCCGAGCCGATCAGCCAGTGGATCGACACGGGATGAAACACGAGCAGCCAGTCGAGACCCGCGTCGGCGATGGCCCGCCGCACGCGCTGCTGGCGTTCGAGAAATTCTTCCTTGGGAAAATCCGACTTGGCCACGCGTCGACTCCGTGTCTTGAAGGGCAGGGATGCCTGGTCCGAACACCAGGAGGTCGGCGCTCGGGTGGCGTACTGATGAAACGTTATATTGACCGCCGCCGGCCCGTGGTTCAAGCTGCTCTTGATCATGGCCCCATCCCCACCGTCCTCGCTGGCCCGCCTGTTCTCGCCGATGCAGATCGGGCGGATTACCCTGCGCAACCGGATCGTCAGCACCGGGCACAGCACCGGGCTGACCGACGGCACGGCGATTGGCGACCGCGTTATCGCGTACTATGCGGCGCGCGCGCGTGGCGGCGTCGGGCTGATCATCACCGGCTCGACGAGCGTGCATCCGACATCGACCTCGAAGCTGATGCCGGCCCTGGCAAACTGGGACGAATCGGTCGTTGAGCCGTATCGACGGGTAGCGGACGCGGTGCATCTGCATGGCACGCGGATCTTCGCCCAGCTGAATCATGCCGGCGCCCTGTCGGGCGCCACGGGCCCCTGGGGCCGCGTTCTGGCGCCGTCGCCGGTCGACTCGGAGCTGAATAACGAAACGCCGCATGCCCTGGACCAGGGCGAAATCGACGAGATCGTCAGCGCCTTCGCCGGCGCGGCCCTGCGCGCGCGACAAGGCGGATTGGACGGCGTGGAGCTGCATGGCGGCCACGGGAACCTGATCCAGCAATTCCTGTCGCCCCTTACCAACCGGCGCGACGACGCCTATGGCGGATCGCCGGAGCACCGCATGCGTTTCGCCCGCGACGTGGCCGGCGCGGTGCGCAAGGCGGTGGGGCCGGATTTCGTGGTTGGCCTGCGGATCAGCGCCGAGGAGGACTATCCCGGCGGCTTGACGCTGGATGACACGCGCGAAGCCGCCAAGGCGATCGTCGCGGCCGGAAAGCTCGACTACGTCAACGTGACCTCGGGATCCGACCTGTCATCCTGGTCGCAAGCCAACCACTACGCCCCCATGTACACGCGCGGCGGACACATGCGCCGCCTGGCGCGCGGCATCCGCGAGATGGTCTCGGTGCCGGTGATCTGCGTCGGCCGGATCACGGACCCGCGCGACGCGGAGGCCGTGCTGGAGGCCGGCGACGCCGATCTGGTCGGCATGACCCGCGCGCTGATCGCCGATCGCGACCTGCCGGCGAAGGCGCAGCGCGGTGCGCTCAACGAGATCCGCTATTGCGTCGGGATCAACGAGGGTTGCCTCGGCCGACTGATGCGCGGCTCGCACATCACCTGCGTTCAGGATCCGACGAGCGGCCGCGAGCACGAGCTGCGTGAGATGCCGCCGGCCGCGGCGCCGCGGCGCGTGCTGGTGGTCGGCGGCGGCGTGGCCGGGCTCGAGGCCGCCCGGGTGGCCGCCCTGCGCGGCCACCGGGTCACCATCATCGAGCGCGGCGTTGATCTGGGCGGACAAATCCAGCTTGCGCGCCGCGCCCCCGGCAGGGCGGAGATCGGCGCCATCGCCGACCACCTGATCCGCGAAGTGGAGCGCGGCCAGATCGAGATCTGCCGGAGCGAGACGGCCACGGCAGACACGATCCTGGCGCGAAAACCCGACGCGGTGATCATCGCCACCGGATCCGACGCCCATCTTCCCGACATTGACGACGGGAACGACCGCCTGGTTTCCGCGCGCGCGGCATTGGACAGCGCAGCGATCGGGGACAAGGTGGTCGTCTTCGACACCAAGGGGGATATGGTCGGACTGACCGTCGCCGACTGGCTGGTCGGTCAGCGCCATCAGGTTACCGTCGTGACGTCCAAGCGCTATCCCGGCGTCCAGGTCGAATTGATGACGTGGCGCCTGTTGTACAAGCGGCTGCTCGACCAGGGCGTCGCGTTCATCGTGGACAGCGAAGTCTCCAAACTGACCGATGACGGCATCGTGGTACGCAATGTCCTTACCCGCCGCGAAACGCCGATGCCGGATATCGCCACGGTGGTTGCCGCATGCGGCGGCCGGCCGAACGATGCGCTGTGGCGCGAACTGCGCCGGCGATCGCCTGCCGTGGAACTGCACCTCGTCGGCGATGCCCAATCGCCCCGCCAGATCGAGAAGGCGATCTACGAAGGCCACATGACGGCGCGCAAGCTCTGAGCGCTGCCTGGAATCCCGTCAGGCCAGATCGACGTGGAGGCAGGTGTCCTTGCAGAGTATGCCGCCGCGATCGCCGATCGTGACGCTGCCGAAGCGTTGGGCATAGGCCGCCGGCAGGGGCCGCGCGTCAGGCGCGGCGATCCACAGCCGTAGCAGGTGACGCTTGCGCTCGCGCTCGGGCCAGTCTTCGTAGGCATTCCGGTCATGCACGACCGTATGGTTGTGCAGGAACTGCATGTCGCCGCTCTCGAGGGTCATGTCGAGCCGCATTGCCGGGTCGTCGCACAGGCGGTCGAAATAGTCGAGCGCCTCGACATCCGCGGGCGACAACCGCGGCACCTCGGGAAAACGCTGGGCCGACATGACGTACTGCCGAATGTAGAATACCGACAAGTAGCCGAGGTATTCGTTGAACACGGGGATGACGAACCACGGCTCCGCACCGACCGGCACCTCGCCGCGCCGATCGTTGAACATCGGCAGGAACAGGCGATCGACGAGATCGGGACGTTCTTCGACCATGCGGTTATAGATGCTGATCGAGCTCGCGATCTTCGACTCGCCACCGCGCTTTGCCGGGCGCACGCACAGCAGCCCCACGATGTCGCAGGAATCGATATGGAAGGTCTGCCGCTCGGTGGTCTGATAGGAGCGCACGTTGGGGTCGGCGGTCGAAAGCCCCTGGCTGCGGACGTGCCCGAGCAGATGGCCCTTCGAATTCTGCGACCGCGCGCGGCCGAAATACGTTCCGACGCCCCAGTACGCGGCTGCCGCGTATTCGATGGGCCTATCCGCGATCGCCAGGCCGCGCAGCAGCACGAAGCCCCGGCCGTGGACGACTTCCTTGCGCAGGGCATCGAGCCGGGACCCCAGGGTAGGAAGCGGGAAGTCCTCTCTTCCGATCTTCTCGATCGGAACGCCGCGCACTTGTGTCGCCGCCACGGCCGCCGCGATCTCTGCGTTGTCGTCGTCGGACAGGCGTTCGATCCAGAGATCCGGCCGCTTCGCCAGATCGCGGCCGAGCCATGCCGCCGGTTCGTCGATCAGCCGGTGGCGCGTCGGTTGCCCTCGCGCGTGGACTGGATCAATTGTCGCTTGCATGGACCGACTCCACAGTGCCCGAACGAGCGGACGCCGGCAGCGCGGCGGAAAGGCTCGCCTTGACCTCCACCAGGACGGGGCCACGATGCCCGAAGGCGGCGTCGAGCACGGGCTCGATGTCGTCTTCGCGCGCGATCACCAGGTCCTTGCAGCCGAACGCCCTGGCCAGCGCCGCGAAGTCCGGCGAGTTCAGGCCGGTGCCGATGACGCGGCCAGGGAACATCCGCTCCTGGTGCACGCGGATCGTGCCAAGGCTGCCGTTGTTGGCGACGATCACGCGGATCGGCAGATTGCGCTGGACGGCCGCCAGCAGTTCGTTGCCGGTCATCAGAAACCCGCCGTCGCCGGCGATGCAAACGATCTGGCGTCCCGGTAGCCGCATTGCCGTCGCGACCGCGGCCGGTACGCCGAAGCCCATCGGACCGCCGATCGTCGCAAGCAAGCGCATCGGCGGCCGAAAGGGGAAATAGCGATAGGTGAGCGCCGCCGACACGCCGGCGTCCAGCACGATGACCGCGTCGTCCTTGACCCGCCGGCGCAAGGCGGTGGTCACGTTGCCGAACACCACGCCGTCCGGCGCAGTGCGTCTTGCCCATGCCGCGTTGGCGACCTGGAACGCGTGCAGGCGTTCCGCCCAGGCGGCGCGCGTCGCAGCCACGGAGGGCTGGGGTGGGGCGAGAGCACGCAGAAAGGCCTCGGCCGAGCATGCCGCGCCGATGTCGGGCTTCACGTGCAGGCCGATCACCGTCGGGTCATCGTAGACGTGGACGAAGCGCTGCGGCGCATAGGGCGAGCCGGGGAAGGTGAACCCGTGCGTGGTCAGGTCATTGAGTCGCGTGCCGGCGGCGATGATCAGGTCGGCCGAGCGCAGCGCCTCGATCTGCGGCTTGGTGTTGAAGATGCCAAGTTCGCCAGCGAACAAGGGATGCTCGTTGTCGAACAGGTCATGACGACGGAAACTGACTGCGACCGGGATTCCATGCGCCGTTGCGATTTCCATCAACGTTTCGCGTCCGCGACCGCTGCCCAGTTCGCCGCCGGCGATGATGAGCGGACGGCGGGCCGCCTTCAGCCATTGCCCCACTTGTGCGGCGGCCGCCGGCTCCGGCGCCGTGCGTGCGCGTTCCACAGGACGGGGCGTGGCTTCGGGGATCGGCTCGTCCAGCACGTCTTCGGGCAGCGACACCACCACCGGTCCGGGCACGCCGTTGATGGCGACATGCAGCGCCCGGGCGAGCGCGGCGGGAAGCTGCTCGGGATCCCTTATCTCCACGACCCATTTTGCGATGCCGCCGAACATCGTGGCGTAGTCGATTTCCTGGAACGCGCCACGGCGCAGATTGCGGCGCGGCACCTGCCCGATGAACAGGATCATCGGCACGCCATCCTGCTGCGCCGTATGCACGGCGATCGATGCGTTGGTCGCCCCGGGACCGCGGCTGACCAGGCACACGCCCGGCACGCCGGTCAGCCGCCCATCGGCAAGCGCCATGAAGCCCGCCGAGCTTTCATGGCAGCAGGTCACCAACTCGATCGCGCTGTCATACAGCGCATCGAGCACCGGCAAGAAGCTCTCGCCGGGCACGCAGTATGCCCGGTCTATGCCGCTCGCCGAGAGCGCGGCGACCAAGTATCGGCTGAGCGAGATAGTCAAACGGCCTTCTCCCGCCAGAACGGTTTTCGTTCAAAGGGCGATCGTGGGTGCATCATGCTTCGCTATCCCAAAGCAGCGAAAGCCTGTCGTAACGCAGATTTGAGCCGGCGCCGGGGCGCCGTGCAACGGACACGCTGCCAGGACCATAGGTCACGCCATCCCCAGGGTCGTTCAGGATGCCAAGGGCACCGTACAACTCGCCGACACGCGGCTTCAGCGCCATGCCGGCCTGCACCGCGATCGCCGTCGCCAAGGCGCCTTCGTTCATCTGCCCCATGACATAGGACACGCCGTTGCGGTCGAAACGGCGGCCGATCGCGACCAAGGCCGCCGCACCCCCGGCCTTGGCGATCTTCAGATGCGCGGAGATGCGCCCTTTGTTGGCGCAGACGCGGGCCACGTCGTCGTCGGTCTGCAATCCCTCATCGATCATCACGTCGATGCCGGATTCGCGCGCCACGCGCTCCAGCCCGTCCCAGTCGCCCTTGCGCGTGGGCTGCTCGACATACGTGATGTCGAAGCGTCGCAACCGGTCGATGTTGGCCAGGGCCATATCGGCGCTCCAGGCGCCGTTGGCGTCGGCGGAAAGATCGAGCGTCGGGCCGGCACGCTCGCGCATCCAGCGCAATCGCCGCACGTCGTCATCGATCGTGCCGATGCCCACGCGCAGCTTCACCTTGCGGAACCCTTGCGCCAGGTACGAATCGAAGTTGACCTCCATCGCCTCGTCGGTCCCCCAGAAGACACATTGGTTGCACGGCAGCGAGGCGCGCCAGGTACCGCCGAGCAGCTCCGCCGCCGTCACGCCGCGGCGCTTGGCTTCCAGGTCGACCAAGGCGTTTTCGACGACGGCCTGGCTGATCTTGGGAAAGCGGTCACGTATATCGGCAAAGCCCGACGCCAGCGCTGGGTGCGTGGGGGAGCCAGCGAGCATTTGCAGGAGCGCGATGACCCGCGGCGCCACCTCCGCCTCGGGCGTTCCTGTGATGAAGGCGATGTTGGCGCGCACTTCGCCCACCCCAAGCAGCCCCGTCTCGCGGTCCTCGATCTCGGCGAAGACCTCGTGCAGCGCGGCAACATGGCCCGAGGCAGCGGTGTGCACCTCCTGCCCGGGCGGGTAGACGAGGAATGCCTCGTAGACCTTGAAGCGAAATGCCTGCATGCGACGGCGCGAACCTCGGAGCGTTCCGCGTTCGGTGGCTGCGCTGATGAAACGATATATTGACCGAAGACACAAGCTGGATATTATGGGGCATCGTCGTCGCCGCGGCGGCTAGCCGCACGGCGCGGCCTCCGTTCGGACATGAAGGATTTCCATGGCCAAGATCGCGCAACGCCTCGGGCGAGTTAAGCCATCTCCGACCGCTTCACTGTTCGGCCGGGTTGCCGAGTTGCGGGCGCAGGGCAAGAACATCATCGGTCTCGTGGCGGGCGAGCCCGATTTCGACACGCCGGACAACATCAAGGAAGCCGCGATCAAGGCAATCCGCGCCGGGCAGACCAAGTATACGCCGATCGACGGCACGCCGGCGCTGAAGGAAGCGGTCGCCGGAAAGTTCAAGCGCGAGAACGGGCTCGAGTACAAGACCGACCAGATCATCGTCTGCGTCGGGGGAAAGCATGTGATCTTCAATGCTTTCCTGGCGACGCTCGACCCGGGTGACGAGGTGGTCATTCCGGCCCCCTACTGGGTGTCGTATCCCGAGATGGTGCTGCTGTGCGGGGGCACGCCGGTGATCGTGCCCTCCACGCCGGAGGCGGGATTCAAGCTCACGCCCGAAGCGCTGGACAAGGCGATCACGCCGAACACCAAGTGGGTCGTGCTGAACTCGCCATCCAATCCGTCCGGCGCGGCCTATTCGCGCGGCGAGTTGAAGCAGTTGACGGATGTGCTGAAGCGGCATCCACACGTGATGATCCTGGCGGACGATATCTACGAGCACCTCGTCTATGGAAATTTCGTGTTTGCCTCGCCCGCGCAGATCGAGCCGGAACTGTATCCCCGCACGCTGACCATGAACGGCGTTTCGAAGACCTACTGCATGACCGGCTGGCGCATCGGCTATGCGGGCGGCCCCAAGGACGTGATCAAGGCGATGGCGGCGATCCAGTCGCATTCCACAACGAATCCGGCCTCGATCAGCCAGGCCGCGGCGCTCGAGGCCCTGACCGGTCCGCAGGACTTCATCGCCCGCAACCGCGCCGCCTTCGAGCGCCGGCGCGAGATGGTGGTGGCGGGGCTCAACGCCATCCCGGGCATGAAATGCCACAAGCCGGAAGGTGCGTTCTATGTATATCCGTCCTGCGCCGCGTTCATCGGCAGGAAGCTGCCGAATGGCAAGGTGATCAAGACGGACGAGGACTTCGTCGTCTATTTGCTGGAGGAAGCGGGCGTAGGGCTGGTATTTGGCGCGGGCTTCGGAATGTCGCCCTACCTGCGCGTTTCCTATGCCGCGAGCGATGAGGTGCTGAAGGATGCTTTGGCGCGCATCACGAAGGCCTGCGCGAATCTGCACTAGCCGTCCCGGAATCGGAAATGCTTCCATGATCCTCTCGCGCAGTCGACAATCGACCGGCGAGGGCGCGCGCAAGAGTCATCTTCAAGCAGGGTGAGAGCGATGCCACGCCAGGTCCGTTCCTGGATGTTCGTTCCGGGCAACCGGGAGAAATTCATCAGCAAGGCCAGGGCGTCCGCCGCCGACTGCGTTCTGCTGGACATCGAGGATGGGGTGTTGCCGGCCGAAAAGGCGGAGGCGCGGCACATGATCGCCGCCGCTGTGAGCAAGCCCTGGACGGGCGGGCCGGCGGTTTTCGTGCGCGTCAATGCGCTCAGCACGCCGTGGCTCAAGGACGACCTGGAGCAGGTCGTTCTGCCGGGCGTGGACGGGATATGCCTGACCAAGGTTACGCGGGCGCCGGACATCCACGTGCTGGCTGACATGCTCGATGCCCTGGAGCGGCGGCGCGGCATTCCGGCAGGGCAGCTCAAGATCTTGGCGGCGGTCGAGAGCGCGCGCGGGTTGCTGAACGCCTCGCAGATCGCCGATGCCCATCCCCGCGTGCATGCGCTGATGTTTGGCGCCGAAGACTATGCGCTGGACATTGGCCTGGGCGCCCGGCGCGAAAAGGAAGCGGCCGAGCTCATCTATGCGCGCTCGTCCATCGTGGTGGCGGCGGCCGCCGCCAATATCCTGAGCATCGACGGCGTCTATCCAAACCTCGACGATCCAGCGGGCTTGCTGGCGGACACGAACCAAGCGCGGCGGCTCGGATTCACCTGCAAGTCCACGTTCAACCCGCGTCAGATCGAGGTGATCAACCAGGTCTTCTCGCCACAGCCGCACGAGATCGACTATGCCCGCAAGGTCGCGCAGGGCTTTCGCGAGGCGGAGGCGCGCGGTGACGCCTCGGTCGCCGTCGGCGGGCAACTGGTGGACCGCCCGATCCTGCTGCGCGCGCTGCGCCTTCTAGAGACGATCGGCGAGAAATAGGGGGCCCAACCATGGGAACGGTCAAGGCTGGCTGGATCGGCCGGTTTTTCGAGGACTTCCAGGTCGGCGACATCTATCGCAGCCGCTTGGGACGCACGATCACCGAGACCGACAATATCCAGTTCACGCTGATCACCAACAACACCAACCAGATCCACTTCAATGCCGACTATGCCAGTCGCACCGAGTTCAAGCGACCCCTCGTCAACAGCGCGCTGACCCTTTCCGTGATCGCCGGGCTTGGCGTTTCCGACATCAGCGAAAATGGCTTCGCGCTGGGGTGGGACTATATCAAGCTGCCCAACCCGGTTTTTCCCGGCGACACGCTGTACTCGGAGTCCGAGGTCGTCAGCGTGCGTGCATCCGACTCGCGGCCCAAACAGGGCATCGTCAAGGTGCGCACGCGCGGCCTGAATCAGCACGGGCAGGTGGTGATCGAATACGAACGCTCGGTCATGGTGTGGAAGCGCGATCACGCGCCTCAAATTGCCCTATTCCCCGAAGGGCCAAAATGATTGGCATGAAACGTTTCATTGACAATCCACGCGCTTTATCCCAGTCTGGACGCCCATAGCACGAGGTATGGCGGCACCGATTTGTCCATGGCGAGCAGCTTGCCTCTCAGCGGGTACACGGTGGTCGAGATCGGCCACAGCGTCGCTGCGCCCTTCGCATGCGAGATCCTGGGCGATCTGGGCGCTGACGTAATCAAGATCGAGAAGCCCGGCGACGGCGACGACGCGCGGAGCTGGGCGCCGCCCTATTGGGGCGACATGGCGGCGACCTTCCTGAGCTTCAACCGGAACAAGCGCTCGGTGATCGTGAACCTCAAGGACGCGGCGGAGCGCGAGCGCCTGCGTCGGTTGATCGTCGAGCGCGCGGACGTGGTGGTCCAGAACCTGCGGCCAAACTCGGCGAAGGAGCTGGGGCTGGACCCGGGCACGCTTCGCGGCCTGAAGCCGGCACTGATCTGTTGCTCGATCGGGGCCTTCGGCACCGCCGGTCCGTACAAGGACCGGCCCGGCTACGACCCGCTGATGCAAGCCTTTGGCGGGCTGATGAGCGTGACGGGCGAGCCGGGGCAGGCGCCGGTGCGCGTCGGCACGTCGATCATCGACATGGCGGCGGGCATGTGGTCGGTCATCGGCGTCGTGTCGGCACTGTTGCGCCGGCGCGAGAACGGCAACGGGGCGACGATCGACACGTCGTTGTACGAGACGGCCCTCGCCTGGATCGGCTTCCACGCTGCCAACTTCCAGGCTTCGGGTAAGGTGCCGCAACGCCAGGGCTCGGGCACGGCCATGATCGTCCCCTATCGCGGCTACCAGTCGACGGACGGATTCATCGTCATCGCCGCCGGGAACGACAAGTTGTTTGCGGCGCTGTCGAACGTGCTCGGCCACCCCGAATGGGCGACCGACCCCCGCTATGCGACCAATCCCGACCGGGTGCGCAACAAGGAGACACTCTATCGCGCGATCGAGGATGAGGTGCGCAAGCGCAGCAACGCCGAATGGCAGAGGCTGCTCGACGAAGCGGGCGTGCCCAATGCGCCGATGCAGACGATCGACCAGGTGCTCGACCATCCGCAAACCAAGGCGCTGGGCATCCTGCAGCCCAGCCCCGACGGCAAGATCACGCTGCTGGGCTCACCGCTGTCCCTCGACGGCGACCGCCTGCCGTTCCGCCTCAATCCGCCGTGCCTGGGCGCCCACACGGAGGAGGTGTTCGGACCCGCCGCGGCGGAGCGGTCGCGCCCGAAGGCAGGATAGGGCGTCGATGCGGGCAACAATCGCCATGGTTTCCGGCACAAGCCCATGAATGCGCCGGCCCCGCCCGGCAAGGAGTCGGCCCCGCCGGTCCTGGTGCTCGATGATCCCTATGCCGACATACGCGGGCTGGTCCGCCGTATCTGCGCCGACTTTCCGGGACCTTACTGGCGCGACCTGGACGCACGCGAAGCCTATCCGACGGAGTTCGTGTCGGCGCTGACGCGCGCGGGGTTCCTGGCGGCGCTCATCCCCGAGGAGTACGGCGGGCTGGGCCTGCCGTTGAGCGCGGCTTCGGCAATTCTGGAAGAGATCCATGCGTCGGGATGCAATGCCGGCGCCTGCCACGCCCAGATGTACATCATGGGCACGTTGCTCCGGCACGGCAGCCCGGAACAGAAACGCCAGTACCTGCCCGAGATCGCGGCTGGACGCCTGCGTCTGCAGGCATTCGGCGTGACGGAGCCGACCAGCGGCACCGACACAACCAAGCTCAAGACCCGCGCCGAGAAGAAGGGCAACGACCGCTACGTGGTGACGGGCCAGAAGGTATGGACCTCGCGCGCGCTGCATTCCGATCTCATGCTGCTGTTGGCGCGTACGACGCCGCTGCCCGACGTCAAGAAGAAGAGCGACGGGCTGTCAGTCTTTCTGGTCGACATACGCCAGTCCCTCGGCAAGGGCCTGGAGATCCGGCCGCTCAAGGCGATGATCAACCACAATGCAACCGAGGTGTTCTTCGATCAGCTCGAAGTGCCTGCGGAAAACCTGATCGGCGAGGAAGGCCGCGGATTCCGGTACATCCTGGACGGGATGAATGCCGAACGCGTGCTGGTGGCATCCGAGGCGCTGGGCGACGGACGCTGGTTCATCGCCAAAGCGTCGGAGTACGCGCGGCAGCGCGTGGTGTTCGACCGGCCGATCGGCGCCAACCAGGGCATTCAGTTTCCGATCGCCCGCGCCTATGCCGAGAACGAGGCCGCGACGCTGATGGTGCGCAAGGCCGCCGCGTTGTTCGACGCCGGTCGCCCCTGCGGGGCCGAGGCCAACATGGGCAAGATGCTGGCATCGGAATCGGCCTGGCACGCCGCCGAGGCTTGCATGCAGGCCCATGGCGGCTTCGGCTTTGCCCGCGAATACGATATCGAGCGCAAGTGGCGGGAGACGCGCCTGTTCCAGACCGCGCCGATCTCGACCAACCTGATCCTCGCCTTCCTGGGCGAGCATGTGCTGGGGATGCCGCGGTCCTACTAGTGCCCCGAACCCGAAGTTCGCCATCTCTCGATCGCAAGACCGGAGGCGAACGTCGGGTTCCAAAGGGGCACTAGACTTGAAATAGTTGCTCGTGTCCTTTTCGATTCCGAAGTTCGTACGGCG
>JADLEG010000009.1 GCA_020846275.1 Alphaproteobacteria bacterium
CCAGGACCTGCCACGCTGGCTGCGATGGTACAATCACCACCGGCCGCACGGCGCTCTCGCCGGCAGCCCGCCAATCAGCACGCTGCCTCACTCAGCCTGAATAACCCGCTCGGAAACCACACCTAGGCCGCCATCTGCGCCAGCTCGTCGAGGATTGTCGTCAGCCCTTTGACGCGCACGGCCGGATCGTCCCACTCGCGCACGAATACCACCCGCTGGTCGGGGCGGATCTTGGTCGAGGCGGCGTTGCGCGCGATGTAGCGCACCAGCTTGTCGGGATTGCGGAACTTGTTCTCGCGGAAGGCGATTACCACCCCCTTGGGTCCCGCCTCCAGCTTCTCGACACCGGCATCGCGGCACATGCGCTTGATCGCGATGATCTCCAGAAGGTTCTCGACCTCGGCCGGCAGCGGGCCGAAGCGGTCCACAAGCTCGGCGGCGAAGGCCTCGATCTCCAGCCGGTCGACCAGCGAAGCGATGCGGCGGTAAAGGGCCAGGCGCGCGTCGAGATCGGGCACGTAGGTCTCGGGGATCAGCACCGGCGTGCCGATGGCGATCTGCGGCGTCCATTCCGCCGGCCGTGCGGTGGCGGCGCCGCGCGCCTCGGCGACCGCGTCTTCCAGCATCTGCTGGTAGAGCTCGATGCCCACTTCCTTGATGTGTCCCGACTGCTCCTCGCCCAAGAGGTTGCCCGCACCGCGGATGTCGAGATCGTGGCTCGCCAGCGTGAAGCCCGCGCCCAGCGTGTCGAGGGTCTGCATGACCTCCAGCCGTCGCGTGGCTGCCGCGGTCGGCGCCTTCTCGCCGGGCAGGGTCAGGTAGGCATAGGCGCGGATCTTGCCGCGCCCGACACGCCCGCGGAGCTGGTAGAGCTGCCCCAGGCCGAACATGTCGGCGCGGTGGATGACGATCGTGTTGGCCGTCGGTATGTCGAGGCCCGACTCGATGATGTTGGTCGACAGCAGGATTTCGTAGGCGCCGTCGTAGAAGCCTTCCATCACGCGCTCGAGCTGGCTGCCGGCCATCTGCCCGTGCGCGACGCCGATTCGCACCTCCGGCACCAGGCGGCGCAACCGCTCCTCCAGCTTCGGCAGGTCCTCGATGCGCGGGCAGACATAGAACACCTGGCCGCCGCGGTGCTGCTCGCGCAGGATCGCCTCGCGGATCACGACGGGATCGTAGGGCAACACGAAAGTCCTGACCGCCAGCCGGTCGACCGGCGGCGTCGCGATCAGGCTCATCTCGCGCACCCCCGACAAGGCGAGCTGCAAGGTGCGCGGGATCGGCGTGGCGGTGAGCGTCAGGACGTGCACGTCCTCCTTGAGCTGCTTCAGGCGCTCCTTCTGCTTGACGCCGAAATGCTGCTCCTCGTCGACGACCAGCAGGCCGAGATTCTTGAAAAGGATGCCCTTGCCGAGCACGGCGTGGGTGCCGATCAGGATGTCGATGCGGCCCTGGCCGAGCTCGGCCTTGATCCGCTGCGCGTCCTTGGCGGCAACCAGGCGCGAGAGCTGCTCGATGCGGATCGGCAGGCCGGTGAAGCGCTGCGTGAAGGCGCGATAGTGCTGGCGCGCGAGCAGGGTGGTCGGCACCACGACGGCGACCTGCGAGCCGGCCATGGCCGTCACGAAGGCCGCGCGCAGCGCCACCTCGGTCTTGCCGAAGCCGACATCGCCGCAGATCAGCCGGTCCATCGGCCGGCCGGAGGCAAGGTCGGCGATGGTCTCGGCGATCGCGCGCTCCTGGTCCTCGGTCTCGGCATAGGGGAAGCGGGCGCAGAACTCCTGGTAGAGGCCTTCCGGTGGCGCCAGCTCGAGGCCGGGGCGGACCTGGCGCTCGGCGGCGACACGGATCAGCTCGCCCGCCATCGCCATGAGCTGCGCCTTGACCCGCGCACGGCGCGCCTGCCACGCGGCGCCGCCCAGCTTGTCGAGCTGCGCGCCCGAATCGGCCGAGCCGTAGCGCGACAGCACCTCCAGGTTCTCGACCGGGATGAACAGCTTGTCGCCGCCCGCGTAGAGCACGCGCAGGCAGTCATGCGGAGCCCCGGCGACCTCGAGCGTGACCAGCCCGTCATACTGGCCGATCCCCTGCTCGACATGGACCACGAAGTCGCCCTCGGACAGGGCGGACAATTCGCCGATGATGCGGTCGGCGCGGCGCTGGCGCCGGGCCGTCGGCCGCGCCAGGCGTTCGCCGAGGATGTCCTGCTCGCCGATGACCGCGAGGTCGGGCGTGGCGAAGCCGTGCTCCACCGGCAGCACCACCAGCGCCGTCGTGCGCGCCGGGAGCCGCTCGACCTCGGGCCAGCTCACGACCGCTTTCTGCGCGGTCAGGCCATGGTTGCGCAGCAGGGTCGCGAGCCGATCCCGCGCGCCCAGGCTGAAGCCGGCGATCACGACGCGCCGGCCGGCTTCCTGCTGCTCCGCGATGTGCTCGCGCACCGTGTCGAGCAGGCGGCCGTCCGGCCGCGCGCGGGCCTCGGCGAAATCGTGGCCCAGCCGGCCGCCGGCGTCGACGCCCGCCCCTTCGGGCGGCGCGAACGGCGCCAGGTCGGCGACGGCGCGCGTCGCCGCCGCACGCTCGAGCTCCTCGGCGGCAAGGTAGAGGCGATCCGGCGGCAGCGGCCGGTAGACCGGGGCGCCCTCGCCCGCGCCGTTGGCCCCGCCGCCGCGGCGCGCGATATCCTGGCGGGCGCGATAGAACTCGTCGATCTGCTCCAGCCGCTGCGCGATCGCATCCTCGGCGCCGTGGTCGCGGGTGATTGCCGCGCCCGGCAGGTAGTCGAACAGGGTCTCCAAGCGCTCGGCGAACAGCGGCAGCCAGTGCTCCATGCCGGGATGCCGGTGCCCGGCCGTGACCGCGGCGTAGAGCGGATCGTCGCCCGCCCCCGCGCCGAAGGCCGCGCGGTAGCCGGTGCGAAAGCGCAGTACCGCGCCCTCGTCCAGGACCACCTCGCTGACCGGCTGCAGCCGCACCTCCTCGCGCCGCTCGCCGCTGAGCTGCGTCATCGGGTCGAAGGCCCGCACGCCTTCCAGCACGTCGCCGAACAGGTCCAGGCGCAAGGGCTCGTCATTGCCCGGCGGGAACACGTCCAGGATGCCGCCGCGCTGCGCGTACTCGCCCGCCTCGCGAACCGTACCCGCGCGGCGGTAGCCGTTGCGCGCGAAGAATTCGAGCAGGGCCGGCAGGTCCAGCTTCTGGCCCACCCTGGCCGTGAACACCGCCCCCGCGAAGCTCGCCCGGGCCGGCAGACGCTGCAGCAAGGCGTTGACGGTGGTCAAGACGACGGCCGGCCCGGCCAGGCCGCCAGCGAGAAGCGCCATGGCCGAAATCCGCCGGCTGACCACCTCGCCGTTCGGCGACACGCGGTCATAGGGCAGGCAATCCCAGGCCGGCAGGGACACCACGGGCAGTCCGGGGGCGAAGAAGGCGAGCCCCTCCTCCATCCGCGCGAGCCGCGTATCGTCGCGCGCGACATGCAGTACCGGCGCGGCGCGGCGCAACGCCAGCGCGGCGACAAGCTGCGAATCAAAGCCCTCGGGCACACCGCCGCAACTCAGACGCCCGGGCGCGGCCCCGATCTTTTCCAGAAAATTCAATGTTATTCAGCCTGGTTGCTAAAGCGCCGCAGCAACTCGACCACGTCGCTTGCCTGGTCCGCCGACGGTGCCTGCCGCCCCGTCACCCAGTCGTAGATATCGGGATCGCTTTCGCCCAGCAATGCCTCGAATCGGTCAAGCTGGTCCGCGCCGAACGCATCGAGATGCGCGTCGGCGAACCGTCCCATCAACAGGTCCATCTCGCGCGTCCCGCGATGCCAGGCCCGGAACTTGAGCTTGCGCCGGCGGATGCTGGTTTCCGTATCCATGCCAGGAAGAAACCACCAAGACACCGAGGCACCAAGAAGAAATCTTCCGCTTGGTGTCTTGGTGGCTTGGTGGTTGATTCCGGGCAACGCTGCCGCGACCCGCCATCACCCAGCCAAGGCTCGATCCGAACCCGTGCGCCCCAACGTCCTCAATCCGCTGTTCGCTTCCGTCACCGCGATCCAGGGCGTAGGGCCGCGCCTGGGGAAGCTGTTCGAAAAGCTGGCCGGGCCGCAGGTCGTCGACCTGTTGTGGCACCTGCCGACGGGAATCATCGACCGCCGCTTCGCGCCCAAAGTGATGGAGGCGCCGGATGGCGCGATCTGCACCTTCACGCTGCGCATCCACGGCCATGAACCGTCGAGCAATCCGCGCCGGCCCTACAAGGTGGTCGCCTCGGACGACAGCGGCTTCATCGCGCTGGTGTTCTTCCGCGGGCACGAGGACTACATCCGCCGCGCCCTGCCGGAGGGCGAGACGCGCGTGGTCAGCGGGCGCGTCGAGCACTTCGCGGGCAAGCCGCAGATGACGCATCCCGACTATATCGGCACGCTCGACGAGCTGGAGAGCCTGCAGGCCGTCGAGCCGATCTACCCACTGACCGCCGGGCTGGCGCCGAAGGTCGTCCGCAAGACGATCCGCGCGGCGCTGGCGCGGGTACCGGCGCTGCCGGAATGGCAGGACGCGGCCTTGAAGGCCCGGCGCGGCTGGCCGGACTTCCGCGATGCGCTGAACGCCGCCCACGCGCCCGAGAGCGAAGCGGAGCTGCAGCCGGCCACGCCGCCGCGCATGCGGCTGGCCTATGACGAATTGCTGGCCAACCAGCTCGCCCTGTCGGTCATCCGCGCCCGCTACCGCAAGCAGGCCGGCCGGCCCATGAAGGGCGACGGCAGGATGCGCGCGGCGCTTCGGCGCGCCCTGCCCTTCCAGCTCACCGGCGCCCAGGCCCGCGCGATCGGCGAGATCGAGGCCGACATCAACGCGCCGACACGGATGCTGCGGCTGCTGCAGGGCGACGTCGGCAGCGGCAAGACGGTGGTGGCGCTGTTCGCCATGCTGGGCGCGATCGAATGCGGCGCCCAGGCCGCGCTGATGGCGCCGACCGAGATCCTGGCGCGCCAGCACCACGCCACGATCGCGCCGCTGGCCCAGCGCATCGGGCTCACCGTCGCGCTGCTGACCGGGCGCGAGAAGGGCAAGGCGCGCGATGCGGTGCTGGCCCAGCTCGCCGACGGGTCGATCCATGCCATCGTCGGCACCCACGCCCTGTTCCAGGAGGACGTGGCATTCAAGGACCTCGGCCTTGCCGTGATCGACGAGCAGCATCGCTTCGGCGTGCACCAGCGCCTGGCGCTCGCGGCCAAAGGGCGCGGCGTCGACGTACTGGTGATGACGGCGACGCCGATCCCGCGCACCTTGGCGTTGACCGCCTATGGCGACATGGAGGTCTCGCGGCTGGACGAAAAGCCGCCGGGCCGCAAGCCGATCGCCACCCGCGCCGTGCCGATCGAGCGGCTGGACGAGGTGATCGACGCGGTGGCGCGCGCGATGGGTGCCGGCAACAAGGTCTACTGGGTCTGTCCGCTTGTGGAGGAGTCCGAGGTCAGCGACCTGGCCGCCGCGACCGAGCGCCATGCCCTGCTGGCCGAGCGCTTCGGCCCGCGCATCGGCCTCGTCCACGGGCGCATGAAGGGCGCCGAGAAGGACGCCGTCATGGAGCGCTTCGCCGGCGCCGGGGACATGATGGGGCGCTGCGACCTGCTGGTGGCGACCACCGTGATCGAGGTGGGGGTCGACGTGCCGGCCGCGACCATCATGGTCATCGAGCACGCCGAGCGCTTCGGCCTGGCGCAGATGCACCAGCTCCGCGGCCGCGTCGGGCGGGGCGAGCGCCCCTCGACCTGCCTGCTGCTCTACCAGCGCCAGGGCATGTCCGAAGCCGCCAAGGCGCGGCTCAACATCATGCGCGAGACCGAGGACGGGTTCCGCATCGCCGAGGAGGATCTGCGCCTGCGCGGCGCCGGCGAATTGCTCGGCACACGCCAGAGCGGGCTGCCGGAATTCCGCCTCGCCAATCTCGAGTTCCACCGCGAACTGCTGGCGGTCGCGCATGACGACTCCAAGCTGATCATGGACCGCGACCCCGAACTGAACGCCGAACGCGGCAAGGCGCTGCGCGTGCTGTTGTACCTGTTCGAGCGCGACGCGGCGATCAAGCTGCTGCAGTCGGGGTAGGACTCATCCTTCGACAGGCTCAGGATGAGGATTTGCTCCTTGTCTCCTCACCCTGAGCTTGTCGAAGGGTCTTCGTCCCGATCCTGCCGAAGGACGAAACCGCGCCCTACCTTCCTGTCCCGCCCTCGCCCACCAGCACGAAGGGCGCCCAGAACATCGGGTGCGCCATCGCCTTGTCATCGAGCAGCGCCAGCATCGACCGGCGCAGCGCCTCGGCGCGGCCGATGCCGGGTTGGCGGTCCATTGCCGCGACGGCGCCGGTGGTCAGTCGCACGGCAGCGTCGCTGGCGACCGCCCAGTGCGATACCAGCAGCGAGCGCGCCCCGGCGTAGAAGAACGCCTTCGCCAGGCCGGACATGCCCTCCGCGCCGGGCGTGCCGTCGGGCGCGGCGGTGTTGCAGGCCGACAGGATCACCCAGTCCGCGTCGAGCTTGAGCTGCGCCACCTCGGAGGCCATCAGCAGCCCGTCGTCCTCGGGCGTGCCCACCGCCGGCGGGGTCAGCACCAGCGCGGGCTCGCTGTTGTCGCCGAATTCGCCCGCCATCAGCCCGTGCGTGGCAAAGGCGACGACGCGGTAGCGCGCGAGGTTGGCTGACTTGACCGCTCTTTCGGTCGCAGCCCGTCCCAGGAAGACGGTCCCTGCCGTCGCGTGGAAGCCCTTGGCCATCTCCCGCAATTCGGTCGCCGACTCCGGCAGCGGCTCCAGCCCCTGTACCGCCGCCACATCGGCGATGCCCTGGTCCATGCGCGGCGCCGGCGCGCCGCGTCCGCCCGTCCCGCTGCCGCGAAGCTCGGGGTCGCCGTAGCCCACGAAGGGCTCGCGCGTCGCATCCCGCCCCGCCACGACGCGCAGCGCCTTCAGCGACGCGACCGACGGCAGCACGGTGATCGCGTACTTGCGCACCAGCCAGGGCGCGGCGGCGTATTGCGCCGCGTCGTTCGCCTCGCCCTGCGGCGGGCTGGTGACCAGCACGCCGAAGGGCAGGCTCTGCAGCGGCCCGTCGGGCACGACCAGCAGGCGGTTGATGCCCTGCAGCGCCTCGTCGGCGCCCGGCAGGATGTCGTTGTAGAGCTTATGGGCGGCGACAAGCGGCATCGGTGCCAGCGCGCGGTTCAAGGTCGGATCGAGCCAGGCGCGCAGGCCCTTGACCGCCTCGTCGAGCGACTTGCGGTCATGAGCCAGGCGGCGCCAGAACACGCGGTCCTTGCGCACGATCCACAGGAACGCGTCGTCGTCGCGGACCAGGTAGACCAGCATCGCCTCGTCGCGCGCCAGCAGTTCGCGCGCCTTGGCCATCGGCAGCGGCTGGGCAGAGGACAGTTCCTCGAAGCGCGGGAACTCTCCCGCGAGCCGCGCATCGAGCGCATCGAGGCGGCGGTCGAGCGCCACGATCTCCGCGCGCATCGCGTTTTCCTGGGCACGGTCGCGCTCCGCGGTCGGCCTGGTGGCGCCCTCGATCAGCCCGCGATCGAGCGCGTGGCGGCGGGCCTGCACGTCCTGGCGTTCGCGCACCAGCGCGGCCAGAGGGCCGCTGCCGGTCGCGAAGCGCGCGGCCATGCGGGTGAGCGCGCCGCTGACCCCGCCGGTCTGCGCCCATTGCTGCATCTCGAACGCCTCGCGGGACAGTTCCGGAATCCGCTCCGATGCGCCGCGGGAGGCCAGGTAGGCAATGCCGACATGGCGGGCGAACAGCCAGCGCGCGGAGCGCCGCTCGCTCTCCGTCCCCTCGTCGCGGCGCTGGTCGTCGTTCTCGCGCCGCACGATGTGGATCGCGGTTGCCCGGCGAATCTCGGTCAGCGCCTCCTCGGCACGCTGCTGGTGGGCGAGCGTGTAAGCGAGAGTGCCGTAGGCCTGCGCCGTGTCGGGATGGTTGGGGCCGAACACGGTCTCGCGGATCGCCGCCGCGCGCCGGAACGAGGCCTCGGCATCGGCATAGCGCTTGAGCGTCAACTGGGTCATGCCGAGCGTAATGAGCGAGTTGGCGAGCCGCGGATGCTCCGGCCCCAGCCTTGCCTCCTGGATCGCGATGGACCGCCGCATCAGCGCCTCGGCGTCGGTACCGCGGCCCTGATTGCGCAGCAGCACGGCGATGGCGCTGTTGACGCCCGCGACCGAGGGATGATCCGGCCCGTAGGCCTTCTCGCGGATCGCAAGCGCGCGGCGCAGCATCGGCTCGGTTTCCGCCGGCCGGCGGGTGATGCCGATCGCCTGGGTCAGGTTGACCAGGGTCGAGGCGACGTCGGGATGCTCCGGGCCCAGCACGCGTTCGCGCATTGCCAAGGCGCGGCGCAGGATCGGCTCCGCCTCCGCCATCCTTCCCTGCCGGCGCAGCGCGTAGCCGAGGTTGTGCAGCGACATGGCGACGGTCGCGTGCTCCCCGCCGGAGAGCTGCTCCGCCGTCGCCAGCGCGCGGCGAAACAGCGCCTCGGCCTCGGGATACTTGCCCTGCTCGGCAAGGCACAGACCGAGCCGGTTCATCACCGGCACCACGGGAAAGCTCTCGTCGCCGCGCTTCTGCTCGCGCATCTCCAGGACCTGCCGGTAGAGCGGCTCGGCCTCGAGGTAGCGCCCGGCCTGGAAAGCGGCGTTCGCCTGCTCGACCAGCACCCGGATCGGCCGGCCCTGCGACCCTGCCTGGCCGGTCGGAGGGCTTTTGGGCGGGACGCTCGGCTGGGAATCCGGTTGCCCGCCCGCCTGGCCCTGGGCGGGCGTCGACGGCGCCTGCTCCTGGCCTTCCTGCCCGGCACCCTGACCTTGCCGGCGCCCGTGGCCTTGGCCCTGGCCTTGTCCCTGCCGACGCTTGCGGCTGGGGACAGCTTGTTCGTCCTGCGGCTGCTCGTCCTGCGGTTGTTCGACTTGCGGCGGCTGGCGCCTGCCCTGGGCCTGCACCGGCGGCGGGCCGAGAAGCACGCTAGTTGCGACCATCACCAAAAGGACAATGCGCATTCGCTCGCCTCCCCGGGGAAGCTCCCGCGAGCCTAGCCCACCACCAGCGTAGCGCAATCGCTAGCCGCGCGCCGGCCGCTCCGCGGCGGCCTGTTGAATCAATTGCTGCTCGAGACGCTCGACAATGCCGATCAGCTTCACGATCTCCTGCTCGCGCATCAGGTCGACCTTCTGGTGCAGCGTCTCGATCTCCAACTCGGCCTTGATGTTGATGTGGTAGTCGTCCTCGGCCCGCTGGCGGTCGATCGCCGCGGCCCGGTTCTGGCTCATCATGATGATGGGCGCCGTATAGGCTGCCTGGAAGGACAGGACCAGGTTCAACAGGATGAATGGATACGGATCCCACCCTTTGATCCAAGCCAGCGAATTGATCGCGATCCACGCTGCCAGCAGCAGGCTTTGCACGACGATGAACCGCCACGAGCCGACAAGCTCGGCGACCATGTCCGCCGTCCGCTGACCCAGCGTCAGGGACGCTGCTGCCGGGGATTCGCGTCGCCGCCGACGGCGCTGGCGCAATGTAGCAAGCAGATGATGCTCGTTCGCGCCGGATTTTGTGCCGGCCTCGGCTTGGCTCATGGCGGTCTCCCTCGGTGTTGGCGGGGCGCGCCGGGGCCGCTTTGCGACCGTCAGGCGCCCCGGCGCCGGGCGGGCAGCGCGCCCGGATCGGGCGGCGTCACGATCCCCATCGACACGACCAGCTTCAGCCCGTCCTCGACCGACATTTTGAGCGGGATCACCTCGCGCCGCGGCAGGAACAGCACATAGCCGCCGGTCGGGTTGGGTGTCGTAGGCACGAACACGTTGACCACTTCCTCGTCGGCCAGCTTGCCGATCTCGCCCTTGGCGACGCCGGTGATGAAGCCGATCACCCAGCATTCGCGGCGCGGGAACTCGATCAATACGACCTCGCGAAAGCTGGTGGCGTTCTGGCCCACGACGGTCTCGATCACCTGCTTGCTGGCCGAGTAGACGCCGCGCACGATCGGCATGCGCTGCACGATGCTCTCGCCGATGCGCAGCAGAGTGCGCCCGATCAGCCCCGCGGCCAGCATGCCGACCGCGGTCAGGCCCAGCAGCAGGATGATCAGCCCCAGGCCCGGGATGCTGAAGGGCAGATAATACTCGGGATTGTAGCGCGCCGGGATCAGCGGCTTCACCTTGTCGTCGACGAAGACCAGGAACAGCCAGGCCAGGTAGCAGGTGATCCCGGTCGGCGCGGTCACGAGAATCCCGGCCATGAAATAGCCGCGCAGCCGCGCCATCAGCCCGCTGCGGCGCACCCGCGTCTCTTCCGCCTCTTTTGATGGAACCGTGGTGTCGTCCATGCAATGGACCTACAACAGCGCCTGTCGCGCCGCAATCGCGCTCATGCCTGGAAAAACGCCAGCATGGCGCCGAGGATTTCCGCCGGCGCCTCCTCGGGCAGGAAATGACCGCTCGGCACCGCCTCGCCGCGCACGTCGCGCGCCCGCTTCCGCCATTCCGCCAGCACGTCATAGCGCCGCCCGACGAACCCCTTGGCGCCCCACAGGGCGAGCAGCGGCATTTCCAGCACCCGTCCCAGGTCGGCTGCGTCATGCTTGAGGTCGATCGTGGCGGCGGCGCGGTAGTCCTCGCAGGTCGCGTGGATCGTCGCCGGGTCGCTGAAGGCGCGCACATATTCCGCCCGCGCCTCGGGGGTGATCGCGGCCTCGTCCCTCCCCCAATGGCCGAGCTTGGCGTTCACCCAGTAGCCGGGGTCGGCGCCGATCAGGCGCTCCGGCAGGGGCGCGGGCTGGATCAGGAAGAACCAGTGGTAATAGGCCGTCGCGAACTCCTTGTCGGTGGCGGCATACATCGAGTGGGTCGGGCAGATATCCAGGACGGCGATGCGCTCGACCCGGTCGCCGTGGTCCAGCGCCAGGCGATGCGCGACGCGCCCGCCGCGGTCGTGGCCCGCCACGGCAAAGCGCTCGAACCCCAAGGCCTGCATCGTGTCGACCTGGTCCTGCGCCATGGCGCGCTTGGCATAGCCGGCATGGTCGGCGTCCGAGGGCGGCTTCATGCTGTCGCCATACCCCCGCAGGTCGGGGCAGACGACCGTGAAAGCTTTGCTCAACGCGGGGGCAATCTTGTGCCACATCGCGTGCGTCTGCGGATAGCCGTGCAGCAGCAGGAGCGGCGGTCCCTTGCCGCCGATCGCAAGGCTGACCTCGCCGGCGGCAATGCCGAGCTTCCGGCGCGCGAATCCCTCGAACATGGCCGCGACGATAGCCCACAGAATCCGGCTCGCCAACCGGCCGTTAACGATATAGATTTCCAGGGAAATAGCGGGGTCGGAGGCTATTTTCATGTCGGACGCTGCCGAGCGCAGCTTGGGCGGCATACCGTTGTTCGCGGAAATGAAGCCCGAGCAACGTGCCACGCTGGAGCAGCAATGCGTGTTCCGGCGGTATATCGCGGGCGAACAGATCATCGACCGCCAGTCGGACAGCCGCGACATGTTCTGCGTCGTGCGCGGGACGGCGCGCATCGTGATCTACTCGGCGTCGGGTCGCGAGGTCAGCTTCGACGACATCGACGCCGGCGGCTACTTCGGCGAGCTCGCCTGCCTCGACAGCCAGCCGCGCTCGGCCTCGGTCGTCGCGCTGACCAACACCGTGGTCGCGGCCATCTCGCCGCCCGTGCTGGAGCGCCTGGTGCTGGAGCACCCGAAGATCGCGCTGATGCTGATGCGGCGGCTGGCCAAGGTGATCCGCCAGGCAACCGACCGCATCCTCGACCTCAGCACGCTCGGCGCCAACAACCGGGTCTACGCCGAGCTGTTGCGGCTGGCGAAACCGAATGCCAAGGACGGCGGCAAGACGGCGCTGATCCGCCCGGTCCCGATCCACGGCGACATCGCCGCCCGCGTCAGCACGACCCGGGAAACCGTTGCCCGCGTCCTCAGCGACCTCACCAAAAAGCAGCTCGTGGTGAAGGAGGGCGCCAGCCTGGCCATCAAGGACATCGACCGCCTGCGCGACATGGTCGAGCAGTTCCGCGGCGACTGAGCCTATGCGGGGGGTGTGATGGCCATCACTGCATCGGGCCCCGGCCTGTGGAAAGGTAGCGCGGTCGATGGCCTCGCCGTCGACGCGAGAACCGGTGGGATGGCGATTTATCGCCTATCCCATTGGGTTCTCCGGGCAATCTCCCGCGATTGTCCGACCTTTCGAAGCAGCCTCCTAGACGCACTCGCGAGGGTCGGGTTCATCCCCGGCCCTC
>JADLEG010000010.1 GCA_020846275.1 Alphaproteobacteria bacterium
GCACCGTCATGACCGAGATGGGCAAGGCGATGATGGGCACCGGCGAGGCCGAGGGCGAGAAGCGCGCCATCGCCGCCGCCGAGGCCGCCATCGCCAACCCGCTGCTCGACGACGTGTCGATGAAGGGCGCGCGCGGCGTGCTGATCAACATCACGGGCGGCGCCGACATGACCCTCTACGAGGTCGACGAGGCGGCGAACCGCATCCGCGAGGAGGTCGATGCCGACGCCAACATCATCTTCGGCGCGACGCTGGACGAGACCTTGAACGGTCGCGTGCGCATCTCGATGGTCGCGACGGGCATCGAGGCGGCCGCGCAGGTGCAGCCGCGCCCGCTGTCGCTCGTGGGCGGCGGCCGCACCAACGCGATCGCCGCGCCGCGCAGCGACGCCCGCCCGGCGCTCGCCGCCGCGACGGCCCGCGCCGCCATGCCGGCCTCGATCGGCAACAACGCGCTGTCGCTGTCGGCGCAGCTCGCGCCCCAGCCGGTGATGCAGGCCGTGCCGGTCGCCGCGCCGGCACCAATGGCGGTGCCGGTGGCGGCCGCCCCTGCTCCGATGCCGGCGCCCGCGCCGGTCCCGGTCGCGGAGGAGGACGAGCAGGCCTCGCTGCTGATCGCCAACGCCACGGCCGCCACGCCCGTCGCGGCGATGCAGGCAGCACCCCTGGCGCGCCCGAAGGCGCCGACGATGGCGGCCCCGCTCGCCGCTCCGCCGGCGACGGCGCAGCCGGCCGCGCCGCCCGCGGCAAAGTCGGCCAACCTGCTGACCAAGGGCTTCGTCCCGACCCAGCAGGCGATCGCCGCGGCGGCGGCCGAGCGCAAGGCCGCCCATCCGGTGGCCGAGCCGCAGGCCCCGGCGATGGACGCGCCGTTCATCGCCCCCGCCCCGGCCGAGCCGACGGTCGAGCCCGCCCGGGCCAAGGCCGATCCGTTCGCCGAGGCGGCCATGGCCAATGGCGCGCGGACCGCGTACAAGCCGGCCCTGCAGCCGGCGCCGCAGCAGACCGCTCCCCAGCCCATGCCGCAACGCATGATGGTGGAGCCGGATCCGATGCGCGAGCCGGTCAAGGAGCGGTCGAGCGGTCTCGACCTCTTCAAGCGGGTAACCGGTCTGGCCAGCCTGCGTCGTCCCTCGGCGCCGGCGCCCGCCGCGACAGGCGCGCCGGCGAAGGCCGACGCGGTCAAGGACGCCCCGCGTACGGCGCCCCAGATCGGCGGCCTTAACCCTGCCGATCGGCCCCAGGCGGCCCGCCAGGAAGACGATCTGCTGGACATTCCGGCGTTCCTGCGCCGCCAGGCTAACTAGCTGCACCTGAAGGAAAATCTTGCCTAAGATGTAGCTAACAATCTGAAACAAAGAGTGATTTGTTGGTTGCAGGGGATGTTTGGTAGACATTCCCTGCAACATCCTGAACCAAAATAAAAATCAGGTCATCGGGGTCTAGGACGGCAGCGGAGCACAGGGATCCAATGAATCGGGGCGCACACCCAGCCGTCGCAAATCGACGGGTTCAACGACAAAAGACGCTGAAGGGCCCGATCCATTGCAGTGGAATCGGCCTGCACAGCGGCAGCAAAGTCTCGGTAACCTTAACACCGGGCGCGCCGGACACCGGCGTCGTCTTCGTCCGCACCGACCTTCCCGCCGCCCGCGCCGTCATCCCGGCCCATCACCGCAACGTCGTCGACACGCGTTTGTGCACCGCGGTCGCGAACAAGCATGGCGCCCAGGTCGGCACGATCGAGCACCTGATGGCCGCGCTGGCGGGCTGCGAGATCGACAACCTGCAGGTCCACCTGAACGGCCCGGAAGTGCCGGCCATGGACGGCAGCGCGGAGCCCTTCGTGTTCCTGATCGAATGCGCCGGCGTCGCCGAGCAGGCCGCGCCGCGCCGCGCGATCGAGGTGCTGCGGCCGGTTTCGGCCGGCGGCCAGGACGCCTTCGCCCGCCTCGCGCCGGCGGCCGGCGCGCTGTTCAGCGTCGAGATCGATTTCGACAACCCGGCGGTGGCGCGCCAGGAATATGGCCTGGCGCTCAGCCAGGACAGCTTCAAGAACGAGCTCAGCCGCGCCCGCACCTTCGGGTTCCTGCACGAAGTCGACGCGCTGCGCGCCCAGGGGCTTGCCCGCGGCGGGTCGCTCGACAACGCGGTCGTCATCAGCGGCGACAAGGTGCTGAACGAGGGCGGGCTGCGCTTCGAGGACGAGTTCGTGCGGCACAAGGTTCTGGACAGCGTCGGCGACCTCTATCTCGCTGGCGCGCCGATCTGCGGCCACTACCGCAGCCTGCGCGCGGGCCACCGGCTGAACAACCAGCTCCTGCGCGCCCTGTTGGCGGACGAACGGGCCTGGGCCTATACGTGGCTCGACGAGACGACCGGCATGCCCGTGGGCGAATCGATGCGGATGGCCGCCTCGGCCTGACCGCCTGCGCGCCTAGCCTGCCCGGCGGCGCTCTTCCACCCAGACCCGATCCGCGTGCCGTCCCGGCCCCCCGACGATGCGCCCGGGCGGCAACGTGACCGTCGCGGTCGTGCCCGCGCCCAGGCTGCTCTCGAGCACCAGCATGCCGCCATGCAGCTCGACCAAGGAGCGGCTGAGCCAAAGCCCAAGGCCGGCCCCCTGTCCCTTGCGCGCACGCCCGGCGTCCTGATGCTGGAACGGCTCGAAAATCTTGGCCATGCGATCCGGCTCGATGCCCGCGCCGGTATCGACGACGCGCAGCGTCATCGCGCCCCCGGCGGCGGCGCCCACGCTGACGCGGATGCAACCCTCGCGCGGCGTGAACTTGGCGGCGTTGGATAGCAGGTTGACCAGGACCTGGCGGATCACCCGACGATCGACATGTGCGATCCAAGAGGGATCGATCGGGTCGAGGTTGATCTTCGCCTGTTCGGCCTTGCTGGCGCCCCGCGCGATCCGCACGGCCTCGTGAACCACGGTAGCGACCTCGACATCCTCGGGCGCCAGCGTGAACTGGCCCAGCTCGATGCGCGACTTGTCCAAGAGGTCGTTGATGATGCCGAGCAGATGCTGGCCGCTGTTCTGGATGTCCTTCATGTAGCTGCGATAGTTGTCCGCGCCGAGGGGGCCGAACATCTCGGCGATCATCAGCTCCGCGAATCCCAGGATCGCGTTCAGCGGCGTGCGCAGTTCGTGGCTCATATGCGCGAGGAAGCGCGACTTGGCGAGGTCCGCCGCAGCCGCTAGA
>JADLEG010000011.1 GCA_020846275.1 Alphaproteobacteria bacterium
CGCCGTACGAACTTCGGAATCGAAAAGGACACTAGCAACTATTTCAAGTCTAGTGCCCCTTTGGAACCCGAAGTTCGCCTCCGGTCTTGCGATCAAGAGAGGGCGAACTTCGGGTTCGGGGCACTAGGCGCCCGCCCAAAAGAAGGGGCCGTCCGGTTACCCGAACGGCCCAAGGGAGAGGGAACTGGGAGGGGGATAGAACAACGCATCGCGTTGTTGTCTCCGTTCTACGGCCTCCCGCCCCAATGCGCTGTGACCGCCCTCACCAAGCCGCTGTGACGGCGCGCACGCCTCAGAAGAACGTCCGGATGCCGGCGACGATGCTGTAGTCGTCGTCCACCTCGTACAGAAGCTGCCACTTGTCGAACGTCGTGCAGGGATGCGAGACGCCGAACGACACCATGTCGCCGACCTTGAGCGGCGAGGACGGGTCGATCGCCATGTGCGTATGCTGGTCGTTGAGGCCGGCGACGACGTTGTTGCCGGGAATGGCGACCGGCGCGTTGTGCAACCCCGGCCGGTACCATAGCTCCGGCAGCGGGTTGTAGACGTCGGTGCCGACATCGCGCCGGCCCATCGTCAGCAGGCACTTGCCCGGCTCGGGGCGCGACTGCACGTAGCTCCAGACCTCGAGCGCGGGCTTGAGGCCCAGCCCCAGCTTCGCAAGCCCGGGCGTGCGCGCCAGCATGTCGGTGAACAGCCCCGTGTAGTGCTGCGAATCGTGCGCCAGGTAGCAGCCGCTGCGCGTGATCACCTGGGTCGCACTCTTCAGTCCGGCGCCGGCGAAGGTTTCGGCCACCAGGTCGAAATAGGCGCTGCCGCCCGCGGTCAGCAGGACCGGGCCCTGCGCGAACAGCCCCTCGGCCTCGACCGCGCGTGCGATTGCGACCAGGAAGTCGAGGAAGGCCTGCACGCCCCTGGCGGCATCCTTGCCCGACAGCAGCCCCTCGAACCCCTCGACGCCGCGCAAGGCAAGGTCGGGCGCGGCGGCCTTGATCGCGCGCGCCACCTTCATCGCCGTGGCCAGATCGCGCACGCCCGCGCGACCGCCCTGCATGCCGCCCTCCAGCAGCACCTGCAGCGGGCGGCCGATCCCGGCGGCGCGCGCCGCCGCGGCCAGCGCCGCGACCCCCTCCAGCGAATCGACCAGGCAATAGAAGTCGAAAGCGGGATCGCGCTTCAGTTCCTCGAGCACGTAGCGCACGGCCTGGCGGCCGATGAGCTGGTTGGCCATCACGATGCGCTTGATGCCGTAGTGCCGCGCGACCTGGACCTGCTGCGGCGTCGCCAGCGTGATCGCCCAGGCGCCGTCCTCGAGCTGCAGGTCGAAGAGCTGCGGGCTCATCGGCGTCTTGCCGTGCGGCGCGATCCGGGCGCCGGTGCGGGCCAGGAAGGACCGCATCCACTTGCTGTTGTGCTCCAGCGCCGAGCGCTTCAACACCGCGGCCGGCAGCGGCACGTCCTCGCGCAGCAGGTTCCAGCCGCGCTTGCCGATCTCGCCGACCTGCATCGCGCCGATCCCGCCGGGAAAGCCCTTGGTGCGCTCGTCCACCGTGGAGGCGAGGATTTCGCCAAGATCGATCATCGTCCTTCTCCAATCCGTTCGCCGATCCATTTCGCGAAGCCAAGCAGGCGGTAGTCCTCGCCCATCGCCCCCATCACCTGCACGCCCACAGGCAGGCGGGTCGCGCCGTGGAAGCCCGGGAGGGTGAGGCACGGCACGCCAAGACCCGATTGCAGCCGGTTGAACATCGCCCCGCCGGTATTGCCGAGACCGTGCGGCGCCTCGCCCGGCGCGCTCGCGCCCAACAGCAGGTCGAAGCGCTGCAGCACTTCGCCATAGGCCGCGCGGCAGCGCCGGATGAGCGCCATGCCCTCGCGATAGCGACCGCGCGGCGTCGCCATGCCGATATCGATCTCGTTGCGGCTGGATGCCGAAAGCTTGTCGCCGTGCATCGCCCGCTCCCAGGCGAAGACGCGCGCCGCCTCGAACCTGAGGATCATCGACTGCGTCTCGCCGAACGCGTCGAACATCGCGGGCAGGACCGCGTCCTCGACAATCGCGCCCGCGCGGGACAACTGCCCCGCGGCAACCTCGACCGCGCGCTTCGTGTCGGCCCCGGCCTCCGCCCACTCGGATCCTCGCAGCAGGCCGATGCGCGACGGCTTCACCGCCGCGACCGACCGCAGCTCCGCCGCCTCGCCTGCCAGCACGGCGACCGCCAAGCAGCAATCGTCGACCGATCGCGCGAACAGGCCCACCGTGTCGAAGCTGTTGGCCAGCGGCTTCACCCCGGTCGGGTTGATCGTGTCGTAGCTGGGCTTGTAGCCGACCACGCCGCAATAGGACGCCGGCCGGATGACCGAGCCGCCGGTCTGCGTGCCGAAGGCGAGCGGCACCATGAAATCCGCCACCGCCGCCGCCGAGCCGCTCGACGATCCGCCGGGGGTGTGCGCGGGGTTGTGCGGATTGGCGGTCGGGCCGGGATGGCGCAGCGCGAATTCCGTGGTGACCGCCTTGCCGAGCATCACCGCCCCCGCCGCGCGAGCGAGCGCGACGCAGGAAGCGTCGTTCGGCGGGCGATGGCCCCGGTAGATCGGCGATCCCATCCCCGTGGGCATGTCGTGCGTGTCGATCAGGTCCTTGACGCCGAACGGCAGGCCGTGAAGCGGCCCCTTGGTCGCCGCGCGGTCACGCGCCCGCGCCTCTTCCAGCGCGCGGTCGCGATCGACATGCGCGAAGGCATGTACGATGCCGTCGCGCGCCGCGATGCGATCCAGGCACGCCCGCGCCAGCGCCTCGGCCGTCAGCCGGCCGGCAGCGATGGCGGCGGCGGCCTCGCCGGCCGTCAGTTCGTTGGGCGGTCTGGTCAAGCGCATCCCCCACTCGCGGTTTCCCGCCTCGGCTGATATCGTTGCCCGCCGGCGGCCGCGCTGGCAATGGCCGCGTATCCGGATTGGGGTTCCTCATGCCGCGTGTCCTGACCGTCGCCGCCGCCCAGCTCGGGCCGATCCAGCGTTCGGACAGCCGCGCCGCCGCCGTCGAACGCATGATCGCGCTGATGCGCGAGGCCAAGGCGATGGGCGCCGACGTGATCGTCTATCCCGAGGCGGCGCTGACCGCCTTCTTCCCGCACTGGTTCATCAGCGACGATCGGGAAATCGACAGCTATTTCGAGCGCGAGATGCCGTCGACGGACAGCAAGCCGCTGTTCGACGAGGCCCGGCGCCTGAAGATCGGCTTCCATCTCGGCTATTGCGAACTCGACTACGCGACCGGCGCGAAGCGCCGCTTCAACACCGCGATCCTGGTCGACAAGCAGGGCGAGATCATCGGCAAGTACCGCAAGATCCACCTGCCCGGCTATGTCGAGAACCGGCCGGGGGCGCCGTTCCAGAACCTGGAGAAGCGCTATTTCGAGGTCGGCGACCTGGGATTCCGGGCCTGGCGCGGATTCGGCGGCGTGATGGGCATGATGATCTGCAACGACCGCCGCTGGCCCGAGAGCTATCGCGTGCTGGGCCTGCAGGACGTCGAGATGATCTTCCTCGGCTACAACACGCCGGCGCACCATCCTTTCACGCCCGAGCACGACCGGCTGGGCCATTTCCACAACGAACTGTCGATGCAGGCCGGCGCCTACCAGAACGCCACCTGGGTCGTCGGCGTCGCCAAGGCCGGCGTCGAGGAAGGCGTCGACCAGATCGGCGGCAGCGTGATCGTGGCGCCCACCGGCGAGATCGTGGCCCGCGCGCTGACCAACGCCGACGAGCTTGTCGTGGCGCGCTGCGACCTCGACCTCGGCAGGTCCTACAAGGAATCCACGTTCAATTTCGCCAAGCACCGGCGCGTCGAGCACTACAAGATGATCGTCGAACGCACCGGCGCGATCCCGCCAAACTAGCGTCTCCCTCACCCTCCCATCGCTACGCGATGGGCCCCTCCCTCTCCCGTCGGGAGAGGGAGGCGAGCGCCAGCGAGCCGGGTGAGGGAATCAGGTCGCAGCGACGACGCGCCTGTGGTGGTCCGCGTCGCCGAACATCGTCTCCAGCACGGTGAGGCGCTTGAAGTAGCGCCCGGCCGGGTACTCGTCGGTCATCGCGATGGCGCCGTGCAATTGCACGCCCTGCTGCGCCACGAAGCGCGACCAGCGCGCGATATGCGCCTTGGCGGCGGCGATGTCGCGCCTGGCGTCCGCCCCGTCCGCGCGGTCGGCCGCGATCGCCGCCAGGGCCGCCATCGAGCGCGCGGTCTCCACGCCCATGAACATGTCCACAAGGCGATGCTGCACGGCCTGGAACGATCCGATCGTAGCGCCGAACTGGCGCCGCTGCTTCGTATAGCCCAGGGTCAAGTCGTAAAGCGCGGCCATCGCGCCCGAAGCCTCGGCGCAGACAGCAGCCGTCGCGCGCTCGACCGCGCGCTCGATCGGCTCCAGGGCCGCGCCCGGGTCAGGCAGGACGTCCGCCGCGCCAACCAGCACGCCTTCCAGGGTCACGTCGCCGGCGCGATGGCCATCGACCGTCGGATAGCCGCGCACCGCGACGCCCTTCGACTGGGGATCGACCAGGAACAGCGCGATGCCCTGGCGCGAGGCGGTGTCGCTCGCGATCCGCGCCGAGACGACCAGCGTGTCCGCCGCGTCGGCCCAGGGCACGACCTGCTTGGCGCCGTCCAGGACGAAGCCGTCGCCGCGCTTCGCCGCCTTGGTCGCGACATGCGCGAGGTCGTAGCGCGCCGCGCGCTCGGCATGGGCGAGGATCGGCAGGCGCGCGCCCGCGGCAAGGCCGGGCAGGATGCGCGCACGCTGCTCCGGCGATGCCACCTTGTCCAATAGCCCGCCGGCGAGGACAACCGACGCCAGATACGGCGAGGCTGCCGGCCCGCGTCCCAGCGCCTCCAGCACGACCATCGCGTCGACGCAGGAACCGCCGGCGCCGCCCGAGGCCTCGGCGATCGGCAGGCCGAGCACGCCAAGCTCCGCGAGCTGCTTCCACGCCACACGCCAGTCCTGGCCGGGCTTCAAGCCCGCCACCAGCTTCGCCAGCGTGTCCTTGAGCTGCTGCTGTTCCCAGGAAAGGGAGATGTCCATCGCCGGGGCCAGCGCTACTTCTTCGCGGCCTTGCTCTTCTCGATCAGGCCGATGAAGCGCTTGAACAGGTAGTGGCTGTCGCGCGGGCCGGGGGAGGCTTCGGGGTGGTACTGGACCGAGAACACCGGCTTGTCCTCGAGCTTCAGGCCTTCGAGCGAGCCGTCGAACAGCGACACATGGGTCTTGGTCACGTTCGCTGGCAGCGATTCGGGCACCACCACGAAGCCGTGGTTCTGGCTGGTGATCTCGACCTTGCCGGTCTCGAGGTCCTTGACCGGGTGGTTGGCGCCGCGATGGCCGCGGTCCATCTTCTCGGTGCGGCCGCCCAGCGCCAGGCCCAGCATCTGGTGGCCGAGGCAGATGCCGAAGATCGGCAGCCCGGTGTCCACCAGCGCCTTGATCGTCGGCACGGCGTATTCGCCGGTAGCAGCCGGATCGCCCGGGCCGTTGGCCAGGAACACGCCATCCGGCTTGTGGCGCAGCACGTCCTCGGCCGTCGCGCTGGCCGGCACCACGGTCACGCGGCAGCCGGCGTCGGCCAGGCAGCGCAGGATGTTGCGCTTGATGCCGTAGTCGATGGCGACGACGTGGTGGACAGGATTCTCCTGGTGGCCATAGCCCTTGCCGAAGCGCCAGCCGGTCTCGTCCCAGCCATAGGTCTGCCGGCAGCTCACGTCCTTCGCCAGGTCCATGCCCTCGAGCCCCGGCCAGTCGGCGGCGAGCTGCTTGAGCCGCGCGACGTCGAGCTCGGCGTCCTCGCGTCCGGGCTCGGCATGGCACAAGGCGCCGTTCGGCGGGCCGCCGTCGCGGATCCGCCGGGTCAGCCGGCGGGTGTCGACGCCGGTCACGCCCGGCAGATTGTTCGACTTGAGCCAGTCATCAAAGTGCCGCGCCGCGCGATAGTTCGACGGCTCGGTGATCGACTGGCGCAGCACGCAACCCCGCGCGGCGGGCGTCACCGTCTCGATGTCCTCGGCATTGGCGCCGACATTGCCGATATGCGGGAAGGTGAAGTTGATGATCTGCCCGGCATAGGAGGGATCGGTCATGATCTCCTGATAGCCGGTGATCGAGGTGTTGAAGCACACCTCGCCCACCACCGTGCGCCTGGCGCCGATGCCGTGACCCCAGAACACCGTGCCGTCGGCCAGCACGAGCGCGGCCGTGGCCCCGGGCGGGCGTCGCGAAACGCCCCGCGCGGCCTGGGTGCCGGGCAGGACTTTCGGCGGCGCTGATGCGGGCATGTCGGTGGCTCCCAAATAAGCCCATCGGGCAGGCGCCGGCGCGCGGTGCCAGGGCATCGCCGGTCGGCACGGGGCGCGGCGCCGGGATGGGCGCGTTGTAAAGCAATTGCCGTGCCGCCGTCAAGCCATGGGGACAAAAGAAAATAGCGACTTTTCAACAGGTTACACCTAATTCGCCGTTTGCCAAGGCGGAGGAATTCCGATAGTTTCGTTGCTTTGTTGCTGCGATTTGTGCCCTATGCTGCGCCAGACCATCACCGACTCGCTGAAAGCCGCCATGAAGGGGAAGGACGAGGCTGGAACCTCGTGCTTCCGCATGATCCTGGCGGGGCTGAAGGAACGCGATATTGAGGCCCGCGCCAAGGGCAACACCCAGGGCATCGGCGAGGCCGAGATCATGTCGATGCTGCAGAACATGATCAAACAGCGGCGCGACAGCGTCGAACTCTACGACAAGGGCGGCCGCGCGGACCTTGCCGCCAAGGAAACCGCCGAGATCGCGATCATCCAGAAGCTCCTGCCCCAGCAGCTTGACGAGGCGGGAACCGCGAGGGTGGTCCAGGAGCTGATCGCCGAGCTGGGCGCCACGTCGATCAAGGACATGGGCCGGGTGATGGCCGCGCTGCGCGAGCGCCATGCCGGCAAGATCGACATGGCCAAGGCCGGGGCCGCGGTCAAGCAGGCCCTGGCATCAAGCTGAACCCGGCGCGCCGCCCGCGCGCCGAGCCGATCCGCCGGGCGGACCGGGAAGGAAGGTTGCCGATGATCCTCCATCGCCTGCTCGCCCGTCGCCCGTTCGCCGCCGCGATGTTGGCGCCGGCCGCCCTGGTGGCCGCCCTTGCCCTGCCCGCCCTTGCCCAGCAGCCGCCCGTCCTGGCCCCGGCGAATCGGTACGAGATCCGCACCGACGTCTATTTCTACGACACCGACATCCTGCGCGATGCCTATGCGCGCGAACCCTACAAGACCACCATCATGGTCGACCGCCAGACCGGCCAGACCTGGGTGCTGATGAAGGTGGGCGAAAGCCGGGTGGTGTGGTCGGCAGTGGAGTTCCGCAACGCCGACGGCAAGCTGGTCGCGCGGCCGCAATAGGGGCGGGCACGGCGATGGCCTTTCCCCCGTCGTTCCTGGACGAGCTGCGCGCGCGCGTCCCGCTGGCCAGCGTGATCGGCCGGCGCGTGCGCCTGACCAAGCGCGGCCGCGAATATTCGGGCCTGTGCCCGTTCCACAACGAGAAGAGCCCCTCCTTCACCGTCAACGAGGACAAGGGCTTCTTCCATTGCTTCGGCTGCGGCGCGCACGGCGACGTCATCGGCTTCGCGATGCGCAGCGAAAGCCTTTCCTTCCCCGAGGCGGTCGAGCGCCTGGCCGGCGAGGCCGGACTCGAGGTGCCGCGCGCGAGCCCCGAGGAAGCGGCGCGGTTCAAGGCCCAGGCCACGCTGCGCGACGCGACCGAGGCCGCCTGCCAATGGTTCGAAACCCGGCTGCGCGCATCGGAGGGTCGTGCGGCGCTGGCCTATCTGCGCGGGCGCGGACTGGACGACGAGACCATCCAGCGCTTCCGCCTGGGCTACGCGCCGGAATCGGGCGACGCGCTGAAGCGCGCGGTCGCGGCCAAGGACATCACCGAGGCGCAGCTCCTGGAAGTGGGCCTGCTGAAGCGCCCGGACGACGGCCGGCCGCCCTTCGCGTTCTTCCGCGACCGCGTGGTTTTCCCGATCGCCGACCGGCGCGGCCAGGTCATCGCCTTCGGCGCGCGCGCGCTGGGCGACGCCCAGCCCAAATATCTGAAGTCCCCCGACACGCCGCTGTTCGACAAGGGGCGCACGCTGTACGCCCTGTCGCTTGCGCGCACCCCCGCGGCGGAAAAGGGCGAGATCATCGTGGCCGAGGGCTACATGGACGTGATCGCGCTGCACCAGGCGGGTTTCGCCAACGCGGTGGCGCCGCTCGGCACGGCGCTCACGGAATCCCAGCTCGACGCGCTGTGGAAGGTCGCCCCCGAGCCGATCCTGTGCTTCGACGCCGACGCGGCAGGGCAGCGCGCGGCGGCGCGGGCGGCCCAGCGCGCCCTGCCCCTGGTCGGCCCGGGCCGGTCGATCCGCTTCGCCACGATCGAGGCCGGCAAGGACCCGGACGAACTGATCCGCGCCAAAGGGTCGCAGGCGATGCGCGACGTGCTGGACCGGGCGCGGCCGCTGGTCGACTTCCTGTGGAGCCTGGAAACCGCGGGCCCGAGGCCCCGGACGCCCGAGCAATGGGCGGCGCTGCAGCATGCGTTGGAGCAACGCGCCGCCCAAATTGAGCATCGGGAAACCAGGACTATCTATCGCGATCAGCTAGTTAGCCGATACCGCCAGTGGCTGCGCCAAACCGACCGCGACGCCTGGACCAAGCTGCGGCAGAAGGGCTTCACCCCCGGGCAGGCTGGGCCCGGGCGCCGTTTCCCGGTCCCCCTGCCCGGCCAGCACCTGCGCTCGGACTTCGGTGCCAGCAGCCGCCAAGCCCCGCTGGACGCGCCGGTCCAGCGCTGGCGGTTCCTGCTGGCGGCCCTGATTAACCATCCCTCGCTGATCGACGAACTGGGCGAGCGGCTGGCGGCCCTGCCCGCGCCCAACGAGATGCTTGACAACCTGGTCCGGGAAATCCATATCGCACGGTCCTTCGAGCTTGATTCCACGGGTTTGCAACGCCACCTCAACGAACGGGGCTTCGTGGACGCGGTGTCCGGCGTGCTGGCGGAAGAGGTGTATGCGATGGCGCGCGCCGCCGGTCCTGCCGCCGCGGTCGATGATGCCCGGGCCCTGTGCCTTGACGCGCTCGACCATCTGGAGCGGACGGCCATCGACGACGAAATCGGCGCCCTGCTGGCCAGGGCGGAGGCCGACCCGAGCGAGCAGAACCTGACGCTTCTGCTCAACGCCCGGCGGCTTCGGTTGGACATGGCCGCGCGCAGTGCAGCGGCCGAGGACGAGGGGACGGCTGGCGCCGTCCCGGGACATGGATAGGAAATGGCCAGCGGACAGCGCGCCCAGGGCAAAGCCCACGGCAGCGCGTCCGTTGGACCTGTTTAAGGAGCGGATATGAAAGCCAAGGAAGCAGCCAAGACCGAGACCGCCAAGCCGCGCCGGCGCCCCGCCCCGCCCGCGCCGGTGCCGGCGGCTGCCAAGGCCGCGCCCGCGGGCAGCGGCGGCGCCAAGATGGCGGCGGCTGCCACCGGCGAGGGTGGGGCGCAGCGCGAGGAGACGTCGGACCAGCCGCTGCTCGACGGCATCGCGGCTGCCGTCAAGAAGATGATCGCGCGCGGCCGCGAGCGCGGCTACGTGACCTATGACGAGCTGAACGCGGCGCTGCCGTCCGACCAGGTCTCCTCGGAGCATATCGAGGACACGATGGCGATGCTGTCCGAGATGGGCATCAACGTCGTCGACAACGAGGAACCCGAGGAAGCGACCGCCGCCGCCACCAGCGAAGAGGCCAGCGAGACCGAGAGCAGCCGCGCCACCGGCAATCTCGACGACGATATCGGCCGCACCGACGACCCGGTGCGCATGTACCTGCGCGAGATGGGCAGCGTCGAGCTGCTGTCGCGCGAGGGCGAGATCGCGATCGCCAAGCGCATCGAGGCCGGGCGCGAGATGATGATCGGCGCGATCTGCGAAAGCCCGCTGACGCTGCGCGCCGTCGTGCTGTGGTACGAGGCCCTGTCCGAGGGCCGGATGCTGCTGCGCGACGTGATCGACCTGGACGCGACCTATGGCGGCGGCCCCGGCGCGGCGGCCAACGGCCAGGCCGGCATCGCCGCGCCGATCCCGCCCGCGGGCGAACTGCCCGCCCCGGCCGCCGCTCCCGCCGGCGTGCCGGGCGAGGAAGGCGAAGGCGAGGCGCCGGAAGGCGCCGATGGCGACGATCCCGACAGCGACGAGAACAACATCTCGCTGTCGGCCATGGAATTGGCGCTCAAGCCGCAGATCCTCGAGACGTTCGGCAAGGTCGCCACCGCCTATTCCAAGATCCACCGAACCCAGCACACGCGCCTGTCGACGCTGCAGAAGGGCGAGTCGGTCGCCAAGACCACCGAGCGGCGCTACGAGAAGCTGCGCGTCGAGCTGATGAGCCTGATGCAGACGGTGCGCCTGAACAACGCGCGCATCGAGCATCTCGTCGACCAGCTCTACGGCCTCAACCGCAAGCTGACGCAGCACGAGGGCAAGCTGCTGCGCCTGGCGGAGAGCCGCGGCGTGAAGCGCGAGGAGTTCATCGCGCAGTATCACGGCCACGAGCTCGACGCCGGCTGGCTCGAGCGCGTCGGCAAGCTGCCGGGGCGCGGCTGGAAGACCTTCGCCGCCAAGTCCTTCGACGAGGTCGCGGGCATCCGCGCCGAGATCGGCTCGATCGCGGCGGATTGCGGCCTGCCCCTGCTGGAATTCCGCCGCATCGTCGGCACCGTGCAGCGCGGCGAGCGCGAGGCCAGCCGCGCCAAGAAGGAGATGGTCGAGGCCAATTTGCGCCTGGTGATCTCGATCGCCAAGAAATACACCAACCGCGGCCTGCAGTTCCTGGACCTGATCCAGGAGGGCAACATCGGCTTGATGAAGGCCGTGGACAAGTTCGAGTACCGCCGCGGCTACAAGTTCTCGACCTACGCCACCTGGTGGATCCGCCAGGCGATCACCCGCTCGATCGCCGACCAGGCGCGCACCATCCGCATTCCCGTGCACATGATCGAGACGATCAACAAGCTGGTGCGCACCTCGCGCCAGATGCTGCACGAGATCGGCCGCGAGCCGACGCCGGAGGAACTGGCCGAGAAGCTGATGATGCCGCTGGAGAAGGTGCGCAAGGTCCTGAAGATCGCCAAGGAGCCGATCTCGCTCGAGACGCCGATCGGCGACGAGGAGGATTCGCATCTCGGCGATTTCATCGAGGACAAGAACGCGGTCCTGCCGCTCGACGCCGCGATCCAGTCGAACCTGCGCGAGACCACCACGCGCGTGCTCGCCAGCCTGACGCCGCGCGAGGAGCGCGTGCTGCGCATGCGCTTCGGCATCGGCATGAACACCGACCACACGCTGGAGGAAGTCGGCCAGCAGTTCTCGGTGACGCGCGAGCGCATTCGCCAGATCGAGGCCAAGGCGCTGCGCAAGCTGAAGCACCCGAGCCGGTCGCGCAAGCTCAGGAGCTTCCTCGATACGTGAGGCGTTTCTCATCCTTCGAGACGGGCCTTTGGCCCTCCTCAGGATGACGCGTTTCAATTCGGACGCCATTCGCCCGCGTCATCCTGAGGAGGCGCGAAGCGCCGTCTCGAAGGATGAAAGGCAGCGCCGATGCGCGTAACCCTGCTCGGCACGGGCTGCCCCGTCGCGCATGTCGAGCGCTTCGGGCCGGCGCAGGTGATCCGGCACGACACCACGGCCGTGCTGATTGACTGCGGCTCGGGCGTGACCCAGCGGCTGGTCGGCGCGGGATGCCCCGGCAAGCAGATCGACGCGCTGCTGCTGACGCATCTGCATTCCGACCACCTGGTCGATCTCTACCAGCTCGTCGTGTCGTCCTGGCACCAGGGCCGCGACCGGCCGCAGCGCGTGTTCGGGCCGCCGGGCACGAAGCGCTTCGTCGACACGACGATGGCGCTGTGGAAGCCCGAACTGGAACTGCGCATCGCGCACGAGCGCCGGCCGTCCACCGCGGCGCTGGAGGTCGAGGTGACGGAGATCGCGCCCGGCCAGCGCCTGGCGATCGGCGCGATCGCGGTCGACGTGGTCGAGGTCGAGCACCGGCCGGTGAAGCACGCCTTCGGCTTCGTGTGCGCGGGCGGCGGGCGCCGGATCGCCGTCAGCGGCGACACGCGCTACTGCCCGGCCTTGATCGACGCGGCGCGCGGTGCCGACGTGCTGGTGCACGAGGTCTTCATCCATCGCGAGATGCCGGTGGTGCCGGGCGTGCGCTCGGCCGA
>JADLEG010000012.1 GCA_020846275.1 Alphaproteobacteria bacterium
ATCACCGTGGTGGGCGCGCGCGGCGACGCCGTGGCGGCGGGCCTTCATGCCGCCGCCCTGTCCTATCCCGCCGCCTACAAGCGCGCGGAATGGTGGGACCCGGCGCAGGGCAAATTGCCCAACCACGACGTCGACTACCCCGACCTGGGCGAGCCCGCCGCCTTTGCCTGCTCGAATCGCATCTGCTCGGTGCCGGTCTTCGAGCCCAAGGATCTCGCCGCCGCCGTCGACCGCGTGATGCGGTAAGGCGCCGGGCGCCTTGCACCCTTCGACAAGCTCAGGGTGAGGAAGAAAAAGGTCGTCATCCTGAGCTTGTCGAAGGATGAGCCTATGGAAGGACGCCCTCTTACTATCCTCCCTGCCCCCGGTGTATCCATCGGGCATGGGAAAGCCCGAGGAGCAATCGCTGGAGGCCCGGATCGGCGGCCTTGCCTGCTGGCGCGGTAAGGTGGCGCCCGAGCCGCTCGCGGGCGGGCTCAGCAACCGGAATTTCCTGGTGCGCGACGCGGGCGAACGGTTCGTCGTGCGCCTGGGCGAGGACGTTCCCGCCCACAACATCCTGCGCCGCAACGAGATCGCCTGTTCGCGCGCCGCCGCCGCCGCCGGGCTGTCGCCGCCGCTGGTCCATGCCGAGCCGGGCGTGCTGGTGTTCAGCTTCGTCGAGGGACGCACGCTGACCCCCGAGGACGTGCGCCAGGATGCCATGCTCGCCCGGGTGCTGGACCTGGTGCAGCGCGTCCATGACGACATGCCAGATTTCATCTCCGGGCCGCCACCGCTGTTCTGGGTGTTCCATGCGCTGCGCGACTACGCGCGGCTGCTGCGCGCGGGCGCGAGCCGCATGGCGAGCGAGCTGCCGCGGCTGATGGCGGCGGCCGAGCTGCTGGAACAGGCGGTCGGGCCGATCGAGCTGAAGTTCGGCCACAACGACCTCTTGGCCGCGAACCTGATCGACGCCGGCGAGCGCCTGTGGCTGATCGACTGGGAATATGGCGGATTCAACTCGCCGCTGTTCGACCTGGGCAACCTGGCGTCGAATAATTCCCTGTCCACGACGCAGATCGAATGGCTGCTGACCACCTATGACGGGCGCCCGCCCGATGCCCGGCGCCGGCGCGCCTTCGTCGCGATGACCGCCGCCTCGCTGCTGCGCGAGGCGATGTGGAGCATGGTGCAGGAGATCCGTAGCAGCCTGGCGGTCGATTACGTCGCCTATACCGCCGAGAACCTGACCCGCTTCGAGGCCGCCTGGTCCGCCTTCGCCGGAGAACCTTCCGCATGACCCTTCCGCGTCACGCCCGCGCCGTGGTGATCGGCGGCGGCATCGTCGGCTGTTCGACCGCCTATCACCTGGGCAAGCTGGGCTGGAAGGACGTGGTGCTGCTGGAGCGCAAGAAGCTGACCAGCGGCACGACCTTTCACGCGGCGGGCCTGGTCGGGCAGCTCCGCAGCTCGGCCAACATCACGCGGCTTCTGACGCACAGCGTCGAGCTCTACGAGCGCCTGGAGTCCGAGACCGGCCTGTCGTCCGGCTTCAAGCGCACGGGCGGGCTTCGGCTTGCGTGCTCGGCCGACCGGTTCCTGGAATTGCGGCGCAACGCGACCATGGCCAACAGCTTCGGCCTGGAAGTGCAAGTGATGACGCCGCGCGAGGCGTTGGCCATGTGGCCCGCGATGAGCGTCGACGACGTGGTGGGCGCGGTGAACCTGCCGAGCGACGGCCAGGCCAATCCCTCGGACATCGCCATGGCGCTGGCCAAGGGCGCGCGCACGCACGGCGTCAAGATCGTCGAGGATTGCAAGGTCACGGGCATCGACGTGAAGGACGGGCGCGTCGCCGGCGTCCGCACCGCCGAGGGCACGATCGCCTGCGAGGTCGTGGTGAACTGCGCCGGGCAATGGGCCAAGGAGGTCGGCCGCATGGCCGGCGTGCGCGTGCCGCTGCAGTCCGTGCAGCACCAGTACCTGATCACCGAGCCGATCGCCGGATTGCCGCGCAACCTCGCGACCATGCGCGACCCGGACAACCTGATCTACTTCAAGGAAGAGGTCGGCGGGCTGGCGATGGGCGGCTACGAGCCGAACCCGATCCCCTGGGCGCTCGACGGCATCCCCGAGGGATTCCATTTCACGCTGCTCGACAGCAACTGGGACCATTTCGAGCCGATGATGGCGCCGGCGATCAAGCGCGTGCCGGCGCTGGCGACGGCCGGCGTCAAGCAGCTCGTCAACGGGCCGGAGTCCTTCACGCCCGACGGCAATTTCATCCTGGGCGAGGCGCCAGGCCTGGCCGGCTTCTTCGTTGCCGCCGGCTTCAACGCCTTCGGCATCGCGGGCGGCGGCGGCGCGGGCAAGGCGATCGCCGAGTGGGTCGTGGGCGGCGAGGCGCCGATGGATTTGTGGCCGGTGGACATCCGCCGCTTCGGGCAGGTGCATGGCGACGATCGCTGGGTGCGCGAACGCACGATCGAGGCCTATGCCAAGCACTACACGATCGCCTGGCCCAACGAAGAATACATGTCCGCGCGCGGCCCGCACCGCTCGCCGCTCTACGATCGCCTGGCGCGCGCCGGCGCCTGTTTCGGCAGCAAGTTTGGTTGGGAACGGCCGAACTGGTACGGCGCGCCGGGCACGGCGCCCAAGGACAAGCCGAGCTTCGGCCGCGCCAACTGGTTCGATGCGGTGGCGGCGGAGCATCGCGCCTGCCGCGAGGCGGTCGCGCTGTTCGACCAGACCAGCTTCGCCAAGGCCGAGGTGACGGGCCGCGATGCCGAACGCGCGCTGCAATGGATCGCGGCCAACGACGTGGCGAAGCCGGTCGGCGCGCTGATCTACACGCAGCTCCTGAACGCCAAGGGCGGCATCGAGGCCGACCTGACCTTCTGGCGCCGCGCGCCCGACGCCTACTACGTCACAACGGGCACCGCCTTCGCCACGCGCGACTTCGACTGGATCCGGCGCAACATTCCGAAGGGGATGGATGCCAAGCTCCGCGAAGTGACGACCGAGAACGCGGTCCTGTCCCTGATGGGCCTGCGGGCGCGCGACGTGCTGGCGTCCGTCACCAACGACGACGTGTCGAACGCGTCCCTGCCCTACCTCTGCGGCAAAATGCTGGCGATCGCCGGGCATAGGGTGGCGGCGCTGCGCGTCACCTATGTCGGCGAGCTGGGCTACGAGCTGCATATGCCGATGGCCGCCGCCGGCGCGGTCTATGACGCGCTGAAATCGGCCGGCGCGACGCACGGGCTGCGCGATGCCGGCTATCGGGCGATCGAGTCGCTGCGACTCGAAAAAGGCTACCGCGCCTGGGGCGCCGATATCGGACCGGATTTCACGCCGCTCGAAGCGGGTCTCGGTTTCGCCGTCAAGCTCGGCACGGCGATCCCGTTCCAGGGACGCGAAGCGATCGAGCAGCAGAAATCCGGCAAGCTGACGCGCCGCCTTGCCGGCTTCACGGCAGCACCGGAGGTGTTCCTGCACGGCCGCGAAACGATCTACCGCGACGGGGTGCGCGTGGGCTGGCTCGCCAGCGGCGGCCATGGCCACACGGTGGGGCGCGCGATCGGGTACGGCTACGTGCGCAACGAAGCGGGCGTCGACAACGCCTACCTGCAGTCCGGCAAATGGGAACTCGAAGTGGCGCGCGAGCGCGTGCCCTGTACGCTGCACCTGAAGCCGCTCTTCGATCCCACGGGCGCGCGGATCAAGGCGTGAGGCGCTACCCGATCCTCGGCCGCGTCGCGTCCTCGCTCGGCCGCGCCTCCTTCGAGGTCGAATAGACCGCGAGCGCCAGCAGCACCGTCAGTGCGAGGAAGGCGTAGAGCCAGCGATAGCCCTGTTCGGGGATGTGCCCGTCGGGAAGCTGGAAGCCCCGCACGATCCAGCCGCTTGTGGCCTGCAGCGTCGCGGTGCCGAGGAACGCCGCCATGTTGAGCGTGGTGACGGCGCGGCCCACCAGCCGGTCGGCGAAGTTGGCGCGGCCGTGCGCCAGGATGATCACATAGGTCTGGCCGCAGGCGCCGATCACCATGAAGGCGCCGGTCACCAGCCACAGCGGCGGCTGCGGCCACATCGCCAGCGCGCCGAAGGCAAGCGCGAGAATTCCGCCGCCGGCCAGCGCGATGTCGCGCCGGCGGTCGAAGGGCTGCTCGAGCAGTCCGTAGCCGATCGCGCCGGCGATGACGCCCAGCGACATCGCCAGCAGGATGTTCCCGGACGCGACGGGATCGAGCCCGTGCACGTCGATCAGGTACGGGCCGCCCCACAGCCCGCGCACGACCATCACGCTGGCGAATCCGACGAAGGCCAGCGCCATCAGCCGCCACACCTCGGCCGTGCGCAGCACCTGTCCAAGCCCGGTCAGGATCTGGCGCAGCGCCTCGGGCTTGCGCGTGCGCGCGGGATGGCCCGGGGGCGCGTCGCGCACCACCGCCAGGATGACCGCTGCGACGGCCAGGATGGCGCCGCCCATCGCCAGCGTCGTGGCGCGCCAGCCCCACGACCCCAGCGCGAGCGCCAGCGGCGTCGCCGCGACGATGCCGCCGAGGTTGCCCAGGCCCAGCATCAGCCCGGTCATGCTGGCGGCGCGCCGCGCCGAGAACCAGCGCGCGCATATCACGATGCCGCCGGTGAAGCCGGCCGCCGTGCCGGCGCCGATCAGCACCTGGCCCAAGAGCAGCGCAGGAAAGCCCGACGCGAAAGCAAAGGCGGCGCAGCCCGCGACCGCGACCGCCATCAGCGACGCGGCGGTGCGCCGGGGCCCGAAACGGTCGAGCAGCATGCCGACGGGCAACTGCATCGCCGCGAAGGACAGGAAATAGGTGGCGGCCAGGATGCCCAGCCGGTCGGCGGTCAGCCCCATCTCGTCGGCCAGCACCGGCGCCATCAGCGCCATCGCCGTGCGGTAGTACTGGCTGATCAAGAGCGCCGCAGTGAAGGCGGCGAAGGCGGCTA
>JADLEG010000013.1 GCA_020846275.1 Alphaproteobacteria bacterium
CCAAGGAAAAGGGCATCTTCAAGAAGAACGGCCTGGAGGTCGAGATCAAGAAGATGCCGACCCAGGCGCGCCACGTCGCCATGGCGGCGGGCGAGGTGCAGGCGATCGCCACCACCGTCGACACCCACATCACCTATGTGGCCGCCAACGTGCCGGTCACGCAGGTGCTGGTGCTCGACAGCTCGACCGGCGGCGACGGCATCATCGCCAAGGACGCGATCAAGACCTTCGCCGACCTCAAGGGCAAGACCGTCGGCGTCGACAATCCCGGCGCGGTATCGAACTTCTGGTTCGCCTATCTGCTGAAGAAGAACGGCCTCAAGATGGCCGACATGAAGATCACCAACCTTGGCCCGCAACCCGCGGCCAACGCGTTCGCCGCCGGCCAGGTCGACGCCGCCGTGACCTACGAGCCCTATATGAGCGGCGCGATGAAACAGACCCAGGGCGCGCGCATGCTGATCTCCTCGAAGGAGACGCCCGGCATCATCATCGACACGCTGGCGATGCAGCCGGACTTCATCAGGAAGAACCCGCAGGCCGTGCAGGCATTCGCGCGGTCGTGGTTCGAGGCGCTGGAGCTGATCAAGAAGGAGCCGGCGGACTCGAACAAGATCATGGGCGCCGACGTGAAGCAGTCGGCCGAGGACTTCGCCGCCTCCGCGGCCCTGGTCACCTGGTACGACAAGGTGATGAACGCAAACTACTTCACCTACACGATGCCGGTGTTCATGAAAGAGGCCGCCGACATCCTGCTCGAATCCGGCGTCATCAAGAAGGTGCCCGACCTGGCGCCGCTGGCGGACGCGGGCTACCTCAACTAGTCCTCGCCCGGCCGCCGGGCCCGCGGCCTTGTTCGAGCCGCTGCGACCGATACCCCCGGGGCGCCGCACCGCCCTGGGGGTTTTGTTCTTCGTGCTGTTCATCGCCGCCTGGGCGGGGGCCACCTTCGGCGGGCTCGTGAAGCCGCTGTTCCTGGCCGACCCGCTGAAGACGCTGAATGCCGGCATCTCGCTGTTCGCCGAGTTCGGCTTCCTGGGCGACGTGGCGATGACGATCTGGCGCGTCGTCGGCGGGTTCGCGATCGCTGCCGTAGTGGCGGTGCCGCTCGGCATCGCCATGGGCGCCTTCAAGCCCGTGGAGGCGTTCTTCGAGCCCTTCATCTCCTTCGCGCGCTACCTGCCGGCCTCCGCTTTCATCCCGCTGCTCATTCTGTGGGCAGGGATCGGCGAGGCGCAGAAGCTGGCGCTGATCTTCATCGGCAGCTTCTTCCAGATCGTGCTGATGGTGGCGGTGACGGTGGGCGCCACGCGCATGGACCTGGTCGAGGCCGCCTATACGCTGGGTGCCGACCGCACGGGCATCGTGCGGCGGGTGATCCTGCCCGGCGCCGCGCCGGCGATCGCCGAGACGCTGCGCCTGGTGCTGGGCTGGGCCTGGACCTATGTGATCGTGGCCGAGCTGATCGGCGCGTCGAGCGGCATCGGCCACATGATCATGGATTCGCAGCGCCTGCTCGACACCGGGCAGATGATCTTCGGCATCTTCGTGATCGGCGTGATCGGGCTGATCTCGGATTTCCTGTTCAAGTCGCTGAACGAGCGCCTGTTCCCCTGGAACTTCGGGCGATGAGCCGGCTCAGGGTCGAGGAGGTCGCGCGGACCTTCCCCGGCGTGCGCGGCGGCCCGCCGACCGTGGCGCTGCAGCCCACGGACATCGAGGTGGCGGACAACGACTTCATCACCATCCTCGGGCCCTCGGGCTGCGGCAAGTCGACCCTGCTGCGCATCGTCGCCGGGCTCGACCGGCCGAGCTCCGGCCGGGTGGTGCTGGACGGCAAGCCCGTGACCGGGCCGGGGCGCGACCGCGGCATGGTGTTCCAGTCCTACACGCTCTTCCCCTGGCTCAGCGTCGCCGACAACATCGCGTTCGGCCCGCGCGAGCGCGGCGTGCCGAAGCCCGAGCAGGACGCGCTGGTCGCGCGCTACGTCGAACGGGTCGGCCTGAAAGGCTTCGAGCACCACTATCCAAAAATGCTCTCGGGCGGCATGCAGCAGCGCACCGCGCTGGCCCGCGCGCTGGCCAACGACCCCGCGATCCTGCTGCTGGACGAGCCGTTCGGCGCGCTGGACAACCAGACGCGCGCCTTGATGCAGGAGCTGCTGCTCGGCATCTGGGAGGCCGACCGCAAGACCGTGCTGTTCGTCACCCACGACATCGAAGAGGCGATCTTCATGGCCAACCGCGTGGCGGTAATGTCGGCGCGGCCGGGACGGATCAAGACCGACCTGCGCATCGACCTGCCGCATCCCCGCCACTACACGATCAAGACCACGCCGGAGTTCGCCGCCTACAAGGCGCGGCTGACCGACGAAATCCGCGAGGAATCGATCCGCGCGGCGGCGATGGTGCCGTGAATCGCTGGCGTTTCCCATCCTTCGAGACGGGCTTCGCCCTCCTCAGGATGACGCGGTATGATGGGATATTGGAATTGCAGATTTCTCGTCACCTTGAGGAGCCCGCGTAGCGGGCGTCTCGAAGGGCGACGAGAAATCGATTGCCGGAACGAGCTTGACCATGATCGACTCCGCCCGCCTATTCGCCCCCGAAACCTATGCCGCCGTGCGCCGGCCGCTTACCGAGGCCGAGACGTTGCCGTCCGACTGCTACGTCTCGCCCGAATTCCACCGGCGCGAGATCGAGCGCATCTTCCGCCCGCGCTGGCGCTTCGTCGGGCGGGCGGACGAGATCGCGGCGCCCGGCGCCTATCGCACGGTCGATACCTTCGCCGGCCCGGTCGTGGTGGTTCGCGGGCGCGACGGCGTGCTGCGGGGCTTCCTCAATTCCTGCCGCCATCGCGGCGCCCAACTGCTGGAGGGGCAGGGCGAATGCGCCTCGGCGATCGTGTGCCCGTATCATGCGTGGAAATTCGACCTTGACGGCAGGCTGCTGGGCGCGCCGGCGATGGAAAAGACGCAGGGCTTCGACCGCGGCAAGAACGGGCTGATTCCCGTGCGGCTGGAAAGCTGGGGCGGGTTCCTGTTCGTCAACCCGAACCCCGACGCGCCGCCGCTGCTCCAGGCCTGGGGCGACCTGCCCGAGGTGCTCGGGCCCTACCGCTTCGAGGAGATGGTTTGCGTCCGGCGCATCGAGTTCGACATCGCGTGCAACTGGAAGCTCGTGACCGAGAACGCGATGGAGGAATACCACACCGGCACGGTGCACAAGGTAAGTCTCGGCCAGCAACACGGCGAGTCGGTCGCGACGCGCGGCGAATGGGACGCGCTCTACATCAAGCAGGACACGACCATCGCCCTGATGACCGGCGAGACGTCGAGCCTGCCCTTCATCGCCGGCCTGCCGGACAAGCACCGGCACGGCACCTATTTCACGATGATCTACCCGTCGCTGCAGTTCGCCTGCACCCAGGACTGCATGTGGTGGCTGGATTTCCAGCCCCTGGGGCCCGAGCGCACCAAGGTCTCGGTCGGCTTCTGCTTTCCGCGCACGACCGTCGCGCGGCAGGATTTCGCGGGTCAGGTGCAGCGCTACTACGCGCGCTGGGAGACCTCGATCGGCGAGGACAACGGCATCGGCGAGGTGCAGCAGAGGGGCCTGCGCGCGCTCGGCCGGCCCGCGGGGCGCCTGTCCTGGAAGGAGCACCATGTCCACAAGCTCGCCAACTGGGTGCTCGACCAGGTGCTCGACCGGCCGGCGTCGGCGCGCCGCGCGGCGGAATAGACTTGGGGCTGACGCGCCGCGGCTTCCTGTCAGGAACGGGCGGCTTCACCGCCGCCCTTGCGATGCCTGGCGCCATCGCGGCGGAGGGCGGCACGCCGGTCGCGCTCGTGGCCAGGGAACGGTCCCACCGCCTGCCGGGATGCGAGGCGCCGTCGGCCCTGTGGTCCTATGGCGACGCCTGGCCGCTGGAACTGCGGGTGAAGCGCGGGCGGACCTTCGTCGCCGGTCTGCGGAACGAGCTCAAGGAGCACACGACAATCCACTGGCACGGCGTGCGGGTGCCGCATGCGATGGACGGCGTGCCCTACATGACGCAGGACCCGGTCCTGCCCGGCCAGAGCTTCCGCTATGAATTCGCCCCGCCCGACCCGGGCACGTTCTTCTTCCATCCGCACTGCGACACCGTCACGCAATTGGGCCGCGGCCTGGCCGGCGTCCTGATCGTCGAGGACCCGCGCGTGGAGGGGCTGTTCGACCTCGATCGCACGCTGGTGCTCAAGGACTGGCGCGTTCGCCCCGACGGCGGGTTCGATGCGTTCATGACCGATGCCGGCGCCGGCAAGGCTGGCACCTTTGGCCAGCTGCGCACGGTCAACGGCGGCGCGGCGCCCACCATCGAGGCCGCGCCCGGCGCGCGCGTGCGCCTGCGCCTGGTCAATCTCGATCCCACCCGCATTCCCGTGCTCGGCACGCGGGGCGCGGCGGTCACGATCATCGCCACCGACGGCAATGCCTGCGACCCGTTCCCGGCCGCGGATTGGCGCCTGGGCCCGGCGATGCGCGCCGACCTTGCCTTCACCATTCCGGCCAAGCCGGGCGCGGACGTCGCGATCGAGGATGTGTGGGGCGCGAAGCCGTTCCTGCTGGCGCGTGTCGTCGCTTCGGCCGCGCCGGTACGCATCGCGGCAAAGCCGCCCGCGATGCGCCTGCCGACGGCGGATCTGCCTAATCCGGTGCTGCGCGGCGCCGAGCGACTGGAATTCTCCCTTGCCACCGGCCATGTCGATCCCGCGCTCGAGGCCTGGGCCAAGGAGTCCGGCATGAGCCTGGACAGCTTGTGCCTCAGCCAGAAAATCTTCTGGTCGATCAACAAGCAGGCCTGGCCGGGCATGAGCCACGACAAAAAGGTGGCGCCGCTGGCCGAGCTGAAATCCGGCAGGACCTACGTGGCGGAGCTGTTCAACACCACGCCGCACACCCATCCCATGCACCTGCACGGGCACACCTTCCGCGTGCAGCGCGCCAGCAAGAGCAAGCTGCGCCCGCATTGGGCCGACACGGTGCTGTGGCGCCGGACGAACGCGTGGAGATCGCCTTCGTGGCCGGGCAGCCCGGCGACTGGATGTTCCACTGTCACATTATCGAACACCAGGAAACCGGGATGATGGGCTACCTGCGGGTGGTCTGACGCCCCGCGCCCGCAGAACGCTCTTGCGGACGCGCCCGGGTTGTGTGATCTGCATCACTGCTTGCGCATCGCGGGCGCTGCCAGATTGGGATTTCAGCCCGTCCGCGGTCGCGCTCTTCGAGGATTCTCACCGACTTGTATTTGCCATGAAGAATCTGCGCCTGCTCATAGCCCTGGCCACGGTCCTCGCAATGGGAACCGTGTCGGCCCAGGGCCAATCGTTCGACGGCACATGGTCGGGCAAGTCGACCCGCGCGACCGGTTGCGCGGTGCCGAACTACGACATGACTTTCTCGGTTCGAAATGGGGCGATCGAAGGCTCCGTGACCGCCGGATTCAAAAAGGTGCCGATGCAGAGCCAGGTCAGCGCGACTGGCTCGATGGCCTCAGGCACGGTGCGATTCGAGGGACCGCCGCCGGGCACGGTCTCCGGCAAGTTGTCGGGTGATGCCGGCGAGATCGCCGTCGAGCACAAAGGTTGCTGGATCAAGTTCGCGGTGAACCGGACCGCGGCGGCCGGCGCGCCGGCGCGGCAGGAAGCCAAGGCGCCGCCGCCCGACGATGCCGCGAAGAAGGCGGATGAGGCGCGGCGCCAGCAGGAGGTCACGGAGGCCGAGCGCCAGCGGCTCCAGGCGGAAGAGGCGGCGCGGCAAAAGCAGCTCGCGGATGCCAAGGCCAGGGAGGAAGCTGCCCGGCAGAAGCAGCTCGCGGACGCCAAGGCGGGGGAGGAGGCGGCACGCCAAAAGCAACTCGCGGATGCCAAGGCCAAGGAGGATGCCGAGCGGAAGGCCAAGACGGAGGAAGCGGCGCGGCTGAAGGCGCAGCAGCTTGCCGAGGCGAAGGCCCGGGACGAGCAGGAACGCAAGGCGCGTGAGGAAACCGCCCGAAAGGCGGCGCCGGACGATCTGGCGATCGAGCTAGCGTTCTGGGACACGATCAAGTCGAGCACCGCGCCGGGCGACTACCAGGCCTATCTGCGGACCTACCCGAAGGGGAAGTTCGTCGCGCTGGCGCAGATGCGCTTCCAGCAGTTCAGCCAGATCGCGGCGACCCGTCCGGCCGAGGCGCCCCCCAAGCCGCCGGCGGCGCGGCCCGAGCTGTCGCTCGACTTCGGCAAGTTCTACGCGCTGGTGATCGGCAACAACGCCTATAGCGGCCTGCCCGCGCTGCAGACCGCGATCGGCGATGCCACGGCGGTGGGCGCGGTGCTCTCCGACGCCTACGGCTTCGACGTGCGCGTGATGCAGAACGCGACGCGCAGCCAGATTCTGGGCGCGCTCGCCGATCTGCGCGCCAGGCTCGGCGAGAATGACAATCTGCTGATCTACTATGCCGGCCACGGCTTCCTCGACCAGGCCGCCGAGCAGGGCTATTGGCTGCCGGTCGACGCCGAACGCACGAACCCCGGCAACTGGATCGCCAACACCGACCTGACCGCCCAGGTCCGCGCGATGAAGGCGCGCCGCGTCATCATCGTCGCGGATTCCTGCTACTCAGGCACGCTGGTGCGTGGCGTCACGGTTTCCATTCCGCCGGGCGACGACCGCGTCGCCTGGCTGAAGCGCCTGTCCCTCAAGCGCGCCCGCACGGTGCTGGCGTCCGGCGGGGTCGAGCCCGTGCTCGACGGCGGCGGCGACGGGCACTCGGTCTTCGCCAAGGCCTTCATGGACGCGCTGATGGAAAACGACTCGGTGCTCGACGGTCAGAGCCTGTTCGTGAAGCTGCGCCGGCCCGTCGTGGTCAATTCAAGCCAGGTGCCGGAATACGCCGATATCCGCCAGGCCGGCCACGACGGCGGCGATTTCCTGTTCGTCCGCCGCAAGTAGCAGCGTCAGCCCGCCAGCCGTTTCATCGTCGCGCGATAGGCCGCCGCGATCCGCTCGGCATCGCGGTGCCTTCCGTCGCGCACCACCCACTCGCCGCCGACCATGACATCGCGGACCAGCGGCGCATTGCCGGCGAAGACATAGGAATCGACCAGTCGCTCGCCTTCGCGCCCGACCAGCAGGGGATGCTCGGCGTCCACCACCACCAGGTCGGCGCGCCGCCCCTGGCCGATCGCGCCGATCGGCCGCGCGCAGGCCTGGGCGCCGCCGAGCAGCGCTCGGCCGTGCAGCCCCGCGCCGGTGGCCGCACCGGCCGCGCCGGCCCAGCCCTGCGGCGCCACGTTGCGCCGGCGCGCGACCAGGCGCTGGCCGTATTCCAGCCAGCGCAGTTCCTCCACCGGGCTGACCGAGATGTGGCTGTCCGAACCGACGCCGAACCGCCCGCTCGCGCCCAGGAAGGACACCAGGGGGAAGACCCCGTCGCCCAGGTTGGCCTCGGTCGTGGGGCACAATCCGGCCACGGCGCCGGTCGCCGCCAGCCCGGTCGTCTCGCCGGTCGTCATGTGCGTGGCGTGCACCAGGCACCAGCGCGGGCCGACCGGGGCGTGCTGCAGCAGCCAGTCGACGGGCCGCAGCGCCGACCAGGCCAGGCAATCCTCGACCTCCTTGGTCTGCTCGGCGATATGGATGTGGATCGGCGCGTCGGGGTCCATGCCCTGCAGGCCGACGACCGCGTCGCGCAGCGCCTCGGGCGGCACGGCGCGCAGCGAATGGGGCGCAATGCCGACACGGAGCTGCGGATCCTCGCGATGGGCGCCGGCCAGCGTTTCGACCAGGCGCAGGTAGTCGTCCACGGAATTCAGGAAGCGGCGCTGTCCCTCGCCCGCAGGCTTGCCGCCAAAGCCGCCGGCGACATAGAGCACCGGCAGCAAAGTCAGCCCGATCCCCGTCTCCTGCGCCGCGCGGATCACCGCCCGCGACATTTCGGCGCGGTCGGCATAGGGCTGGCCGTCCGGATCGTGGTGCAGGTAGTGGAACTCGGCCACGGCGGTGAAGCCCGCTTCCAGCATCTCGCAGTAGAGCTGCCGCGCGATGGCGTGGAGATCGTCGGGTGTCAGGCGGGCGACGAACCGGTACATCACCTCGCGCCAGCTCCAGAAACTGTCCTCGCCGCCGCTCCCGCCGCCGGCGCCGCCCCCCGCGGTCTCGGTTAGGCCGGCCATGGCGCGCTGGAAGGCATGGCTATGCAGGTTCGGCATGCCGGGCAGAACCGCGCCGTCGATCCGCAAGGCGCCGTTGGTGCGGCCGTCGGCCGTGACGGCCGCGATATTGCCGCTGGCGTCGAGCTCCAGCCGGACGTTCCGTGCCCAGCCGCTGGGCAACAAGGCGCTGGCGAGGTTGAGCGTATTCATTTGCGGCCGGGTCCCGGGGATGGAAGAATCCGCCGATCCGGCGAAATCGGGCCGATGGCGGCGGAAGCGGAACGGAGGGCGATGGTGCGTTGGGATTCGCTTTGGGTCAACGTGTCGGCGGCGACCATGGCGCCGGGGGCGGGCGCGGATGCCTATGGGGGCATTCCCGACGCCGCCATCGCCGTGGCGAACGGCAAGATCGCCTGGATCGGGCCGCGCGCCGAGCTGCCGGCCGAGGAAGCCCGCTCGACCCGCCACGTCCATGACTGCGGCGGCACCTGGATCACCCCCGGGCTGATCGACTGCCACACCCACCTGGTGTTCGGCGGCGACCGCGCCGGCGAGTTCGAGCTGCGGTTGGGCGGCGCCAGCTACGAGGAGATCGCGCGCGCCGGCGGGGGCATCCGCTCGACCGTGGCCGCCACCCGCGCCGTGGGCGAGGACGGGCTGTTCGCCGCCGCCGTGCCGCGCCTGCGCCGGCTGCTGGGCGAAGGCGTTACCACGGTCGAGATAAAGTCCGGCTACGGGCTGGATACCGCCAACGAAATGAAGATGCTGCGCGTCGCGCGCCGGCTGGGCCGCGAAATGCCGGTGGACGTCGCGACGACCTTCCTTGGCGCGCACGCCCTGCCGCCGGAATACGAGGGCCGCCAGGGCGCCTATGTCGACCTCGTCTGCGACGAGATGATGCCGCGCATCGCCGCCGACAAGCTGGCCGACGCGACCGACGCGTTCTGCGAGAAGATCGCCTTCACCCCGGCCGAGACCGAGCGGGTCTTCGCCGCCTCCGCCCGTGCCGGCATCCCGGTCAAGCTGCATGCCGACCAGCTTTCCGACCTCGGCGGGGCCGCGCTCGCGGCGCGTCACAAGGCGCTGTCGGCCGAGCACCTGGAATACACGTCCGAGGCCGGGGCCGCCGCGATGGGGCGGGCCGGCACGGTGGCGGTGCTGCTGCCGGGCGCCTTCTTCGTGCTGCGCGAGACCAAGCTGCCGCCGATCGCGGCGCTGCGCCAGCACGGCGTGCCGATCGCCATCGCCAGCGACTGCAACCCCGGCTCGTCGCCCGCGCTCTCGCTGCTGCTGATGCTGAACATGGCCTGCACGCTGTTCCGCCTGACCCCGGCCGAGGCGCTGGCGGGCGTGACGCGCAACGCGGCGCGCGCGCTGGGGATGGGCGACCGCGGCACGCTGGAAGTCGGCAAGCGCGCCGACTTGGCGCTGTGGCGCATCGGACGTCCCGCCGAGCTCGCCTATTGGCTGGGCGGCAATCCCTGCATCGGCGTCGTGCGCCGCGGCGAAGAGGTGGCGATGGCGGAGGCCGCCTGATGGCCGGTTCGGGCATGATGCCGGACTTCCTGTTCACGCCGGGCGAGACGCCGCTGCTGATCAGCGCGCCGCATGTCGGCACGCATATCCCGGCGACCATCGCCGAAAGCATGACGCCCGAGGCGCTGGAAGTGCCGGATACAGACTGGCACATGGACCGGCTCTACGGCTTCGCGCGCGAGATGGGCGCGGGCATGCTGATGGCGAACTATTCCCGCTACGTCGTCGATCTCAATCGCGATCCGGCCGGCAAGCCGCTCTATCCCGGCGCCGACAATACCGAGGTCTGCCCGACCGCGCGCTTCGACCGCGCGCCGATCTACAAGGATGGAAAGGCCCCGGACGCCGGCGCGGTGGCGCGGCGGGTCGATCGCTACTGGCGACCGTATCACGACGTGCTGGACGCCGAGCTCAGGCGTCTCAAGCGCCGCTTCGGCGTGGCGTTGCTGTTCGACGCCCATTCCATCCTCAGCCGCGTGCCGCGCTTCTTCGAGGGCCGGCTGCCCGACCTGAACCTCGGCACGGGCTCGGGCAGCAGCGCCGATCCGCGGCTGATCGAGACGCTGGGCGACGTGTTGCGCGGCCGCAACGATTTCAGCCATGTCGTCGACGGGCGGTTCAAGGGCGGCTTCATAACGCGGCACTACGGCCGCCCGGCCGAAGGCTGCCACGCCGCGCAGCTCGAGATGGCGCTGTCGGCCTATATGGAGGAATCGCCGCCCTGGGCTTGGCGCCCCGAGCAGGCCATGCGCGTGCAGGAGGTGCTGCGCGGGCTGTTGCAAGCCATGCTCGACTGGGCCGGGGCGGCGCGGCGATGATGCGGCGCCTTGCCGGGTGCGTGCTATTGCTGTTGGCCGCTTCGGCGCCGGGCACGGTTCCGGCGGCCGCACAGGAGGCGATCTACGGCGATTTCGGCATCGCGCTCGGCCAGCCCTTCGACCAGCGCATGGCGCAGGGCACGGTGATGCTGGCCGGCAATGTCGAGGCGCAGCGGTTCCAGCCTTCCTACCCGCTCTACCTCTTCCGCGACTACTATGCGGTGGTGACGCCGCGCTCGCGGCTGGTGGCCGGCATCGTGGCGCGATCGGTCGATTTCTCCTCGATGCCGGAATGCGTGACGCACCTGAACGCGGTGCAAGGTTTCCTCGGGCGCTACGGCCTGCCGCAGGTCGCCGCGCAGAACGACCGCGAGGTGATGGTGCAGATCGACCAGGGCAACCGCGCGGTCTATCTGCGCTGCAACCGGGCCGACCACATCCGCATGGAACTGAACTATGCGGACTACCCCATGCTGCAATTGCGCGCGCAGGAGGCCGGCAAATGAGCAGGATTTCGCAGGCGTTCGCGATCGCGGCGCTGATCGCCCTGGCGCCGGGCCTTGCCGGCGCGCAGACCGGCGCGCCCGCGGGCCAGACCGCCAGCCAGCCGCGTCCGCTGGGGCGCAACCTCAGCGGCGAGGATTGCGTGCTGGCCGGCGGCGGCAACCGCCAGGGCATCTTCTGCGGCGGGGTGGCGACGCCCGCGGCCGATATCAGCACGGTCGAATCGCGCAAGGACCCGAAGGACCTGCTGGAGGACGAGGCAAATATCCGAGCGCTGGCGGGGGGCCTCGCCTGCGCCGGTTCGGTGCGCCAGCTTCGCCTGGCGTCGGGCATCGAGGCGGCGATGCGCAGCTGCGCGGCCGGCGACGGCTGGCCGCGCTTCGTGCTGGCGGCGCGGCGCGACCGCACGACGGTGTTCGCCTCGGGCCACATGACCGCGCTCGATCTTGCCCAGCGGGTCGCGATGGAGCGTGTTGGCGGCGGCGCGCCGGCCGCCGCGCCCCCTGCCGGCGACAGCGGCGACGTGCGCCGGCGCATCGCGGAACTGGAGCAGCAGGTCGGCGGGTCGCTGGCGCTGATCGGCATGCTCGACGTCGGCAAGGTGGACAAGCTGCGCGAGCTGGCCAACGGCTATAACAGCCTGCGCGAATACGCCCGCGCCGAGGACGCCTGGCGCCAGGTGCTGGACGCGCAGGAGCGCGTGATGGGCGCGCAGAACCCGGCGCTCGGCGATTCCCTGGCGCATCTCGCGCTCAATGTGGGCAACCAGTCGCGGTTCGAGGAGGCCGACAAGCTGTTCGCCCGCGCCGAGCCCTTGACCAGGCGGTCGTCCGATCCCGACCACTATCCGCGGCTGCTGGTCTATCGCGGCTTCTTGCAAGAGCTGCAGGGCCGCCTGCCGCAGGCCCTCGAACTGGTGGCGCAGTCGACCAAGATCCGCCGCGAGCGGCGCGACGCGCGCGATGCGCTGGCGCACAGCCTCTACGCCGAGGCCGGGCTGGCGATGAAGATCGGCGACCTGCCGCGCGCCGACCGCACCGTCCAGGAGGCGCGGCTGAACTTCGGCGCCGCCTATGGCAGCGTGAACTGGTGGGTGGCCGAGTCGATCGAGCTGCAAGCCGAAGTGGCCAAGCGCGCCAACCGCTTCAGCGATGCGCGCCGGCTCAACACCCAGCTCATTGGCCTGCGCGAAATCCTGTTCGGCCCGTCGCGGCCGCTGGCGCGCGCCTTCGCCCAGGCGGCGGAGATCGAGCAGGCGGCGGGCAGCCCCGACACGGCGCTCGCCGCCTGGCGGCGCATGGCGACGACCGTGCTGCGCGACCGTCGCGCGCGGGCCGAGGCCGACAGCAACGACTTCGCCTCCTACGTGCTGGCCGCGCTGCGCCAGGGCCGGGCCAACCCGGCCGAGGAGCAGGCCCTGGCCGACGAAGCCTTTCGTGCCTCGCAGGCGCCGCGCGGCGGGGCCACCGCGCAGGCGATCGGCCAGATGGCGGTGCGCCTGGCGGCGGCGACGCCCGAGCTCGCCGCCCTCGCGCGCGAGCTGCAGGACGCCTATGCCCGCATGGACGATCTGCGCGAGGAACTGGCTGGCGAGATGTCCAAGTCGATCGAGCAGCGCAGCGCCGTGGCGGAAGGCGAAACCAAGCGGCGCATCGTCGAGGAGACGGCCGCGATCGAACGGCTGGACCAGCGGCTGAAGCGCGAATTCCCCGCCTATGCCGAGCTGCAGTCGCCCGAGCCCGCCAGCGTCGCCGCCATCGCCAAGCTGCTGGCGCCGGGCGAGGCGCTGATGTCGATGATGACGTCGGACCAGGGCACTATCGTCTTCCTGCTGCGCGACGGGCGCGTGAAGGCGCATGCGGTCGGCCTGTCGCGCAACGCGCTTGACACGGTTGTGCGCGAGCTGCGCCAGGGCGTGGATTTCTCGCGCGGCGAGGTCGATTTCGACCTCGAGCTGTCGCACAAGCTCTACCGCGCGCTGATCCAGCCGCTCGACGCCGACCTGGTGGGCGTGAAGCACCTGATCCTGGCACCTGCCGGCGCGATGCTGGCCTTGCCGCCGGCGATGCTGGTGAGCGAGCCGCCGACGCCCAAGCGCTACGCGGATGCCGCGTGGCTGGTGCGCAAGTTCGCCGTCAGCATGGTGCCGTCGATCGAGGGGTTCCGCGCGCTGCGTGCCGCCGCGCGGGGCCGGCCGGCGCCGCAGCCCTTCCTCGGCTTCGGCGCGCCCAGCTTCGCCGGCAAGCCCGGCGATCTGAGCGCGCGGCTGGAGCTTGGCGTCACCTGCCGCGACAAGGGCGAGAGCGTCGCGCGGCTTGTGCGCCTGTTGGAGCCGCTACCCGAGACGGCGGCCGAGCTCGGCGCCATGGCGCGCGCGTTGAAGGCGCCGGCGTCCAGCGTGATCCTGGGCGATGCCGCGAACGAGCCGAGCGTGCGCGCGGCGAAGCTCGAGAACTATCGCGTGCTGGCCTTCGCCACGCACGGGCTGCTGCCGGGCGACCTGCCCTGCGACATCGAGCCGGCGCTGGCGCTGACGCCGCCGGCCCGGGCCACCGACGACAACAACGGCCTGCTCGACGCCAGCGAGATCGCCAAGCTCAAGCTCAACGCCGATTTCGTGATCCTGTCGGCCTGCAACACGGCGGCGCCGGACGGCAAGCTGGGCGGCGAGAGCCTGTCGGGCCTTACACGCGCCTTCTTCTACGCCGGCGCGCGCTCGCTCTATGCCGCGTCCTTCCCGGTGCCGTCCGAGCAGACCACCGAGCTGACCACGGGCATTTTCACGCAGCTCGTGGCAGACCCGAAGCTCACCCGCGCCGAGGCTGCGCGGCGCGCCCAGCTCAAGCTGCTCGCCCAGCGCGACATCGCGCATCCCGTGTTCTGGGCGGGCTTCGTGCTGATCGGGGACTAGCTCTTCAGCGCGAAATTCCGCGCCACGTAGGCGACGATCGCCTCGGCGCAGGCGGCGACCGCGGCGCGGCCGGTGTCCACCACCAGTTCCGGCCGCTCGGGTTCCTCGTAGGGCGCGGAGATGCCGGTGAACTCGGCGATCTGGCCCGCGCGCGCCTTCTTGTAGAGGCCCTTGGGGTCGCGTCCCTCGCACACCGCGAGCTCGGCCTTGATGAAGATCTCGTGGAAGGACGTGTCGCGCGCGGCGGCGCGGGCGCGCTCGCGATCGGCGCGGTAGGGCGAGATGAAGGCGGCGATGGCGATCGTGCCGGCGTCCGCGAACAGCGCCGCCAGCTCGCCCACGCGCCTTATGTTCTCGGCGCGGTCCTCGGGCGAGAAGCCCAGGTTGGCATTGACGCCGCGGCGCACGTTGTCGCCGTCCAGCACGTAGACCTGGTAGCCCATCTCGAACAGCCGCCGCTCGACCTCCATCGCCAGGGTCGACTTGCCCGAGCCGGACAGGCCGGTGAACCACAGAACGCCGCCCACATGCCCGTTGCGCGCCGCACGCGCCTGCTTGGTCACGCCATGCTCGACGCCGGTCAGGTTGCTCGCGCGCGGCGTCACCAGGAGCCGCTGGTCGGGATAGCCTTCCATGCCGATCAGCCCGCCGCCGGCGATGCCCATGCGGTCGACGATCACGCAGCGGCCGGTGCGCTTCAGCCGGCGGTATTCGTCGAGCGCCACGAGCTGCCGGGCGCGCAGCACCACGTCGGCGATGCCGTCGCGCGGCACCGCGTCGCCCGCGCGTTCCTCCAGCGTCTCGGTGTCGACCACGCGCTCGATCGCCTGCACCACGGCCTTGACCTCGCGGGTGGCGATGCGCACCGTCACCTCCTGGCCCGCCGCCAGCTTTTCCGGCGACATCCAGAACAGCCGGGCGCGGAACACGGTGGTTTCGATCGGCGGCGCCTCGACATGGCTCGCCATCTCGCCGCGCTCGACGAAAAGCTGGTCGTCCAGCGTGATGCCGACGGACCGGCCGGCCTCGGCGCGGGCGGGCGGCGCGGGCACGTTCCAGGCCTCGATCGAAGCGACGCGCGCGGTCTTGTTGCTGGGCGAGAACAGCAGCGTGTCGCCCACGGCGAGCCGGCCGCTTTCGATCCGGCCCACCAGGATGCGGCGCTCGTCGAACTTGTAGACGTCCTGCAGTGGCAGCCGCAGCGGCTGCTCGAGGTCGGGCGCCGCGGCGCGGAAGGCGTCCATCGCCTCGACGATCGTGGGTCCGCCGTACCAGCCCATGCGGGCCGAGCGCTCGACCAGGTTGTCGCCGTCGCGCGCCACAACGGGGATGAAGGCCGAGGGCTTGATCCCCAGCGACGCCAGGTAGGCGCTGTAGGTCGCGCGGATCTCCGCGAACCGGGCCTCGGCGTAGTCCACCGTGTCCATCTTGTTGACGACCACCGCGACCTGCTCGACGCCCAGGAGGTGCAGCAGGTAGCCGTGATGGCGCGATTGCTGGCGCACGCCCTGCGCCGCGTCGATCAGCAGCACGGCGGCGTCGGCCGCCGACGCGCCGGTGATCATGTTGCGCAGGAACTCGCGGTGCCCCGGCGCGTCGATCAGCACGTAGTCGCGCTTGGCTGTCTTGAACCAGATCTGCGCCGTGTCGATGGTGATGCCCTGGTCGCGCTCGGCCTTGAACGCATCCATCAGGAACGCCCATTCGAACGGCATGCCGCGCCGTTCGCACATCGCGCGGATCGCCTCGGCGCGGCCTTCGGGGAGCATGCCGGTGTCGTAGAACAGGCGGCCGACCAGCGTCGACTTGCCGTGGTCGACATGGCCGACCACCACGACGGCGAGCTGGCGCCCGGCGGTATCTGCGGATTGCGTCATTCCGGCCTTGGGTCGAGTTTGGCACCGCGTGTGCGGCGCCGGGTGTATAGCCGGTCGGCCGCGCCGCCACAAGCAAGCCGCGGCGTCCGGCCTCAGGCGCGCCCGGGCAGCGCTGCCGGCGGGTTTACCAGCATCACGTCCATGCGGTTATAGGCGAATTCGATGCCCTGCTCGCCGAACGCCTTGTCGATGGCGAAGCGCAGTTCGTTGCCGGCCGGGACGATATGCGCCAGCTCGGCGACGAACACCCTGAGTTCGAATTCCAGCGACGACGCGCCGAAATTGACGAACACGACCATCGGCTGCGGCAGCGACAGCACCAGCTTGTTGGCGCGGGCGCAGGCCATCAGCACTTCGCCGACCCTGGTCACGTTGGATCCGTAGACGACGCCCAGCTTGATGTCGACGCGCGAGGTGCCGTTCTTGTGCGTCAGGTTGATCACCGGCGCCGAGATGATGACCGAGTTGGGGACGATGACGGTGGCGCCTTCGCCGGTCTCGACCTCGGTCGCGCGCACGTTGATCGCGCGGACCTGGCCGGTCTGGTCGCCGACCTTGATCACGTCGCCTACCTTGACCGGCCGTTCGGCCAGCATGATCAGGCCAGAGACGAAGTTGTTGACAATGGTCTGCAGGCCGAAGCCGATGCCGACGCCCAGCGCGCCGGCCACAAGCGCCACGCTGCTGAGGTCGATCCCCATCGCCGACACGCCGACCAGGAGCGCCACGGTGAAGCCCAGGTAGCCGACGCTGGCGCGGATCGAATCCTGCGCGCCGCGGTCCAGCCGGGTCTGCGGCATGACGCGCTCGGACAGGAAGCGCTGGACCAGGCGGGTCGCCAGCAGCATCAGGAAGAAGACGATGATCCCGACGAGCACGTTGCCGGGCGCGATGGTGTAGCGGCCGATGTTGACCCCGGTCAGGATGCGCCGCATCCAGGTCAGCAGGTCGTCCAGGTTGACGCCCCAGATCGTCACCAGGACGACCAGGCCGACGAAACCGCAGGTGGCGTCCACCAGGATCTGCATCCAGGCGCGCAGCCGCTCGGCCTGGCTGTCGTCCAGCAGCAGCGCCTGGCGCGCCCAGTTGCCCGGCCGCGTGCCGGCGTCGAGCGCGATCGTCATCACGTCGCGCGCCAGCGCGCGCAGCGCGATATAGGTCACGATCAGAAGCGCCGTCCACACCAGGCCGGTAACAAGGAAGTCGGCGAAGGCGCCGTAGCCCGCCAGCGCCGAGACCGGCACCATCAGCATCAGCACCGAGGCGCCGAGCCGGAACCGGAGCCACCGCATCGCATTGGCCGTCGTGGGCTGCGGCGCGTGGTCCGGTTCGCCCTCGACCGCCGCGGCTTCGGCGGATTCCGCGCCGCTCGTCGCCGGCCGCCATAGCCGGGGCTGCGCGACCGAGAACAGCATCAGCGCGATGGCGGAATTGGAGACGAGGCCGTAGACGGCGCCGAGCGCTTCCGCGACGCCCAGGGTCGATGCCATCAGGTCGAGCGCGATGTCGAGCGCGAACAGGGCCACCAGCAGCAGCAGACGCCGGCTGAGCGCGCGCGCCTGCGCGTCGTCGATGCGGATCAGGCGCCAGGCCGGCGCGTGCGGCGCCAGGGCGGCGGTGATGATCGCCGCCGCCATCAAGGTGCAGGCGCCGGCGAGCCCGGCACCGGTCACGATCTCCAGCGCGCGCCCGGTCAGTACGCCGCGCGTGTTGGCGTGCCACAGGAAGATCAGGATCAAGAGGGCCGGCAGCAGCCCCACGGCGATGCCCTCGGCCAGGGCGGCGGTCAGGCGCCGGGCATAGCTGGGCGTGGCGATCGCGGGGTCGCGACCGAAATAGCGCACGATCGTCCGCCGGATGGGGCCGGCGACCACCCAGCCCACGACCGACATGATCAGCAGCGCCACGATCGCGCGGACCCATCGCCCATCGCGGCGCATCGCGTGCAATTGTTCGATCGCCTGGCTCATGCCGCTTACCAGCGCGTCCCGCAGGTCGATCGCCGCGTCCCACAGCACCGAGGGCAGGACCGGCACCGGCCCCACCTGCATCAGCCGCTCGGCAAAGGCGGTGTGTTCGGCGGTGGAAAGCTGGGCCAGCAGGTTGTCGGCGCGGCGCACGCCGAGCTCGGCCTGCCGGCCGCGGCCTTCGTAGGTGGCGACCTGGTCGCCCAGTTCCTTGCGCTGCGAGGCCACTCCGGCGGGCTCGGGCGGCGCGTCGGCGGCCGGCGGCGGACCCAGCACGTCGAGCAGCGCGCGCACCGATTGGGCCTGGGCATCGTTGATCTGCTTCTGCGCCAAGGCCGCGTCGCGCAACTTGCCCAGGTCATCGCGGTAGTTGCGCGCCTCGGCTGAGGTCATGCCGGGCCGGGCGATGGCCAGCGTCAGGCGGTCGAGCCGCGCCAGCCAGTCCGCCGCCATCTGGCTGAACAGGCGCTGCTCGCCGCCAAGGCGCTGGTCGGACTCGGTGGTCTGGGCGCGCAAATCCCCGGCCGCGAACAGCAGAAGCGCGGCGCCCAGCGCGGCAACAATCAGGATCGGGCGTCGGATCATTGTAGGAATCGCGATCGTTGGCATTTCCAGCCTAGCATGTGGTCCGCGGGATGGCAGAATAATGGCGATACGGCCTTGCCGGGCGGCGAAGCGCAACGCTAATGTCCTGCCCGACCGCGCCGCGCTCCCAGACCGGGGCCGAGCCGCCGAACCGATCAATCCGTGGGGGAACACGATGAAGCTGCTGCGTTACGGCCCGAAGGGCCGCGAGAAGCCGGGGCTGATGGATGCGACCGGCGCGATCCGCGACCTGTCGCGGGTGGTCAAGGACATCGACGGCGACGCGCTCTCGCCGGCGGGGCTCCGCAAGCTCAAGGCGCTGAAGCCCGAGAAGCTCAAGAAGGTGGCGGGCAAACCGCGGCTGGGCGCGCCGGTCAACCCGATCGGCAAGCTGGTCTGCGTCGGGCTCAACTATGCCGACCATGCCGCCGAGGCCGGCGTGCCGGTGCCCAAGGAGCCGGTGCTGTTCCTCAAGACCGCCAATACCTATGCCGGCCCCAACGACAAGATCCAGTTCCCCCGCGGCGCCACCAAGATGGACTGGGAGGTCGAGCTGGCCGTGGTGATCGGCAAGCGCGCCCGCTACGTGTCCAAGGAACGGGCGCTGAGCCATGTCGCGGGCTACACGATCTGCAACGACGTGTCCGAGCGCGCCTTCCAGATCGACCGCGGCGGCAGCCAGTGGACCAAGGGCAAGTTCTGCGACGGCTTCGCGCCGATGGGACCCTACGTGCTGACCGCCGACGAGGTGAAGGACCCGCAGGCGCTCGAGCTCTGGTGCGACGTGAACGGCCAGCGGATGCAGCACGGCAACACCAAGACGATGATTTTCGACGTCGCGACCATCGTCAGCTACATCAGCGACTTCATCACGCTGGAGCCAGGTGACGTGATCATCACCGGCACGCCCCCGGGCGTCGGCATGGGCAAAAAGCCCAACCCGATCTGGCTGAAGCCGGGCGACGTGGTCACCCTGGGCGTCGCCGGCATGGGCGAGCAGCGCCAAGTCTGCGTCGGCTTCGCCAACAAGTAGAAGCTTCAGCGGCGCAGCACGGCCACCGCTTCCACGCGCGGCGACCACAGGAACTGGTCGATCGGCACCACGCGCTCGATCGCGTAGCCGCCGTCGACCAGCAGGCGCAGATCGCGCGCGAGCGTCGCGGGCTCGCAGCTGACCGCGACGGCCGTGCGGAGCTTCGACCGCGCGATCTCTTGCGCCTGGGCCTGCGCGCCGGCGCTGGGCGGGTCGAACACCACCGCGGCAAAGCGCGCCAGTTCGCTCGCCAGCAAGGGCCGGCGCATCAGGTCGCGCAGCTCGGTCGAAACGCGGCCGAGGGCGGCGCGGCGCGCGGCCGCGCCAAGGACGGCGATCGCCGCGCTGTCGCCGTCGACCGCGTGCACGGCGCGGCTCGCCGCCAGCGGCAGGCTCAGCGTTCCGCAGCCCGCGAACAGGTCGGCGACCGGCCCCTTGGGGGCTTGCTTGACGGCGTCGAGCACGGCGTCGCGGATCGCTGCCTCGCCGGCCCTGCCGGCCTGCAGGAAGGCGTCGGGCGGCAGGTCGACCGGCGTCGCGCCGAAGGTGACCTGCGCCGCCCGCCGCGCCGCGATCGGCTCGGCCGGTCCGGCTCGCGACTCGTCGGCCGCAAGCCTCCAACCAACCCGCGCGAGGTCACGGTCATCGGCGAACCGCGCCAGGCGTTCGCGGTCCGGCAGTCCGGGCACCACCGGCAGGGTCCAGGTCACGTCGAGGCCGCCGTCGGTTAGCGTAGCGGCGACCTGGAACGCGGCCGGCCGGCGAGCCGGGCGCAGCACGTCGAGCGTTGCCGCCACGGCGCGGCAAGGCGCCAGCAGGGCCTGGATCGTCGGCGCCGCGACCGGGCACTGCGACAGGTCGACGATCGCATGGCCGGCGCGCTCACGCAGACCGATCACGACGCCCTGCCCATCGCGTCTGCCGGCGAATCGCACGCGCCGGCGGTCGCCGGGCGGGCTGATCCGCGCCGGTTCGACGGGAAAGTCGGCCTCCGGTCGCAGGCGCTGGCGGCCGAGAGCCTCGATCAGCAGGTCGCGCTTCACCCGCGCATAGATTTCGCCGCCCAGGTGCTGCCAGGCGCAGCCCCCGCAGGCGCCGAAGGCGGGGCAGGGCGGTTCGCGCCGGTCGGCGCTGCGCGCGAGCCACGCGACCGCCTCGGCCGCGAACCCGTCGCCGCGACGCTCGGCCAGCCGAACGCGCAGACGATCGCCCGGTGCGGTGAACGGCACGTAGATCGCGACGCCGCTGATGCGCGCGATGCCGTCGCCGCGCACGCCCAGCGCGGCGATCGCGATCTCGACCTCGTCGCCGGCGGCGGGCGGCCGCGGCGTCAGGGCGTCTTCCAGGTCGGCTGGCCGGCCTCGTTCAGCAGCACCAGGGCCGGCACCTCGCCGACCAGCGACAGCTGCACGCGCGGCTTGCGCTTGGAATCGTTCAGCACCAGGCTCGGCCCCGTGCCCTCGATGGCGGCGATGCGCGTGCGCAACTGGCCGTTGCGGTCGTAGAGCGCCAGGGTGGGGCCCTCGGGCGGCAAGGCCAGCGCCGCGCCGGCCTTGCCGTTCTCGCCGTAGAGCACCAGCGAGGGCCCGAAGCCCTCGACGACCGACATGATGGCGCGCGTGCCGCCGGCCGAATCGGTCAGCACCAGCCGGCTGGTGGCAACCTCCTCGCCCGCGGCCTTGACCGCCCCCGTCGACCAGGCGCCGGCCATCGCCAGCAGGGCCGCCGCCACACCGGCGCCCAACAGACGGTTCGTCCGCTCCAATCGCCGCAGGCGTTCTTCCAGTCGGGCCGTCTCGCTGCGTTCGTCCGTCATGTCCACTCTCCATAATGAGGCCCGGCCCGCACGGCCTTGGTTGACGCTGATAGCGCCTGCCACGGATACTGGCCCCGCTCAGGATGGCCGGGGAAGGGGGAATTAATGAAAGCGTCGGATCTGTTCGTTCGCTGCCTTGAAGCCGAGGGGGTCACCCATATCTTCGGCCTGCCGGGCGAAGAGAATGCCGACGTGATGATTTCGCTCCTCGACAGCAAGATCAAGTTCGTCCTGTGCCGGCACGAGCAGGCGGCCGCGTTCATCGCCGATGCCTATGGCAGGCTGACCGGCAAGTCGGGGGTGTGCCTCGGCACGCTTGGCCCCGGCGCCACCAACCTGATCACCGGCGTCGCCGACGCCAACATGGACCGCGCGCCGCTGGTGTGCATCACCGGCCAAGCCGACACGCGCCGGATGCACAAGGAAAGCCACCAGGCGATGGACGTGATCGGCATGTTCCGCCCGGTCACCAAATGGGCGCAGTCCGTCTTCCATCCCGAGAACATCCCGGAGATCGTGCGCAAGGCGTTCAAGCTGGCCGAAGCGGAAAAGCCGGGCGCGGTATTGATCGAACTGCCCGAGGATCTGGCCGAGGCCGAGGTCAAGGGCAAGCCGATGCCGAGCGCGCGCACGCGCCGTCCCGCCGCCGACCACAAGGCGGTGGCCGAGGCGGTCGAGGTGATCCTCAAGGCCAAGAACCCGATGGTGATCGCCGGCAACGGCGCGGTGCGCAAGCGCGCCGCCCGCCAGCTCCGCCGCTTCGCGCGCAAGACCGGCATCGGCGTCGCCAACACCTTCATGGGCAAGGGGGCGGTCGCGATGAGCGATCCGCACTGCCTGTTCACCATCGGCCTGCAGGCGCGCGACTACGTGAACCTGGCGCTCGACGAATGCGACGTGGTGATCGCGGTGGGCTACGACCTGGTCGAGTATTCGCCGGTGCTGTGGAACAAGGGCGGCGGGAAGAAGATCGTGCATATCGACTTCACGCCCGCCGAGGTCGACGAGCACTATCCCGTGACGGTCGATGTGGTCGGCGACATCGCCGACGCGCTGTGGCAGATCAATGAGGCCCTCAACCAGAAGCGCGGCGACAAGCTGCCGCTGCACGACATCGAAAAGCGGGGCAAGCTGCGCCAGGCGATGCTGGACGAGTTCAGCAGCGAGAAGGACGACAAGGGCTTCCCGGTCAAGCCGCAGCGCATCCTGTGGGACGTGCGCCAGGCGCTGGGCCCGGCGGACATCCTGCTGTCGGATGTCGGCGCCCACAAGATGTGGGTCTCGCGCTACTATCAGTGCGAGCAGCCAAACACCTGCCTCATCTCCAACGGTTTCTGCTCGATGGGATTCGCGCTGCCCGGCGCGATCGGCGCCAAGATCGCCTTTCCCGACCGCCGGGTGCTGGCGATCTGCGGCGACGCCGGGTTCCTGATGAACGTGCAGGACCTCGAGACCGCCGTGCGTCTCAATCTCAATATCGTGGTCATGGTCTGGGACGACGGCGAATACGGCCTGATCAAGTGGAAGCAGCAGAACCATTTCAAGGGCCGGCATTCCGAACTGGCCTTCAAGAACCCCGATTTCGAGCTTCTGGCGCGCTCCTTCGGCGCCTGGGGCCGGCGCGTCGGCGCGCCGGGCGAACTGAAGCCGGTGCTGGAGGAGGCCTTCCGCCAGAAGGGTCCGGCGCTGGTGGCCGTACCGGTGGACTACGGCGAAAACCTGAAGCTCACCAAACGCCTGGGCAACCTCGCGGTGCCGATCTAGGGCCCGGGGCCGGCTTCCCTGCCGAGTGACGGCGATCACGCGCTTGTGTTTCGCAATTGTGTATAGTGCCGGCAAAGGGCAGGGGCTGCGGAAAGGCCGCGCATGAGCTTCAAGGTCAAGTTCTGGGGGGTGCGAGGGAGCATCGCCTGCCCAAGCGTCAACCATGTCGCCTTCGGCGGCAACACCACCTGCATCGAGGTTTCGGCCGGCGGGCGCACCATCATTCTCGACGCGGGCACCGGCATCCGCAACCTGGGCCACTGGCTGCTGCGCAAGGGCGTCGCCGACGCCACCATCCTAATGACGCACACCCACTGGGACCACATAAACGGCTTTCCGTTCTTCTCGCCGGCCTTTCACGCCGGGCGCACGTTCCGCCTGATGGCCGGCGCGTCGCTGCCGCATGGCGGCCTGCGCCAAGTGATGGGCGGGCAGATGTCGCATCCCTTCTTCCCGGTGCCGCTCGACGCCATGCACGCGAAGCTCGAGTTCGAGGATTTCGAGGCGGGCACGACCTTCAACCTGGCGCCCGACGTCGTCATCCGCACCACGCCGCTGAACCATCCCGACGGCGCGACCGGCTATCGGATCGAACACGCGGGCCGGTCGGTCTGCCTGATCACCGATACCGAGCACCTGCCGGGCAAGCCCGACGACAAGGTCCTGTCGCTGATCGCGGGATCGGATCTGGTGATCTATGATTCGACCTATACCGACGCCGAGTTTCCCGGCCGGGTCGGCTGGGGTCATTCGACCTGGCAGGAAGGGGTGCGGCTGTGCCGCGCGGCCGGCGTCCGCTCGCTCGCGATCTCGCACCACGATCCCGAGCACGACGACCGCTTCATGAGCCAGGTTGAAACCGAAGCGCGTGCAATGTGGGCCGGCGCTTTCGTCGCGCGCGAGAACCTGCGCATAAGGTTGGACTGAAGCCGCGCCGCTCAACCGGCGACTGTGACGAATCGGTGGCCGAGTTAACACTGCGGTAATCAAGAATGGGGCAGTCTAAGCCCTGCGCAGGGCGGCGGCGCGCCGATCCGACGGCATTTGTTGACAGTATTTCGCACCGCGACATAGGGTGAATCGGCGCGGCAGGAGACGCATGACGCAGCTTTACAAAGTCGCGATCGTCGGTTCGGGTCCTGGCGGCATGAGCGCCGGCGGGCGCGCCGCGCAGGCCGGCATCTCGCACATCCTTCTGGAAAAAACCGACCACCTGTCGGACACGATCTACAAGTACCAGAAGGGCAAGCTGGTGATGGCGACGCCCGACATTCTGCCGTTGCGCAGCCCGATGGATTTCAAGCTCGGGATCCGCGAGGACATCCTGGGCACCTGGGACCGCCAGACCGCGGAACTCAAGGTCAACGTCAAGTTCAATTCCGAAGTCACCAAGATCACCGGCAAGAAGGGCGCCTTCGAGCTGACCGTCGCCGGCGGCGAGAAGATCCAGGCCGAGAACGTCGTGCTGGCGATCGGCCTGCAGGGCAACCTGCGCAAGCTCGGCATTCCCGGCTCGGACAACCATCCGAAGGTCCAGTACCAGCTCGACGATCCGGACGAGTACGCCGACGAGACCATCATGGTCGTCGGTGCCGGCGACGCGGCGATCGAGAACGCGGTCGCGCTGGCCAAGCAGAACAAGGTGATCATCGTCAACCGCTCGGCCGAGTTCGCGCGCGCCAAGCAGGGCAACCTCGACCTCATCACCAAGTCGATCGAGAAGGGCCTGCTGGAATGCATGTACAGCTCGGCCCCGGTCCGGCTCGAGCCGGCCGGCGACCGCCTGAAGCACGTGCTGAAGACGGCCGACGGCGAGGCCGAGGTCGTGTGCGACCGCATCATCGCGCGCCTCGGCGCGCTGGCGCCCCGCTCCTTCGTCGAAGCCTGCGGCATCCAGTTCCCCAGCAAGGACCCGACCGCGCTGCCCGAGCTCAGCCCAACCTACGAATCCAACGTGGCCGGCCTCTACATCATCGGCGCGCTGGCGGGCTACCCGCTCATCAAGCAGGCGATGAACCAGGGCTACGAGGTCGTCGAATTCATCCAGGGCAACAGGGTCAAGCCCGCCGACGAACCGCTGCTCGAGGAGAAGTTCAAGAAGCTGCTCGACCGCTACACGGTCGATGAACTGCTGGTGGCGATCCAGTCCACGATCCCGGTCTTCGCCGGCCTCACCATCCTGCAGTTGCGCGAGGTGCTGCTGGGCAGCGAGGTGCGCATGCCCCAGGCCGGCGAGACGGTGTTCCAGCGCAACGAGTTCACCAACACCTTCTTCACGGTGTTCGAGGGCGAGGTCGCGATCCAGGTCGACAGCGAGGATCGCGACGACGACGTGATGCTGGGGCCGGGCAGCTTCTTCGGCGAGATGGGCCTGATCTCGGGCCGGCGGCGCTCGGCCACGGTGATCGCCAGCAAGCCCTGCGTGCTGATCGAGACCGCGCGGCGCGAGATGATCAAGCTGATCAAGTCGCTGCCCAAGGTGCGCGAGACGATCGACCGCGCGGCTGTGGAGCGCCAGATCCGCACGTACCTGGCGCCCAGCCTGTCGCGCGACGACATGGACTCGATTCTCAGGTCCGCCAAGCTGCGCAGCTTCAAGTCCAACGAGGTGCTGTTCAAGGAGGGCGACCCGGGCGACGGCGTGTTCCTGATCCGCACCGGAAGCTGCACCGTGTCGCGGCGCATCGGCGACAAAGAGATCGTCATGAGCTACGTGCCGGCCGGGCACTACGTCGGCGAGATGGCGCTGGTGCGCGATATGCCGCGCTCGGCCACCGTCAAGGCGGCGATCGAGACCGAGACGGTGTGGCTGGACGGCGCCGGCTTCCGCCTGCTGCTCGACCATCTTCCCGACCTGCGCCACCGCATCGAGCGGCGCATCGGCGCGATCATCACCCAGACCGAGGACATGGCGGCCCGGCCCGAGACCGGCAACCTGATCCAGTTCCTGGTCCAGGAAGGCGGCAAGGAAGCCGCCGACATGCTGCTGATCGACGAATCGCTGTGCGTGCGCTGCGACAACTGCGAGAAGGCCTGCGCCGAGACGCATGGCGGCATCTCGCGGCTGGATCGCGAGGCGGGGCCGACCTACGCGTCGATCCACGTGCCGACCTCCTGCCGGCATTGCGAGCATCCCCATTGCATGGCCGACTGCCCGCCGGACGCGCTGCACAAGACCAAGGACGGCGAGGTCTATATCGACGAGCAGACCTGCATCGGCTGCGGCAATTGCGAGCGCAACTGCCCCTACGGCGTGATCCACATGAGCTACGAGGCGCCGGCCAAGCCGGGCCTGCTGTCGTGGCTGCTGTTCGGCCTGGGCTACGGTCCCGGCGAGGACAAGAAGGCGGTGCATGACTCGCACCAGGGCAAGAAGCTCGCCGTGAAGTGCGACATGTGCAAGGACATCGACGGCGGCGCGGCCTGCGTCAGGTCGTGCCCTACCGGGGCGGCGATCCGGGTCAGCCCCGAGCAATTCTTCTCGCTCACCAACAACGTGGCGCAGTAGCCGGCGGCTGGCGGCGCGAAACACGTGGGCAAGACGAGCGGGAAGCGGGTGAACTGCGATGCATGAGTCAATTCTGGCCTTTCGCGGCTTCAAGTACCTGAAGCTCAGCGCGCTGATGGTCGCGGTCACGGCAATCGTCTATGCCGTGCACCAGCCCACGGTGGGCCCGCCCAACGGCGGCACGGCTCTCGGCTATGCACTCGGCACGCTGGGGCTGGGGCTGATCATCTGGCTGGCGTGGTTCGGCGTGCGCAAGCGGCGCTACGGCCTGGGCAAGATGCTGCTCGAGGACTGGCTGTCGGCGCATGTCTATCTCGGCCTGGGGCTGATCGTGGTCGCCACGCTGCACACCGGCTTCCAGTTCGGCTGGAACGTGCACACGCTGGCCTACGTGCTGATGATCCTGGTCATCGCCAGCGGCGCGTTCGGCGTGTTCGCCTATCTGCGCTATCCGCGGCTGATGACCGAGAACCGCCGCGGCGCCACGCAGCGCGAATTGCTGACCCAGATCGCCGAGCTGGACGTCAAGGCGCGCGAGATCAGCGCCGGCCTGGGCGACGACATCCACGGCGAGGTGATGAGGGCGCAGGAGAAGCTGGCGCTCGGCGGGCCCGCCCGCCGACAGCTCTCGGGCCGCGATCCGAACTGCCCCGCCACGGCCGCGCTCAAGCGCGTCGGCGACCTGTCGCTCGGGCTGCCGGTGACGGATGCCGAGAAGGGGCGCGCGCTGATCGCGCTGCTGGCGCGCAAGGTCGAGCTTGTGGAGCGCGTGCGCCGCGATCTCGGCTTCAAGGCGATGATGGATGTGTGGCTGTTCGTGCACGTGCCGCTGACCTTCGGCCTGCTGGCGTCGCTGACGGCGCATGTCGTTTCCGTGTTCTTCTACTGGTAGGTAGGGTCGCCACCGTGTCCATCCTCGTCCGTTTCGTTACCCGAAAGAAGAGCGGCGGCGTCGTCCATCGCGACCAGGTCCTCGAAGGTTCGCGCGCGCGCTTCGGCCGCAGCGCCGACAACGAGGCCTACCTGCCCGATCCGCGCGTGTCGCTCTACCAGGCCGCGATCGAGGTGCGCGCCAACGGCGTGTTCGCCGAGGGCATCGCCGGCGCCGATATCACCGTCAACGGACGGATCGTCGGGACGTCGGTCCTGAAGATCGGCGACGTCGTCGGGGTCGGCCCCTACGACGTTACGCTGGTCGAGCCGCCGGCGGGCCATGCCGCCGCGGTGACGGTCGAGCTGGCGCGCGCCATGGGCGACGACCTGGAACGCCTGGTCGCCCGCAGCCGGCTCGATCTCAGCGGGCCGCTGCTCAACCGCCGGCGCCTGTCCTGGGGACTGTCGATCCTCGTGGTGGCGCTGTTCCTGGTGTGGCCGGTGGCGGCGTTCTTCAATCCGGCGCGCCAGCCCGATACCGACGCCACCAAGAACTTCGCCTGGCGGCCCGACATGATGTGGAACTCGGGCGAGATATCCAACGCCCACAAGCCGATCGCCCAGCAGTGCAACCGCTGCCACCAGATGCCTTTCACGATGGTGCGCGACGAGGCCTGCGGCGCCTGCCACGAGGCGATCCAGCACCACGCCGATCCGCAGAAGTTCAAGTTCGCCGAGCTGACCGGCGTGCTGTGCGAATCGTGCCACAAGGAGCACAACGGCGCGCGCGCGATCACGCGCACCGACCAGAAGCTCTGCTCGGACTGCCATGGCGCCTTCCGCGAGCGCGCGCCCACCTCGGCGCTGCTCGCGGTGGGCGACTTCCAGAAGGACCATCCGGAATTCCGCCCGACCGTGATCGCCGATCCGCTGGCCGGCCGGTTCGAGCGGATCAGCCTGGCCGCGACGCCGCGGCCGCGCGAGAATTCGGGCCTGACCTTCCCGCACGACAAGCACCTGCGGCCCGGCGGCATCCGCGGCCCCGACGGGCTGGAGCCGCTGGACTGCGATTCGTGCCACGCCATGGCGCCCGGCGGCTACCTGATGGCGCCGGTGACGCAGGAGGTGCATTGCGCGCGCTGCCACGAGCTGGCCTTCGAGCCGGTCGCGCGCGGCCGCCGCCTGCCGCACGGCAACGCCGAGGCCGCGGTCAAGATGATCCGCGAGTTCTACGCCGACGCGGCGCTGCGCGGCGCCTTCCCCGATCCCAGCGCGCCCGAGGTGGTCCGCCGCATTCCCGGCAACACGCGCATCACCAAGGCGCAGGAGCGCGAGGCGCTGGCCTGGGCCGACCAGCAGTCGCAGCAGGCGACGCAGTTCGTGTTCACCTCGCGCGCGGTGTGCGGCACCTGCCATGTCGTCACCCAGGCCGGAACCGGCGAGAACCGGAAGTACGGCGTGGTCAAGCCGCAGGTTGCCGAGCGCTGGCTGCCCAAGGGGCTGTTCCGTCATTCCGCGCACGCCACCGAGACCTGCCAGCGCTGCCACGGGCTGGACGTCACCGACCCGGCGAAATGGCAGGCGCGGGTCAAGGACGCGCTGCCGGCCTTCGCCGACGCGGTGCTCGCGCTGCCGTCCGCCGAAGGCGAACTGGGCAAGCTCAAGTCCGCCGCGCAGATCTTGAAGCAGGCCCCGTGGTCGCCGGCGCTTGCGCGGCCGGCTCGCGACCTGGCCGCCAATGTGGCGACCGGCAAGCTGCCGGCGGTCGACGGGCTCAAGCAGGCGCGCCGCCTGGCGGAGGACGTGGTCGGCGCGGCCTGGTCCGACGAATCGAGCGACATCCTGCTGCCGGGCGTCCAGGTCTGCCGCGAATGCCATGTCGGCGACGCGGCGATCTCCTGGGTCCAGCCCAACAACCGCCTGCCCAGCACCTGCGGCACGTGCCACTACTTCCACACCCCGACTCAGGGGCCGATGCACCCCGAATTGCAGACGGTCGAAGGGCCCAATGTTCCCGGGCACTACCGCACCGGCGGGGTCGCGCTGGACGGCTCGCTGAAGGAATCGCGCAGCGGCATCCGCTCCCTCGGGCGCAAGTAGCAATTCATTGAAATGACAAGCTGATCAGGCGGCATTTCCGCCGGGCGGCTTGTTTCCGAAATGCCACAAGCGAGGCAAAACCGCTACCAGGGCGCCCCGCGCGCCGGGGAATCGCTTTTCGCGCCTTTTGTCGCATGCCTATACTTCCGCTGCCTGGAGTGGGGTTGGTTGATCCAGGCAAATGCAGGCAAAAACAACAAGATAGAGTCGCGCCAAGCGGCCAATGTTGGGGCACGATGCTAGGGGTGATTAACCGGCAGGCCACCACGACGCGCGAAGCGTCCCTCGCCCTGGCGCCACGGCTTCGTGGCGCTGCGGCGGCGACGTGTCTTGCGCTCGGGTGCCTGCCGGGCTTTGCCGCGACGGGCGCGCTGGCCGGCGACAGGCTGGCCGTGGGCGGCGTCGCGCTGACCCCGATCGTGATCCAGCCCGGCGCGGCGACGGACATCCGTCGTGCCGTCGAGTTGAACGGCGACCAACCCTTGGCGACCTACGTGACGGCCTCGTCGCGCAGCGGCGAGACTCTGGCGCGCACCCGGCAGGGATACTGGCTGCCGTGGACGGGGCGCGAGGAGGATTTGAGCGACGCCGGCTTCACCGCGAAGTCCGGTCTGCTGGAATTCAAGCTGGCGAAGGAGGATTTCGCGGCCGCCGCGCTGCCGATCACCGTTTCGATCGGCTATCGCACCGCCGCCGGAATCAAGTTCGGCAGCTTCGAGATACGGGCGAAGTAGGGGGACGACCGGCAGTGCCGACCGGATTGCATCGCGGGCTTTGCAGGGCTGGTCGGCTGGCGCTCGTCGCGCTGGCGGGACTGGGCGCGGGCCTCGTCATGTCCGTTTCGGCGCGCGCGCAGGGCAATGTCACCCAGATACCGCCGCTGGCGTTGAGCGCCGTCGATGTCGGGCAGATCATCAGCCAGGCCGTGCTGGAAGCCCAGGCCCGCAACCGGCCGGCGACGATCGCCGTGACCGACCGCGTGGGCAACGTGCTGGGCGTCTTCCGCATGAACGGCGCGCCCGTCGGCCTCAGCATCACGACCAACCGCGGCATCGCCGCGGGCAACGGGCTGGAGAGCGTCGAGCAGATCCTCAACCCGCTCAACGGGCCGCCGACGACCGACCTGGCGGCCATCGCCAAGGCCGTCACCGGCGCGTATCTCTCCTCCTCGGGCAACGCCTTCAGCACCCGCACCGCCAGCCAGATCATCCAGGAGAACTTCAACCCGCTGGAGTTCCGCGCGCCCGGCGGCCCGCTGTTCGGCGTGCAGTTCAGCTCGCTGCCCTGTTCCGACCTGTCGTTGCGCGAGCCGCAGGGCACCCCGGGGCCGAAGCGTTCGCCGCTGGGCCTGTCGGGCGACCCGGGCGGCCTGCCGCTCTACAAGAGCGGCTTCGTCGTGGGGGCGATCGGCGTCGAATCCGACGGCATCTATTCGATCGACCGCAACATCACCGACATCGACACCTCGGACGACGAGTTGATCGCGGTGGCAGGCTCGTTCGGGTTCGAGGCGCCGACCAACATCCGCGCCAACCGCATCACCGTGGGCGGCAAAACGCTGCGCTTCGTCGACCGCGACCGCAGCGACCGCAACAACCCGCTCTTCTCCAACCCTGCCGCCGCCCCGGGCTTCGGCGCGATCGACGGCGTGGCGGGGAACCGGGTGGGCGTGCGCAACTACTTCTCGACCGCCGGCGTCATCGCCCCGGCGCCGGTGCTTCGCGACGGCACGATCTATGGCCAGCCGGCCTCCGGTTATGCGCCCGACGCGACCGGCGTGGTGTCGCAGTTCGGCCCGGCCTTCGTGCTGCGCGACCCCGCCAACGTCAACAACAACCGCTTCCCGCCGATCGCGGGCAGCGAGGGCGCGGGCACGGCCCTGACCGCCAACGAGGTCGCGACCCTGCTGCAGAACGCGCTCAAGACCGCCTTCGCCGGCCGCGCCCAGATCCGCCAGCCGCTCAACAGCTTCATCCAGGTCACGGTGTCGGTCGTCGATTCGAACGGCATCGTGCTGGGCGTCGCGCGCACGCCCGACGCGCCGATCTTCGGCACCGACGTGTCGCTGCAAAAGGCGCGCACGGCGATGTTTTTCAGCCGCGCCAATGCCGGGGCGCTGATCAGGGCCTACAACTCGCCGGTCGCCTCGCTGCTCGGCCAGCCCGTCGGGAACAACGCGCTCGGCGTCTTCCTGTCGAGCTACGTGACGCTGTTCCAGAATTTCGTATCGGCCTCGGCGCTGACCGACGGCGTGGCCTACAGCACGCGCGGCATCGGCAATCTCGACCGGCCGTTCTACCCCGACGGCGTCGACGGCACCCCCAACGGGCCGTTTAGCATCCTCTACAACAAATGGAGCCCGTTCAACGTCGGCCTGCAGCTCGACCTCGTGATCGACAACATCGCCCAGCACCTGATCTTCCTGAACACCGGCAACGCGGCGCTCGAGACGGCGCAGCAATGCTCGTTCCTGCCGGTGACCGCGCCGGTGGGCACGCTGCGCCAGCTCGCCAACGGCATGCAGCCCTTCGCCGGCGGCTTCCCGCTCTATCGCAACGGCACGCTGGTCGGCGGCATCGGTGTTTCCGGCGACGGCATCGACCAGGACGATTCGATCGCCTTCCTGGGGGCGCACCTGGCTGGCCTGGCGCTGGGCAGCGGCGTGCAGAATGCGCCGATCGGCATTCGCGACGACCAGTTGTCGCCGCTGGGCGCGCGCCTGCGCTACGTTTCCTGCCCGTTCCAGCCGCGCGCCGGCGGCAGCGACCAGAACATCTGCCGGGGCAAGTGACATGACGACACGTCACGCCCGCCTGCTGGGACTCCTCGGCGCCACGGCGCTGATGTCGCTGCCGTGGCTGTTCGGCTGCGGCCCCGCCTGGGCCGGCAAGGAGCAGATCAACCAGGCCGCCAACGACGGCGAGGAAGTGCTGCTGTCGGAATCCGAGGCGCAGCGCCGCGCCGTGCCGGGCCGCGCCCCGCGCGACGCGCAGCAGCCGACGCCCACGGACAACCCGGGCGCCGTGCCGCCCGCGCCGCCCAACCTGCCGCGCGAGTTCATCCCGGTGCCCGACCGCTGGCGCCTGTCGGACGCCATCGGCGTGGTTACCGAGACGATCGATCCCTACAAGCAGAACATGCTGAAGGGCGACCGCCCGATCTTCGGCAAGGACTGGTTCGTCAACCTGTCGCTGATCTCCGACACGGTGTTCGAGGCGCGGCGCGTGCCGACGCCGGTGGTGTTCGCCTCGTCCGACCGCGCCGGCGCCAACGACCAGTTCTCGAAATACGACCAGAACTTCATCGCCCAGAACCTGATCGGCTCGTTCTCGCTGATCAAGGGCAACACCGCGTTCAAGCCGCCCGATTTCGAGTTCCGCTTCTCCCCGGTCTTCACCTACACGCGCCTGCAGGTCGACGAAGTTGGCATCACCGACGCCAACCCGACCAAGGGCACGGTGCGCAACGACACGCATCTGGGCGTCGCCGAGGGCTTCGTCGACTACCACATCCACAACGTGTCGGAGCGCTTCGACTTCGAATCGATCCGCGTCGGCATCCAGCCCTTCTCGAGCGA
>JADLEG010000014.1 GCA_020846275.1 Alphaproteobacteria bacterium
ACGCGTTCATGGACGCGATGATCCCGGTGCTGAACCCGGCCAACGTGCAGGACATCCTGGACCTCGGCGTCTATGGCTGGGCGCTCTCGCGCTATGCCGGCTGCTGGGCGGCGATGAAGACGATCGCGGAGATCATGGACAGCTCGGCCTCGGTCGCGATCGATCCCACCCGGGTGGCGATCAACATCCCCGCGGATTTCGAGATGCCCGAGGGGGGCTTGAACATCCGCTGGCCCGACGCGCCGCTGGACCAGGAATACCGGCTGCACAAGTACAAGCTCTACGCGGCGCTGGCCTTCGCGCGCGCCAACAACCTGAACCGCACGGTGATCGACAGCCCCAAGGCGCGCTTCGGCATCGCGACCGCCGGCAAGTCCTATCTCGACGTGATGCAGGCGCTGGAAGACCTGGGGATCGACGCCAAGCACGCGGCCGAGATCGGATTGCGCGTCTACAAGATCGGCATGACCTGGCCGCTCGAGCGCGAGGGCGTGCGCCAGTTCGCCGAGGGGCTGGAAGAGATCCTGGTCGTCGAGGAGAAGCGCGCGGTCATCGAGAACCAGCTCAAGGAGCAGCTCTACAACTGGCGCGAGGACGTGCGCCCGCGCGTGATCGGCAAGTTCGACGAGAAACGCGAGTGGATACTGCCGTCCAACGACGAATTGACCCCCGCGCGCATCGCCCGCGTGATTGCCGCCCGCATCCAGCGCTTCTACTCCTCCGAGCGCATCCAGCGCCGGCTCGCCTTCCTGGCCGAGAAGGAGAAGGCCCTGGCCGAGCCGCGCACGGAAATGAAGCGCGTGCCCTATTTCTGCTCGGGCTGCCCGCACAACACCTCGACCAAGGTGCCCGAGGGCAGCCGCGCGCTGGCGGGCATCGGCTGCCACTACATGGCGCAGTGGATGGACCGCAACACGGCGACCTTCACCCAGATGGGCGGCGAGGGCGTGACCTGGGTGGGCCAGGCGCCGTTCACCGAGACGCCGCATGTCTTCGCCAACCTGGGCGACGGCACCTATATCCATTCCGGCATCCTGGCGGTGCGCCAGTCCGTCGCCGCCGGCGTCAACATGACCTACAAGCTGCTCTACAACGACGCGGTCGCGATGACCGGCGGTCAGCGCCACGACGCCAATTTCGACGTCGCGCTGATCACCCACCAGCTCTATGGGGAGGGGGTGAAGAAGGTCGTCGTGGTCTCGGACGAGCCGGACAAGTACCCGGTCGGCGCCGACTTCGCCCAGGGCGTCACGGTGCATCACCGCGACGAGCTGGACACGCTGCAGCGCCAGTTGCGCGAGATTCCCGGCGTGACCGCCATCGTCTACGACCAGACCTGCGCGGCCGAGAAGCGCCGGCGGCGCAAGCGCGGGCTGATGGTCGATCCGCCCAAGCGCGCCTTCATCAACGACTTGGTGTGCGAGGGCTGCGGCGATTGCGGCGTGAAGTCGAATTGCCTCAGCGTGGTGCCGCTGGAGACCGAGTTCGGCCGCAAGCGCGCGATCGAGCAGTCGACCTGCAACAAGGACATGTCCTGCGTCGAGGGCTTCTGCCCCAGTTTCGTGACGATCCATGGCGGCGGCTTGCGCAAGCCCGAGCGGCTGCCGGGCGGCGCCGAGATCGAGATGGCGCTGCCCAGCCCGGCGATCCCCTCGCTGGAGCGCCCCTACGGCATCCTGGTGACCGGCGTCGGCGGCACCGGCGTGGTGACGATCGGCGCGCTGATCGGCATGGCCGCGCATCTCGAGGGCAAGGGCTGCGCCGTGCTCGACATGACCGGCCTGGCGCAGAAGGGCGGGTCGGTCGTCTCGCATATCCGCATCGCGGCCCGGCCCGAGGACATCCATGCCGTGCGCATCGCCGCCGGCGGGGCGCGGCTGGTGCTGGGCTGCGACATGATGGTCGCGGCCGGGTTCGACGGGCTGGCGAAGATGGAGCGCGGCACCACCCGCGCGATCATCAACAGCCACGAGACAACGACCGGCGACTTCACCCGCAACCCCGACCTGCAGTTCCCCGGCCGCGCGATGGCCGATGCGATCGTCGCCGCGGTCGGAAAGGATGCCGCCAGCTTCGTCGACGCCACGCGGCTGGCCACCGCGCTGCTCGGCGATTCGATCGCGACCAACCTGTTCATGCTGGGCTTCGCCTTCCAGCGCGGCCTGGTGCCGGTGTCGGAGGAAGCCCTGCTGCGCGCGATCGAGCTGAACGCCGTGGCCGTCGACGCGAACAAGCGCGCCTTCCGCTGGGGCCGGCGCGCGGCGCATGACCTGGACGCGGTCGAGCGCGCGGCCAAGCCGGTGACGCCGATCGCCATGGCCAAGCCGGATGTCGCGGCGAGCCTGGAGGAGATGGTCGAGCGGCGCATCCGTTTCCTGACCGGCTACCAGGACGCGGCCTATGCGCGGCGCTACAAGGATCTGGTGGTGCGCGTGCAGCGCGCCGAAGCGGATCGCGCCAAGGGCATGACCGGCCTCGCCCAGGCCGTCGCGCGCAACTACTTCAAGCTGCTCGCCTACAAGGACGAGTACGAGGTGGCGCGGCTCCATGCCGATCCGACCTTCGCCGAGAAGCTGCGGGCGAACTTCGACGGCGACTACAAGGTCCGGTTCCACCTGGCCCCGCCCTTGATCTCGCCCAAGGACCCGGCGACGGGCGAGGCGAGGAAGATGACCTTCGGGCCGTGGATGCTGAACGCCTTCCGGGTGCTGGCGAAGCTCAAGGGCCTGCGCGGCACGCCGTTCGACATCTTCGGCCGCACCGAGGAGCGCCGCCTGGAGCGCAAGCTGATCGCGGACTACGAGGCGACGATCGACGAGCTGCTGTCGCGCCTGTCGCACGACAACCATGCGGCCGCGCTGGCGATCGCCGACGTGCCCGAGCACATTCGCGGCTATGGCCACGTGAAGCTGCGGCACCTGCGCGACGCCAAGGCCAAGGAGGCCGCGCTCCTGGCGCAATTCCGCGCGCCGGCCCAGCCGCGCGCGGCGGCGGAGTGACCGAGGCACGGCTTTCGACCCGGTTGTGGGTGCAGGCGATGATCCGCCGCTGCTCGGTCGATGGGCTGACCGCCGTGCTGGTGCGCCGGGGCGACGAGGACCGCGGCGCGGTGATGCTGAAGGTCAACCGCTTCGACGGCGGCTGCACCGTGTGGACCCAGACCCGCACGATGGACGGCGCGCCGGCCTGGATGCGCGGCACCGGCCCCGACGCGGTCGTGGAGCAGGCGGCCGACGCCTATGTCGAACGCCAGATCAAGCGCGATCCCGACCTCTGGGTTGTGGAGATCGAGGACCGCCACGGGCGCTATGTTCCGGACGGCACGGTGGTCTGAGCCGCGATCAAGCGCCCGATCGTGCGCGCGCCTGCGCCAGGCGCGTCGCCAGCCGCATCGCCGGCGCCAGGCACAGGACGCCGATCAGCACGGCGAACCACAGCGTCGTCACGCGCATGATGCCGGTTCCGGCGACCGCGGCCGATTCGCCGACCCCCAGCGCAATCAGCAGGCCCACCATGCCGAGCTCGGCGCCGCCGACGCCGCCCGGCAGCATGGTGGCCACGCCCATCAGGATCGACAGGCAGAAGACCAGCGCGGCCGTCGAATACGACACGTCGCCCGCCAGGCGGCTGAGGACGAGGTGGAAGGAATAGCCCTCGATCGCCCAGCCCGCCGCGGCCGACAGCACCACCGGGCCGTAGATCCGCCAATTGGAAAGCCGGCGCGTCGATCGCAGCATCCTGCGCAGCCGCGCGAACAGGCGCGGCAGGACGCCGGTCGCGCGGTAGACGATATTCAGGAGCCACAGGAACAGCTGGGGCCGCAGGAACACGAGGTTCGCCAGCACCGCAACGGCGAGGATGAAAATCCCAGCTTCGCGATACACACCCAGGGTCAGGGCGCCGACGCATCCCACGATCGCGATGCCGGCCGTGTCGGACAAGCGGTCGATCAGGAGCAGCGGTGCGGTCGCTTCGTAACGGTAGCCGTAGGCTTGGCGCAGCAGCCACAGGCGCAATACCTCGCCGACCTTCCCGGGGGTGACGATCATCGCGAATCCGGAATAGAAGAACAGCGCATGCCGCGGGATCGGCACGTCAATTCCGATCGCCCGCGCGCAATAGTGCCAGCGCAGGAACCGCAGGCTGAAGCTTGCCAGCGCCAGGCCGAGCATGGTTGCCAGGAGCGCCAGATCGATCTTGGCGATCTGGCGGACCAGGTCGTCGATCCCCGATACAGCCGCGGCAGCCATGACCAGCGCGACGAAGGCGACCAGCATGGCCACGATCCACCGCTCCGCTTTCCGCGGATCGGGCGGCATGATGCGGCGTGTCGCGGGATTGCCGCTCATTGGTCGCGGCGTGCCCGCGATTCGCTCGGCATTGCTGGATTCCACGCAATAGGGAGGCGACGGCAGTCGACGGTTGCTGTCATAGCGCGCCGTCGATTCCGGGATAAGTAAAAACTGCGTCACAATGCCTTAATTGTCGATTAAGGTCCGGCGATCGATTTTCCAATCGGGCAACGGTGATGGACAGGCAGGCTTCGCAGGAACCGAACGATCCCGGCAGGCGTGAACGTGGCGCGTCTTCGGCGGTTGGCATCGCCGCCGTGCTGGCGATCGGGGCGGTCGCGGCGGTTTGCTATGCCACGTCGCCCACCGGCGGGGACTTCGTATGGTCGGACGCGCCGCGACACGCGCTCAACGGGGCCTTCCTGTTCGACATGCTGCGCGCGTTTCCCGTCGGCGATCCGGTTCGCTGGGCCTACGACTATTACCTGCAATATCCGGCGCTTTCGATCCTCTTCTATCCGCCGCTGTTCTACGTGCTGCTGGTCCCGGTCTACGCGCTGTTCGGCGTGTCGCAGGCATCCGCCCTGCTGCTCAGCGCGGGGTTCATGTTCATGCTCGGCCTGTCGAGTTTCGCGCTGGCGCGCCGGCTGATGCCCCCGCTGGCGGCGCTCGGCGTCGGCATCGCGGCGATGGCGAGCCCCGAGATGGCCTTCTGGGGCCGCATGGTGATGCTGGATATCCCGGCGATCGCGCTGGCCACCTGGGCAGTCGTGCATTTCCTGCGCTTCTGCGACAATGGCCGCACGGCCGACCTCGCGGCCTTCCTGTTTCTCTTCCTGTGCGCACTCTACACCAAGCAGTTCATGGCGTTCCTTGCGCCGGCGCTGGGCGTGTACCTGCTGTGGAAGCGGGGATGGCGCTTCCTGGCCGAACCTCGGACATGGATCCTGGGCGCGCTGACCGTATTGGCCCTCGCGCCGCTGATCTATATCAACCTGCGCTTCGCCAGCTTCAATTTCGAGCAAGCCGGCGCCGGCTCGCTGCGCCACAGCGCCGACCCCTGGGGCGAGGCGGCGTTCTACCTGCTGGCCATGCCCGGCCAGATGGGCTGGCCGCTGTTCCTCGCCGGGCTCCTGGGCCTGGCGTTGCTCGCGCTGGGCAGGCTCGACCGCCGCGACCTGGGTCAGCACCTGCTGCTCCTCGCCTGGATCGTGCTGTGCTATGCGATGTTCACGCCGATCGCGCTGAAGGCGCCCCGCTACACCCTGCCGCTGGTCGTGCCGTGGGCGATCTTTGCCGGGCTGGCGGTGACGGCCGTGCTGCACCGGCGCGGCCCGGTCCTGGTCGTGGCGGGCGCGATCTGCATCGTCGCGTGGACCCTGGCCTTCCGCCCGGTGTTCTCGTTCAAGGGCATGCAGGAAGCGGCGATGGCGGCGGCCAAGGCGGCGCCGTCCGATTCGAACGTCTTCTTCTCGGGCAAGTATGACGGCGCCTTCATCTTCGCGATCCGCGCCGACAGCGGCCGCCGCGACCTGTCCGTCATCCGCGCCGACAAGGTGCTGGTGCAGGTGCGGGTGGAGCGCGCCCACGGCATCACCGAGGCGCAGATGACCGACGACGAGATTCTGCAAAAGATTCGCGAGCTGGGACTGAAGACGATCGTGCATCACGTGGGTTTCTGGACCGACGTGCCGATCATCGCGCGCTTCGAGAAGCTGCTGCAGACGCCCGCCTTCACCGAGATCGAGCGCATTCCCATCGTCGCCAATTTCCCGACCGACGACGCCACCCAGCTCATCGTCTACCGCCCCAATTTCCCGGTGGCGGATGGACGGCCCAAGGTTCCGATGACGCTCGGCCACACGGGCGACGTGATCAAATAGTCGCATGGACTTGCCCGTCGTCGCTGGCTAGGATTCCGATCAATCGATTGCGTATCGCATCTCGCCACGGGAGGATTCGATGGCGGCGACGAAGAACGACCTCAGCGAAGGCCTCGCCTTCTTCTGGCGCAAGGATCTCCACAGCGATGGCAAGGAGGTCAGCGACCTGGCCCAGCGCTTCGTCGCCAACCGCGCCAAGGCGCTGATCTATCATCACCAGGGCCTGGGCAATTACTTCACCTACCGCCACGCCATCCCGATCCTCGAGGTCGACGCCAAGTCGATCTTCGCCGACGGCAAGCTGAAGCTGCCGGACGACTACACCGACCTCGGCTACATGTGGTCGCAGGCCGGTCCCCCGCAATGCGCGCTCGACGCCATCCGCGCGCATGTCGACGAGGAGACGGTGGCGCCCTATCCGCCCGACCTGATCGCGCCCCTGCGCGAGATTGCCGCCACGCAGAAGTTCAAGCGCCCGCGCTCCCGCGATTTCGACGTGATGGGCGTTGAGGGCGCGCAGGGCGGCATCGGCTACACCTTCCTGTCGTTCCTCGATCCGGGCGACGAGATTCTGATCACCGACCCCAGCTACATGCATTTTGCGCCGGGCCCGCAGGTCGAAGGCGCGGTGGTGAAGTCGATCCCGCTGGGCCCGCACAACCGCTTCCGCCTCGATCCCGACGAGGTCAAGGCCGCGATCACCAACCGCACCAAGATGCTGATCGTCTGCGATCCGCTGAACCCGTTCGGCACGGTGCAGAGCCGCGACGAATTGCTGGAGATCGCGCGCATCTGCCGGCGCAACAACGTGCTGATCTTCAACAACATCACGCACGCGACGCACCAGACCAATCCGAAGGCGACGCATACGCCGATGTCCTCGCTCTACCGGGACACCGACGTCGACCACGTGGTCGCGACGACCGGCATGTCCAAGGGCTATGCGCTGGCGTCGATCCGCATGGGCTTCCTGGCCGGGCATCCGCACCTGTTGAAAGCGCCGGCGATGCTGAAGATGGAAGTGACCAAGATCCACAACAACATGCTGGGCCAGTACGCGGCGCTCGCTGCGCTGAACGACCAGGACTACGTCGCGGCGTCGACCCAGGTGATGCGGCGCAACCTGGCGCTGGTGAAGAAGGCGGTGGCCAAGTCCGACGGCGTGACCATCCCGGTCGAGCCGGACTACGGCTTCTGCATGTGCCTGGACGTCGAGGGCACGGGCGTCAGCGCGCAGGAGCTGACGGTGGCGCTGTTCAAGCAGGGGTACTGCGCCATCCCCGGCGACGCGCTGGGCGAGGTGGGGGCCACGCGCTTCCTGCGCATCAACTACTCGCAGAAGGAGGCGTGGCGGCTGGAGAAGTTCGCCGACGCCCTGCCCGCCGCCATCCGCGACGCGCAGACCGGCAAGTACCTGGAAGGCGTCAAGGGCTTCTACCGCCAGGTCAAGACCGACCGCTCGACCCGCATCCAGCAGGAACTCGCCGCCCGCAAGCTGCCGAAACCCCGCGCGACCGCGGCGGAGTAGAGCGGGGCAGCGGTCGGTAAGCGCGCGTCCAACCGCGCCGGGCGCCCGGATCGGATGCGGGGGTAAAGGCATCGGGCGCCGCCACGCCGGCCGCGCTTGCGTCCTCGGCCATGAGACTGTGATAGGCGGCATGGCCCAACCAGTCGCAGGGGAATGCCGAGGAAGCCCGCCGCGCTACGTGCGCGTACTATGAATTGAGGATAGCGTCCCCGGAATTCCCATGCGTCGGAGGGCCGCATCGTTGCGACGCGGCGGCAATTAGGTACTATGTCCCCGGAATTCCGCCTGCGGAGATTGCACTCGGCCTTGGGCTACCGGCCACCCGAGGAGTTCGAAATGATCCACGAGCCCATGGCCGGACGGCCGGACGGCCATGGGCTCTCAACAACTGTCCCCTAATTCACTGTCTCATGCACGGGGTGCACTCCACCTTGCATCCCGGGGGCCGTCCATACACGTGTCCCCGGAACCCCCATCCCCTTTTCCCGCGGAACTACTGGTCCTCGTCTCTCGGCACGAACTTGTGCACCAACACCGATGTTCGCTGGTCAGGATTAAACGATTTAGTGAGAACCGAATACATACCCCTAGGAAGCTTAAAGGAAAGACAACGACTCCGGAGTTCCGGGGACACGATACTTAATTCCTCGCCTTGTCCGGCTTCTTCGGCTTCGGCCCGGGCTTCTGCCGCGCCAGCCTGCGGCCCAGGCGCTTTTCTAGGCGCTTGACGAAGCCGGGCGCGCCCAGCGGCCGGCCGGTGCGCTCGGCGGCCCGGATCGCGTCGCGCGCGTCGTCGGCGAGGCCTTCGCGCAGGAATGCGGCCCAGTCCGGCACAATCTCGCGCAGCGGCGCCGCCGCCGCCAGCCCGTCGTCCCTGCCCGCGAGGTGCGCCCGCGCGCTCGACCAGCGCCAGTCCTTGGCCCGGCGCACCAGCCCGGCGCGCACCGGGTTCAGCTCGACGTAGCGCGCGCAGGCCAGAAGGTAGGGCTCGTCCATCGGGAACGAGGCGAACCGCCCCTGCCACAGATAGCCGCGCCAGCCCGCGCGGAAATTGACGTGGCGCGTGTAGCGCCGGTGCGCCTCGCCCAGCGCCGCGCGCAGCCCATCCGCGTCACGCGGCACCAGGATCAGGTGCACGTGGTTGGGCATCAGGCAATAGGCCCAGACCGCCACACCGGCCGCGCGGCAGCCCTCGGCCAGCAGGTCGCGGTAGAGCGCGTAGTCGTCGTCGCCGAAGAACACCTTCTGCCGCCGGTTCCCCCGCTGCGTCACGTGATGCGGCAGCCTCGCCGCCACCACCCTCGCCAACCGCGCCATGCGCCGGAGCGTCGCAGAGCCGGGGCGCGGCGTCAATTAGGTATTATGTCCCCGGAATTCCATGTCCCCGGAATTCCTCGTCAATTAGGTATTATGTCCCCGGAATTCCTCCGTCCCCGGGACTACCGATCCCTCCCGCAGTTTGATTGAACATATACCCATACGCCGCCGTGACCGCGCCGTTGGCGAATTTTCCGCCGCCGACAACCGAGGCGGTGCCGCCGACCGCGGCGGTGACGACCAGGCCGCCGACTTTGCCGAACTCGGCCGGGATGCCGGGGGTGATGGCGGCGCCCAGGCCTGCCGACAGCGCGCCGGCCTGGCAGCTGCCGCCACCGGCGGCCGAGGACGCGCAGCCGATCGCCGCGTGGCCCACCACGTTGGCCAGGTGCTTCAGGCTGCCGAACCACTGCAGCGGCGTCTGATTGGCGGCATTGAGGCCGCCGTTCGAGGCGGGGAAGTGCCCGTCGGTCAGGGAGCCGACGCCCGCGAACGCCTCGGCCGTCGCGAGCGTGATGATCGCCGACTTGAAGATGTCGAGCGCCGAGCCGCCGTTGATCGCCGTGATGTAGCCCGAGGCCAGCGCTGCCCCCGGCGGCCCCAGCACAGAGGCGAAGCCGATCTGGATCGCCATCTGCACGAACGGGTTGCCGGCCACGAAGCTGTTGAAGCCTGGGATAAAGGTGAGCGGGCCCAGGATGTGGCGCCTGCGCGGGGCGCCAGGCCGCATCCGCTTGCCAGGACGGCTCGTCAGGCGCTATCCCATGGCGCCATGACCGAAGCCGAGGGGCTGCTCGGCCCCGACGATCCGCCGCCGATCGAGTTGCTGAACGCCTCCGGCGGGGCGCCGGCCCTGCTGCTGTGCGACCATGCCAGCCGCGCCGTGCCGCGCGCGCTGGGCCGGCTCGGCCTCGACGACGCGCTGCTGATGCGCCATATCGGCTGGGACATCGGCGCCGCCGAGGTGACGCGGCACCTGAGCCGGCGCTTCGACGCGCCGGCGGTGATGACCGGCTATTCGCGCCTGGTGATCGACTGCAACCGCGTGCCCGGCGAGCCGCAATCGATTCCCGAGGTCAGCGACGGCGTGCGCGTGCCCGGCAATTGCGGCATCGCGCCGGCCGAGGCGCTGCGCCGCCGCCGGGCGCTCTACGATCCCTATCACGCCGCCGTGGACGCCGCGATCGACCGCTTCCGCCGCGCCGGCCGCGTGCCGGCGATCCTGTCGATCCACTCCTGCACGCCGGTGATGAACGGCGAGGAGCGGCCGTGGCATGTCGGCGTGCTGCACGACCGCGATACGCGCATCGCCGCGCCCTTGATGGCGGCGCTGGCGGCGCGCGGCGATGTCTGCGTGGGCGACAACAAGCCCTATTCCGGCCGCGGCCAGGCCGGCAAGACGATCCATGCGCACGCGCACGATGTCGGCCTGCCGCATGTGATGGTCGAGATCCGCCAGGACCTGATCGACACGCACAAGGGCGCGGCGGCGTGGGCGCGGGTGCTGGGCGACGCGCTGGCGCCGATCCTGGCCGATCCCGCCCTCTATCGCGTGGTGCCGAGCCCGTGACCGGCCCGGCCTTCACCGTCGGCATGGAGGAGGAATACCTGCTGGTCGACCGCGCCACGCGCGACCTCGCCACCGACCCGCCGCCCGCGATGATGCAGGAATGCGAGGCGCTGCTGAAGGGCCAGGTGATGCCCGAGTTCCTGCGCGCGCAGATCGAGGTTGCCACGCGTCCCTGCGCCACGATCCGGGAGGCGCGCGCGGACCTGGCCTGGCTGCGCCGCACCGTGGCCGCGGTGGCGGGCAAGCACGGGCTGGCGCCGATCGCGGCGGGGTTGCACCCCTTCGCGACCTGGGAGAGCCAGCGCGCCACCGACAAGGAGCGCTACACCGCGCTCGCCCGCGACCTCCAGGCGGTGGGCCAGCGGCTGATGATCTGCGGCCTGCATGTCCATGTCGGGATCGACGACGACGATCTGCGCATCGACCTGATGAACCAGGTCAGCTATTTCCTGCCGCATTTGCTGGCGCTCAGCACCTCCTCGCCGTTCTGGCGCGGGCGCGACACGGGGCTCAAGTCCTATCGCGTGTCGGTGTTCAACGAATTGCCGCGCACCGGCCTGCCCACGCGCTTCGAGAGCTTCGGCGAGTATGCGCGGCACGTCGACGTGCTGAAGCGCGCGGGCCTGATCGAGGACGCCACCAAGCTGTGGTGGGACGTGCGGCCCTCGGCGCGGTTTCCTACATTGGAGATGCGCGTCACCGACAGCTGCTCGCGCCTGGACGACGCCATCGCCATCGCCGCGCTCTACCGCTGCCTGCTGTCGATGCTCTGGCGCCTCAAGGGCCACAACCAGCGCTGGCGCCTCTACGCCAACATGCTGATCGAGGAGAACCGCTGGCGCGCCCAGCGCTACGGCACCGACGAGGGGCTGGTCGATTTCGGCAAGGGGCAGATCGTGCCCTATGCCGAGTTGCTGGAGGAGATGATCGCGCTGGTGGCCGAGGACGCCCAGCGCCTGGACTGCGCGGCGGAAGTGGCGGCGACCCGCGACATCCTGCGCCGCGGCACCTCGGCCCACCGCCAGGTCGCGATCCACGCCGACGCGGTCAAGTCCGGCGCCGGGCCGCGCGAGGCGCTGGTGAAGGTGGTGGATTTCCTGACCGCGGAGTTCACGCGGGGGCTTTGAGGATCAAACGGTGCGGTGAGGAAGCGGCTTCATGGCTTGCCGGCGTATTTCGGCCGGGCTCATCGTCGTGCCCTTCATTTCTCCGAAGAAGAATTCCAAATACCCCTCGATCCGCGCCAGGAATGCCTGAAGTTCCTCGTCGTTGCGCACATAGGGCGTGTTGCCCGGCACGACCGAAGGGCTGTGATAGCTGAGCGTGAAAACGCGGTGCCCTGCTGAAAGCATCGAGCGCGTAAGACGCTTCATTTCCTCCAGCGAGACACCTTCGGGGGTCAGCGTGATGCGCTCCAGCAATCCCAGCCGCGCGAACATGCCTGGCACATGAATGCGGATCAGGCGCTGGTCCGAAATCGCGTGGTAGAGCCGGTCGCCGGTGCCGGCCAATGCGCCCACCAGCCCGGCGGTCATCGGGATTTCCAGGAGCTTGTTGTGCGGACCGAACCAATAGGGGCGGTTGAACGCGGCCTGGAAGTCCGGTCCCTCGGAAAAGCGCAGATCCCGGGCCGGCAAGACGCTGAGGTCGATCTCGTACCCGCAGGATGACAGCAGCCGGCCCGTATCTTCGCTGACGCCGTACCGGCCCGCCTTGTAGATCACGGGCCGCCGGCCGAAGTTCCGTTCGATCACCTCGGTCAGGCATTCCAGCTTCGTCCTCTGCAAGTCGAAGGGCAGGTTTCCAACAAAGGAGTTTCTCTGGCCCAGCTCTTCGTCGAACGGCGGATTCTCCCAGGGCTGAAGATGCGCGCCGATCGTGCAGAGCTCGGATTGGAGAAACTCCTTCAACGGCGCGAAACCGCTCTCCTGTGTGGCCACGGCGTAGGCCACGACATAGGTCGGCCGGATGCCATAGCGCGCGAACAGCGCCTGCAAGGGCTCCTGGTGCTTCAGGTTGGTGACGCTGGTCATGTCGCGGCGGAACGGGCCCGACCATTCGAACTCGGCTTCGGTGTCGATCACGACATTGAGAATCGGCGGTCCCGGGTCAAACCGCGCCAATTGGTCGCGGGCCGGGGAAAGCAGGCTGGCTTGCGGAGGCGGTGCTTGACCGCCATTCGGACTCGCCCGGCCGAACCCGGCACGAATGAGTCTTGATTTGAGGAATTGCGCAGGCGGCGAGGCCGTCATGAGGTACCAGCAGTTTTCCGCGACGCGATTGCCGTTGGCAATTCCGCGGACAAGGTACTTCAAGCCCTCCGCCACGTTGCCGGTCGTATAGAGGTTCCGCCCGATGAAGGAATAGCGTTCGCCGATGATTTGCCGGATCTCGTGTTCGCTCAGATGGTCCTTGAGTCGAACGATATTGCGCCTGACCATCGGAATGACGAAGTCGGCAATGTTCTTTGCATGGATCTTCGTCAGGCTGCCGGGCGTGTCATGTGCGATGACCAGAAGTTCCTCGACGAAGCCGACATCGCCCATCGCCGCGAGGCGAATCCACATGTCCTGATCTTCCGCGACCTTGAGGCTCGGGTCGAAGCCTCCCGCGGCACGCACTGCCTCCGTTCGCGCGACCACGCAAGGTTTTGCGACCCAGCTTGCCGACAAGAGGGCCCGCCACACCTGATTGCTCGGCATACGCGGCGGGTGCAGGCCAAATTCGCGGAAGGGGGTGCCCTTGGCGTCGACGAATAGGCATCCGCAGGTCGCGAAGATCATGTTCGGATTCTTGCGGAGCATGGCCAATTGCTTGTCCAGCTTCCCGGGAAGCCACTCGTCGTCGGCATCGAGGAACGCGATAAAGCGACCTTTTGCCAACTCTATGCCTGCATTCATCGCGCCGCAGGCGCCGAGATTCGTTTTGAGGCGAACAACGCGCAGTTCCGAGATGCCGAGCCCGGTCGCCACGCGGGACGTGTCGTCCGTGCTCGCGTCGTCGACGATGATGATTTCGATCGGTGCGTATTTTTGGACTAGGACCGAACGCAAGGCCCGCTCGATCGTCCTGCCGGCATTGAACGCAGGGATCAGGACCGTCACCAAAGGAGTGTCCAGGCCATTGACGATGGTCTCGAGACGCTCAGCCGCCTGGCGGAGGATTGGCGAATTGTGGCTTCGAGGATTCATCAGGCAGCGGCTCGCAGGCCATTCTGATAGCCGGCTGTGGTTGCGCGACGCGGGCGGGCCAAGTAGTGCCGATGAATGCTTACCAAATTCCTGCCGTCCCGGCTCATTTCCCCGCGATCGTCATGCCTTCCACGCGCAGGGTGGGCGCGTCCGTGCCGTAGCGGAATTCGAGGTCGCTGGCGGGGGTCAGGCGCGGGTACATTTCCTTCAGGTTTCCCGCGATCGTCACCTCGCTGACGGGATAGGCGGGCCGGCCGTTCTCGATCCAGAAGCCCGTGGCGCCGCGGCTGTAGTCGCCGGTCACGCCATTGACGCCGCTGCCCATCAGCTCGGTCACCAAGAACCCCTCCTTGATGTCGGCCATCAACTGGTCGGGGGCCAGGGGACCCGGCTCGAGGTAGAGGTTGCTGGGCGCGGGGGACGGCGGGCCGCCGATGCCGCGCGCGGCGTGGCCGGTGGTGGCCATCTTGAGCTGGCGCGCCGAGCGCAAATCGAGCAGCCAGGTTGTCAGCACGCCTTCTTCCACGATTGCGCGCTTCGCATTCGCGATCCCCTCGCCATCGAACGGTTTCGAGCGCAGGCCGCGGCGGCGGTGCGGGTCGTCGGTGATGGTGACGCCGGACGCGAAGACCGCCTGGCCCAGCCGGTCCTTCAGGAAGCTGGTGCCGCGCGCGATCGCCGGGCCGCTGATGGCGCCGGACAGGTGGCCGATCAGGCCCCCGGCGATGCGGCGGTCATAGACGATCGGCACCGACACGGTGTTGACCTTGCGCGGGTTGAGCCGCTTGACCGCGCGCTCGCCCGCGGCCTTGCCCAGCGTCGCCGCGTCGTCCAGGTCCGCGGCGTGGACGACGGAGGAGAAATCGTAGTCGCGCTCCATGCCCGTGCCCTCGCCCGCCAGCACCGAGACGCTGAGGCTGTGGCGCGACACGGCATAGCTGCCGGCGAAGCCGTTGCTGGCGGCCATCGCCACCGACGATCGGCTCCACCCGGCTTCGGCCCCCTCGGAGTTGGTCACGCCTTTCACCGCCATCGCGGCGTCTTCCGCCGCCTGGGCGAGTTCGATGAGCCGTTCCGTCGCGGGCTCCGCCGGGTCGTTGAGGTCGAGCTCCGGCGCCTTGCCCTTGAAAATCTGGTCCGGGTCGGCCAGGCCGCAGAACGGGTCCTCCGGCACCACGCGCGCCATCGCGACGGCGCGCGCGACCAGCTCGTCCAGCGCCTTGGCGTCGGTGTCGTTCGTGGCCACGATGGCCTGGCGCTTGCCGATCAGGACGCGCAGGCCCAGGTCGCGGCTTTCCGCCCGCTCCAGCTTCTCCAGCTTGCCCAGCCGGCGCGCGTGGCTGATCGCGGCCGATCCCACCAGCACGGCGTCGGCCGCGTCGGCGCCGGCGCGGCGCGCGCGCCGGATCAGGTCGGCGAGCAGGTCCAGGGCGCCATCGCTCGTGGTCATGGTTCTCCTGTCGGATGGGTCGCGGCAGACGGGTCGCGGGTCGCGGCAGACGGGCCGGCAGTCTAGTCGGCCCGCTGCCGTGGCGCCATACCGCGACGCGCCCGCAGGCTTGACGATTCCGTTACCCCGCCAGCGACCGGTTCGCCGCCCCGGTGACCGCCTTCAGCGACGCGGTCACGATGTCCGGGTCCATGGCCACGCCCCACACCGTGCGCCCGTCGGCAGTCTCGGCCTCGATATAGGCCACGGCCGTCGCATCCGCCCCGTGGCCGGTCGCGTGCTCGTGGTAGTCGCTGACCTTGATCGCGACTCCGGCCTGGCTGGACAGCGCGTCGACATAGGCGGCGATCGGGCCGTTGCCCTTGCCGGCGATCTTTCGCGCCTTGCCGCGATCGACGATGTCGGCCTCGACCGCCCGCAAGCCGGCCGCCGCCGTGTCGGGCCAGCTCTTGTGGTCGACGAAGCGGATCGGCGCGTCGCGGTCCAGGTACTCCGACTTGAAGGTCGACCAGATCAGGTCGGCCGCGATCTCCTTGCCGGTCTCGTCGGCGATGCGCTGGATGGTCTTGGAGAACTCGACCTGCAATCGGCGCGGCAGATCGAGCCCGTGGTCGGTCTTGAGCAGGTAGGCGATGCCGCCCTTGCCGCTCTGGCTGTTGATGCGGATGATCGCCTCGTAGCTGCGCCCGAGATCGGCCGGGTCGATCGGCAGGTAGGGCACCTCCCACTGCTTGCTGTTGCTGGCCTTCAGCGCGTCCAGCCCCTTCTTGATCGCATCCTGGTGCGATCCCGAGAAGGCCGTGAACACCAGGTCGCCGCCATAGGGATGGCGGGGATGCACGGGCAGCTGGTTGCAGTACTCGGTGGTGCGCCGGATCGCGTCGATGTCCGAGAAGTCGAGCCGCGGATCGACGCCCTGGCTGTAGAGATTGAGCGCCAGGGTCACGGCGCAGACATTGCCCGTGCGCTCGCCGTTGCCGAACAGCGTGCCTTCGATCCGCTCGGCGCCGGCCATCACGCCCAACTCGGCCGCGGCCACGCCGGTGCCGCGGTCGTTGTGCGGATGCAGGCTGAGGATGAAGCTGTCGCGGTACTTGAAGTTGCGGTGGCACCATTCGATCTGGTCGGCATAGCCGTTGGGCGTCGACATCTCGACTGTCGCCGGCAGGTTGAAGATCATCTTGCGCGCGGGCGTCGGCTCGTGGACCTCGGCGACCGCCGCGCAGATGTCGCGCGCGAAATCGAGCTCGGTGCCGGTGAAGCTCTCCGGCGAGTACTGGTGGACGAACTCGGTTCCCGGCATGGCGGCGGCGTTCTGCCTGATGCGCCGGGCGCCCTTGACGGCGATGTCGATGATGCCCGCCCGGTCGAGCCCGAACACCACGCGGCGCTGCAGGGTCGAGGTGGAATTGTAGAGGTGCACGATCGCGCGCCGCGCGCCCTTCAGCGACTCGAAGGTGCGGTCGATCAGCTCCTCGCGGGCCTGGGTCAGCACCTGGATGGTGACGCCCTGCGGCACCATGTTCTGCTCGATCAACTGGCGCACGAAATCGAAGTCGGTCTGCGAGGCGGCGGGAAAGCCGACCTCGATCTCCTTGAAGCCGATATCGACCAGCATCTTGAACATGCGCGCCTTGCGCTCGGCGTCCATCGGCTCGACCAGCGCCTGGTTGCCATCGCGCAGATCGACGCTGCACCAGATCGGGGGCTTGGTGATGACCTGGCCCGGCCATCGTCGGTCGTTGAGCGCGATGGGGGGAAAGGCGGCGTACTTGTCGGCGGCATTCTTCAACATGGACATGGGTCGGATCCTTCGTCTGGTGCTGGACCGGCCCGCGCCGGGCTTTGCCGAGGGCGGGCACGGGTGGCGCCGCACGGCGCCGGATTCGTGGGGATATGCCGCGCCCGACCGGGCGCTGGTCGGCCGACGGTCGTGCCTCAAGGGCGCCGGCGGCCGGTCCTAAGTCGCAGCGACAGTCGCAGGCCGGCCGCAGGACGGCTGCCAAAGCGGACGACGGACGGGCGGTGAAATTGGCTGGTCATGACACGCGACGCTGATTCTGGGTTCGACTTCCTGGGCCGCTTCAGACAAGGCGCGGCCGACCCGTGCCTAGCGGCACAGTCGGATAAGTCGCAGGGCCAGAATCATTTCACGGTCGGTCATGGCGGGCAGACTAGCGAAAAGCCCCGCCGCGTCAAGCCCGCAGCCCGCCCCACGGCCCCCGGATCAGGAAATCGGGCGCGACTTGCAGCGCAGCCACGTCTCCGCCGGCGCGCCGGGCCGGGGCGTGATGCTGACCATCTCCTCGTTCAGCAGACGCATCGACACGGTGGCGCCGGCATCCTTTTCGCTGGCCGGGACGACATAGGCGAAGCTGTGGCGCGTGTAGTCGCCGGTATGCTGGTTGCCGCCCGGCGTCAGGATCCGCGGCCCGTGGATTTCCAGATGGCGGCCGTCCGGGCCGCACCAGTCGCCGTCGATCGCATCGGCGCGCACCGCGGTCGCGGCCAGCGCGGCAACCACGCCGGTCCCGACCCCGGCAAGCAGCGGCAAGGCCTTCCTCATGATTTCCTCTCCTTGCAAGGACGGAACTTCACCCCTCGCGCGATGGCGAGGGATTCTCATCGCGCGCCTTCGCGATTTCCTTCGGCGTGACCCCGAATATCTTGCACAGCCAACCGACAAACGCGGACAGGCCGTCAATGAACGACTGCATGGACCCACCCCCTGTTCTTCGTATCGTTGCCGAATACTCTAGGCTGGGCCATGGCGGACCGCCAGCGGGAAGGACGCCGCCGTCCTGCAACGTGCGCTAGTGCCCCGAACCCGAAGTTCGCCATCTCTCGATCGCAAGACCGGAGGCGAACTTCGGGTTCCAAAGGGGCACTAGACTCAAATAGTTGCTAGTGTCCTTTTCGATTCCGAAGTTCGTCAGTGTTTGGGCGCTAGATCACGTTGTCCGGCGGAGCGTTTCCCTGCCGCAGCAGGTCGCGCACGACCTCCAGCCCTGCGCGCAGCCCCTCGCGGCTGGACGGCCGCCCCAGCGCCAGGCGAACGGCCTCGGGCGCGCTCTCGCCGACGGCGAACATGTCCGCGGCGACGATCCGGACCTGGCGCCGCTCGGCCGCGGCCAGCAGCGCGGCGGCGCGCCAGGGCCGGGGCAGTTCCAGCCAGAAATGGAACCCGTCGCCGCCGCCTTGCGACGCCAACGGCCCCAGCACCGCCTGGGCCATGGCCTGGCGTTGCTTCGCTTCCCCGCGCTGCCAGGCGGCCAGGGATTCCGCCGTGCCGTCCGCGATCCAACCGGCGGCGAGCTCGGCCATCAGCGGCGGCACCATCCAGCAGGTCATGTGGATCGCCGCGCGGATCGCATCGCGCCGGTCGGCGGGCGCGTGCAGGAAGCCGACGCGCAGCCACGGCGCCACGCATTTCGACAGGCTGGTCACGTAGAAGCTGCGCTCGGGCGCCGCGGCGGCGACCGGCGGCGGGCGGTCGTCGGGCAGCCGGCCGAACACGTCGTCCTCGATCAGGATCAGGTCGTGGCGTCGCGCCACCGCGCCGATCGCGTGCCGGCGTTCGGCCGGGGCGGTCGCCCCGGTCGCACAGTGCAAGGTCGGCATGAAATAGAGGCAGCGCCCGCCGGTGCGCCGGCAGGCCTCGTCCAACGCGTCGGGCAGCAATCCCTCGGCGTCCATCGCGACGGGGTGAAGTTCCAGCTTCAGGTGCTGGGCAAGCTGCTTGATGGCCGGATAGGTCAGGGCCTCGGTCAGCACCGCGTCGCCGGGGCGCGTGGATGCCAGCAGCGCGACCAGGGTGGCGTGCTGCGCGCCCAGGGTCACGAACACCTGGTCCGGCGCGGCCGCCAGGCCCAGCTTCTGGACCCAGGCGGCGCCCGCGGCCGCGTGCCGCGCCTGCTGCGCCGCGCCGTTGTCCGACAGCAGCGCCAGGCTGCCGCCCGCGAGCCGGGTCAGCGCCTCGGCCGCCAGGGCCGGCGCGGGGCCCGGCGGCGGCAGGTTGAGGCCCAGATCGATCGCCTCGCCCGATTCCGGCGCGGTCACGACCCGCGCGGGATCGAGGCCCAGCGGCCCGGCCTCGCGCACGAAGGTGCCGCGCCCGACCTCGCCCTGGATCAGGCCGCGCCGCTCGGCCTCGGCATAGGCGCGGGTGACGGTGCTGAGCGACAGGCCCAGCCGGTAGGCAAGCTCGCGCTGCGGCGGCAGCGGGCTCCCCGGCTGCAGCACGCCCTCGGCCCGCGCCGCCGCGATCGCGTCGGCAATCGCCCGGTAGCGTGGCCCGCCCCCGGGCGGAAGGTTGGGAAGCCAGATTGTCATGAAGGCAATAAATACTTTGACTCATTGATCATGACAACATTGAATGCGCTTATCACAAGACGGGGGCGCAGATGAAGACATTAGCCGCACGCGAATTGCACCCGAACGAGCCTGTCCCCGCTGCGGCCATCGGCGGCACGCAGGACGTGTTTTATGCGCGCAGAAATGCCGCGCGCCTGCCGATGATGGTGCGCGCGGAGGGCATTCATTTCTGGGACGAGGCCGGCGAACGCTATATCGACGCGTCCTGCGGCCCGATGGTCTCGAGCCTCGGCCATGGCAACCGGCGCGTGATCGACGCGATGGCGGCCCAGGCCCTGCGCCTGGACTACGTGTTCTCGCGCGTGGGCCGCAACCAGCCCAACCAAGCCTATGCCGAGCGGCTGGCGCGCCTGGCCGGCCCGGGCTTCGAGCGCGTGTCCTTGAGCTCGGGCGGCAGCGAGGCGATGGAGCGCGCATTGCAGTTCGCGCGCCAGTTCGCCGTCGCCACCGGCGAGGCGTCGCGGCGGCGGGTCATCTCGCTCGATCCCTCCTATCACGGGGCCACCATTGCCACCCTGGCGATCAGCGGCAACAACGCGGGGGCGGCGTTCTTCGACGGCTTCGCCACGATCGCCGATACCGTGCCGGCGCCGATGACCTACCGCCTGCCCGCGGGCCACACGGCGGAGAGCTGGGAGCGGGACTGCGCCGACGCGCTGGAACGCAAGATCCAGGCGCTCGGGCCGCGCAGCGTGCTGGCCTTCGCGATCGAGCCGGTGGGCGGCCTGTCCACGGGCGCACTGGTGCCGTCGGCCGCCTACATGCGTGCGATCCGCGAGGTCTGCACCCGGCACGGCGTGCTGCTGATCTTCGACGAGGTGCTGTGCGGCGCCGGGCGCACGGGCCGGTTCTTCGCGATGGAGCACTGGCCGGACGCGCGGCCGGACATCCTGGTCGTGGCCAAGGCGATCGGCGCGGGCTATGCGCCGCTCGGCGCCACGCTGGTGCCGGCGGCGATGGCCGACCGTCTCGCCGCGCTGACCGGCTTCGACTTCTCCTACTCCTACAACGCCAACCCGATCGCCTGCGCGGTCGGCCTGGCCGTGCTGGACGAATTCGCGCGCGAGGACCTGGTCGCACAGGGTCGCGCGCGGGGCGGCCAGCTGGAAGCCGGCTTGCGTTCGCTGGCGGCCTCATGCCCGATGGTGGGCGACGTGCGGGGCCGCGGCATGCTGTGGGCGGTCGAGCTGGTGCGCGACAAGGCAAGCCGGGCGATGCTGCCGCCGGACTGGGGCGCGGTCGACCGCGTGCGCAATCATGCGCTCGCCCACGGGCTGCTGCTCTATTCCCGCGCCACCTCCGGCGGGCGCTACGGGCAGTGGTTCATGGTGGCGCCGCCGCTGGTCGCCAGCGCGGCGGAGATCGACGATATCCTCGCCCGGATTGCCCGGACGCTGGAGGATTTCACGCGCTGGGCGGCGACGGCGGCGTGAGGCCGCGCCGACGCCGCATCAGCGCGGCGCGGTGCCGGTTGCGCAGGACGACGCCGGAGACCGGGTGGACATAGAACCGAAAGCCGCTCTCTTGCAGCGGTTCGGGCCCGCCGCCGATGAAGCTGTCGCGATGAACATAAACCTGCCCGTCGCGGATCGCGGTCCTGACCGCCACGATGTCCGCGACATGATCGCGCACGTGCTGCTGCACCGTGCTGCTCGGCCGCAGGTTCGCGGAGATCTCGGCATAGACCTTGGCCCAATGCTGCCCGACCCGCGAGCCGACGAAGCGGCCCAGCGGAGCGAGATTCTCGTTGAGCGCCTTGCGCTCGCGGTGCGGGCGCTTCATGCCCTCCATGGCCGGGCCGTCGAGCGCCAGCATCTTCGCGCGGCCCTTGCTCTTGGCGCCGGGACGGCGGGGACGCTCGACGATGACCTTGAACATGTCGCGACGCATGGCGGGCTTGTCGCAGGGTTTTACGGCGCCAGTATGGCGGTCAGGCGAAGGCCGAGCGATAAGCGAACAGGCCCGGCGCGCCGCCGGTGTGCCAGAACAGCACCTTGTCGGAAGGCTTGAAGCGTCCCTGCCGCACCAGGTCGATCATGCCGGCGAAGCCCTTGCCGGTATAGACGGGATCGAGCACCAGCCCCTCCAGCCGCGCGGCCAGGCGCACGGCTTCGACCATCGCCGGGGTCGGGATGCCATAGCCCGGGCCGGCATGGCCCGCGGTCACCGTCACGGGCGGCGGGCGGTCGACCCCGAGCAGGGCAGCGGCTTCGCCGGCAACCCGGTCGACGTCCCCGCGCACGCGCTCGGGTTCGGCGTCGATGTCGATGCCGATCAGTTCGATCTCCGGCGCCAGGATGGAGAGCCCGACGGCAAGCCCCGCCTGCGTGC
>JADLEG010000015.1 GCA_020846275.1 Alphaproteobacteria bacterium
CCGCCAAGGCCGCCTCGCGCCTCAAGGACGAGAGCGAGCTGCTCAACCGGCAGATGGAGGACATGGAATCGGTCGGGCGCGACACGGCCGAGCGGGTCGGCGCCGCCTTCGCGGACACCGACGCGGCCATGCGCCAGCGCGCCGCCGCCATGGTGGGCGAGGCCTCGGGCGCCGCCAACCGCATCTATGCCGCCTTCGACACGGTGCACGAGGACATCCGCACGCGCGTGGGCGACGTGGTCGAGATCGCGACCGGCTCGGTCGGGCGCATCGGCGAGCAGTTCGGCTCCGCCAGCGCGACCATCAAGCTGCAGATCGACCAAATCCTCGGTCTCAGCACCGACGCCAGCCAGCGCATCACGGTGCGCTTCCAGGAAGCGGTCGAGGGGCTGGGCGAGCGCGCCCAGGCGCAGATCGGCGCGTTGGAGGGTGCCGAGGCGCGCGTCGCGGGCAAGGCCGCGGAGATCGCCGCCGAGGTCAGGCGCGTCAGCGAGGCGATGGTGGGCACGGCCGAGGCCGCCGCCGTGTCGCTTGCCGACAATCTCGCGCGGGTCGACGAGGCGGCCCGCCAGCGTTTCACCGCCCATGCCGGCATGCTGGAGGGCGCCGAGACGCGCATCGCCGGCAAGGCGGCGGAATCGGCGGCCGAGGTGAGGCGCGCCGCCGAATCGATGGTGGGTGCGGCCGAATCGGTCGCTGCGACGATCTCCGGCACCCTGGCGCAGGCCGACGATGCGGCTCGCCAGCGCCTGCAGGCCCATGCCGGCGCGATCGCCGAGGCCGAGGCGCGCATCGCCGAGCGCGCGGCGGAAGCCGCCGCCAAGGCGCGGCGCGCGACCGAAGCGATGTCCGATGGCGCGGCCGAGGCCGCGGCGTCGGTCGCCGCGAGCTTCGAGCGCGTGGGCGAGTCGGTCCGCCAGCGCCTTGACGCCCAGGCCGGCGTCGTCGCCCAGGCGGAGGCGCGCATCGCCGAAAGGGCGGCGGAGGCCGCGGCCGAAACGCGCCGCGCGACCGCGGCGATGGCCGGCACCGCTGCCGAGGCCGCGGCGGCGATTGCTGCCGGCTTCGAACGCGTCGATGAAGCGGTCCGCCAGCGCATCGAGGGCCAGGCCGGCGCGATCGCCGAGGCCGAGGCGCGCATCGCCGAGCGCGCGGCGGAGGCCGCGGCCGAAGCGCGGCGCGCCGCCGAGGCGATGACCGGCGGTGCCGCCGAGGCAGCGGCGTCGATCGCCGCGAGCTTCGAGCGTGTCGACGAGATCGTCCGCCAGCGCATCGAGGCCCAGGCCGGGGTCATCACCCAGGCCGAAACGCGCATTGCCGCGCGCGCGGCCGAGATCGCCGTCGATGTGCGGAGTGCGGGCGACGCCATGGCCGGCGTCGCGGAAACCGCGGCGGCGTCGATCGCCGCCAGCTTCGCCAGGGCGGACGACGAGGTCCGGCGGCGCACGCTGGCGCAGGCCGATGTGATCGCCGGCGCCCAGGCCCAGATCACGCGGCGCGCCACCGAGATCGCCGCCGAGGTCAAGCAGGCCGGCGCGGCGATGGTCGACGACGCGGCCGCGGCCGCCGGGCGCATCGCCGAAAGCTTCGCCCGGGCCGACCAGGACATGCGCCAGCGCGTGATGGCCCAGGCCGGCGCGATCGTCGAGGCCCAGGCGCTGATCGCCGCCAAGGCCGGCGAGGTGGCGGTCGAACTCAAGCATGCGGGCGAGACGATGACCGGCGATGCCGCCACCGCCGCGTCGATGATGGCCGCGAGCTTCGCCAAGGCGGACGAGGACCTGCGCCAGCGCGCGGACGACCTGACCCTGGCGCTCGACCGGTCGGCCGACCGCTGGCAATCGGGCTTCGCGGTGGCGGGGGCGGAACTGCAGCGCCAGGCGGCGACGCTGGAACAGCAGGGCCAGGCGACCGCACGGCGCGTCGCCGACAGCTTCGCCGGCGGCGTCGACCTCGTGCGCCGCCATGCCGAGGAATCGGTGGCCGTCTCGCTCGACACCCGCGACCGCATCGTGCGCAACCTGGGCTCGGCCGGCGACGAACTGCGCCGGCGCGCGGAAGAGCTGGTGCAGACCGCCGACCAGGCCGGCCAGCGCATGGCGAAGAGCCTGACCGGCGCCGGCGACCAGGTGCAGCAGCGCGCCGCCGCGCTGGCGACCGAGGCCGAGGCCGCCGCGACGCAGATCGCGCAGACCTTCGCGCTGGCCGACAAGAGCATCCGCGCGCATGGCGAGGGCGTGGTCGTGACCGCGGCCGAGGCCGGCGAGCGCATGCTGGCCGCCTTCGCCGCCAACGGCCAGGCGATCCGCCAGGAAGCCGAATCGATGGTCGGCGCCGCCAATGCCGCCGCGATGCGCGTGGCCGCCACCTTCACCAGCAGCGGCGAGGCGCTGCAGCAGCATGCCGAGGACATGGCCGGCGCCACGGGCGACCTGGTGCGTCGCGTGAACGCGGCGCTCGACGATGGCGGCGAGGCCTTCCGCCGCCGGGCCGAGGACCTGGTGGTCATCACCACGGATGCCGCCAGCCGGCTCAATGCGGCGCTCGAAACCGGCGCCGAGGACATCCGCCGGCGCACCGGCGAGATCGTCATTGCCAGCGCCGCCGCCGCCGACAGCGTCACCGGCCGTTTCGCCGAGACGACCAGCGCCCTGGTCGGCAAGGCGCGCGAGATGGAGGCGCGCGTGGACGATTCCGCGCAGCGCGTGGTCGGCCGGTTCTCCGCGGCTTCCGATGCGATTGCCGGCCAGACGCGCGACATCGAGGCGCGCGTCGCCGACGCCGCCCAGCGCGCCGCCGGCAAGATCGGCGAGGCAGCCGGCGCGATCCTGGTCCAGGCCGAGGCGGTCGAGAAGCGCTTCGAGCAGGCCGCGCAGCATTCGACCGCGCGGGTCGCCGACAGCGCGGGCGCCATCGTCGACCGCACCCTGGCGCTGGAGCAGCGGGTCGCCGAATCGGCGGCGGCCCTGGTGCAGAAGTTCACCGCCACGACCGGCGCCATCGAGGGACAGACCGACGCGCTGGAGCAGCGCGTCGACGATGCCGCCACGCGCGTCGCGACGCGCTTCGTCGAGACCAGCGGCGAGATACGCTCCGCCGCCGACGCCATGCTCGAGCAGGCCTCGACCGCCGCCAACCGCGTGATCACCACCTTCGCCAAGGGCAGCGACGATATCCGTCGGCATGGCGATTCCGCGGCGGCCGGCGCCGAGGCGACCGTCGCGCGCATGACCAACACGATCGCGACGAGCGCCGACGAGATGCGCCGGCGCACCGAGGCTCTGGCGGTCGAGGCCGCCGCGGCGGTCCAGCGCATCGCCGAATCGTTCACTAGCGGCAGCGCCGACATCAGGCGCGAGAACGAATTGACCGTCGCCGACGGCGAGCGCGCCGCCGCGCAATGGCGCCAGGCGATGGCGTCGAGCGCCGAGGAGGTCCGGTCGAGTACCGAACTCCTGGCCAGCCGTATCTCGGGCGCGGCCGAGCGCATCGTCACCGACGCCGCCGGCGCGGCGTCGATGATCGCTGCGAACTTCCAGCAAGCTGGCGACGAAATGCGGCGCGGCTCGGACGAGATCGCGGCGACCATCTCCGCGGTCGCCCAGCGCCTGAACGGCGAGTTCGGCCGCGTCGGCGCGACCCTGTCGGAGAACACGCAGGCGCTGGCCGACGAATCGGTGGCGGCGGCCGGCCGCATCGCCACCGGCTTCGCCGAGCACGCGCTGCGCATCCGCGCCGAGACCGACGCGCTGGTCGGCATCTCGGGCAAGGCGGCGGCGGAGATCGGCGACCTGGGCACGACCCTGGGCCGGCATATCGCCGTGCTGTCGGCCGCGTCGGACCGCGCCACCGCCAAGGTGGCGAGCGCCGGCGAGAACCTGCGCGCGCAGTCCAACATCCTGGTCGACGCCGCCGAACAGGCCGCGCAGCGCGCCATGCTGATCGGCGAATCGGTGCGCGAATACGCGCGCGACCTGACCGGCGTGACCGAGCGCGCGCAGTCGAGCGTGCAGGACCTGAAGGAAAGCTTCGTCGACAGCCGCGTGAAGCTGGACGACACCGCGACCCGGGCCACCGCGCAGGCCCGCGCCATCGCCGACGCGCTGGAGCGCCAGGCCTCGGCGCTCACCGGGGCGGCCGACACCGCCGCGCTGCGCGCGACCGAGGCGCGCGAGAACCTGCGCCTGGAGTCCGAGTCGATCCTCGGCATCACCGAGCGCGCGCAAGGGCGCACCGCCGACCTGCGCGGCGAGCTGCAGCGCCTGGGCGAGGAGATCCTGACCACGACCGACCGCGTCGCCACCAAGGGCCGCGAGATCGCCGAATCCTACCGCGAGCATACCCACAGCCTGTTCGAGCGCTCGGAGCAGCTGCTCGACCGCATCGAAGGCGCGGGCCAGTCGCTCGGCAAGCAGTCGGAGACGCTGATCGCGGCGACCGACGTGGCGACCGCGCGGGTCCGCACGGCGATCGAGGAGCTCGACCGCCGGGGCGTCGACCTGGGGCAGCGCACCGAGGCGGCGCTGGAGCGGGTGCGCGACTTGGGCCGGGCACTGAACGCCGAGGCGCAGGGCATCACCAGCGCGGCCGACGCAGCGTCGAACCAGATGGCCGAGGCCGGCGACGCGCTGCGCACGCGCGGACGCGACCTCGCCGACGCCTATGGCCAGGCCGCCGCGCGGCTGCGCCAGCTCTCCGACAGCTTCTCGGGCCAGGCCGTCGCGCTAGCCGAATCGACCGAGCGCACCGCCGAGCGCGTCGGGCAGATCGACCGCGCGGTGCGCGAGCAGGCGACGACGATGATCAAGGCGGCCGAGCAGGCGGTCGAGCACGCGGCGAAAGCGACCGACGCCTTCCGCAACCAGGCCGAGACGCTCAAGCGGTCGAGCGACCTGGCGCTCAGCCAGATCAACGCGATCGAGGACAAGAAGGCCGAGGCGCGGCGCGACACCTTCCTGCGCTCGGCCACCTATGTCGTCGACAAGCTGAACCAGCTCGCCATCGACCTCAACCGCGTGCTGGAGACCGATATCCCGCGCAGCGTGTGGAAGGCGTTCTACGACGGCGACAAGACCGCCTTCACCAAGCGCCTGCTCGGCACGCCGGCGATCCGCGACCTGCAGCGCATCCGCCAGAAGTTCGAGACCGACACCGATTTCCGCAGCTACGTCTCGCGCTACGTCAACGAGTTCGAGGCGCTGCTCGACCAGACGCGCAAGTGGGACTACGACAACCTGATCGCCCAGGCCTTCCTGGGCGCGGATATCGGTCGGCTCTACGCGCTGCTTTGCCGTTCGCTCGAACGGCCGATGAAGTAGGGGTGCTTACGCGCGCGGCCCGGGCCAGGGCGTGACGGAGAAATCCAGGAACCGGCGGCACCACCCCGACTGGATGATCGCCTTGGCCGCCGCCAGGTCGGGCGCAAGATAGCGGTCGCGGTCGAGGAACTTCACGTGCCGCCGCAGTTCCGCCATCGCCTGCCGCAGCCTGGCGCTGGTCCTAAGCGGCTTGCGGAAGTCCACGCCCTGCGCCGCGCCCATCAGCTCGACCGCCACGACGCCGGCGGTATTGTCGGCCATCTCGGTCAGGCGCCGCGCGGCGAAGGCGGCCATGCTGACATGGTCCTCCTGGTTGGCCGAGGTCGGCAGGCTGTCGACCGAGGCGGGGTGCGCCAGGGACTTGTTCTCCGACGCCAGCGCGGCGGCGGTCACCTGGGCGATCATGAAGCCCGAATTGAGGCCGGGCGCGGCGACCAGGAAGGCGGGGAGCGCACTCAGGTTTGCGTCGACCAAAAGCGCGATGCGCCGCTCGGACAGGGCGCCGATCTCGGCGATCGCGGTCGCCAGCGCGTCCGACGCCATCGCCACCGGCTGGGCGTGGAAGTTGCCGCCCGACAGGATCTCGCCGTCCCGCGCGAAGACCAGCGGATTATCCGACACCGCATTGGCCTCGCGCAGGAACACGCCCGCCGCGAAGCCCATCACGTCCAGGCAGGCCCCCATCACCTGCGGCTGGCAGCGCAGGCTGTAGGGGTCCTGCACCCGGTCGCAGTCGACATGCGAGCGGCGGATGGCGCTGCCGCGCGACAGGCCCTTCAGCAGCCGCGCGACCGTGGCCTGGCCGGGCTGGCCGCGCACGTCCTGGATGCGCGGGTCGAACGGCACGTCGCTCGCCATCATCGCGTCGCCCGACAGCGCGCCCGCGGCGATCGCCGCGGCGAACACGTCCTCGGCCGCGAACAGCCCGGCCAGCGCCAGCGCCGTGGACACCTGCGTGCCGTTGAGCAGCGCCAGGCCCTCCTTGGCGGCGAGGGCCAACGGTTTCAGCCCGGCCTTGGCCAGCGCGGCCTTGGCCGGCATCGCCCGGCCGCCGACACGGGCCTCGCCCACGCCCAGGAGCGCGGCCGACAAATGCGCCAGCGGCGCCAGGTCGCCCGACGCGCCGACCGATCCCTTGGCGGGGATGCAGGGATAGACCCCGGCATTCAGCAGCCGCAGCAGCGCGTCGATCACGACCCGGCGCACGCCGGAATGGCCGCGCGCCAGGCTGGCGATCTTCAGCAGCAGGATCAGCCGCACCACCGGGTCGGGCAGCAGCGATCCGGTGCCGATCGCATGCGACAGGACCAGACGGCGCTGCAACTCGCCCAGGTCGCCGCGCGAGATGCGCTTGCGCGCCAGGATGCCGAAGCCGGTATTGAGGCCGTAGACCGGCGCTTCGCCGCCCGCCAGCCGCGCGACCGTCGCCGCCGACGCGGCCACGGCCGGCCAGACCCGCGGGTCGAGCGACACGCGGACCGGCAGCTCGTAGGCGTTTCGCAGCAGGGGCAGGCTCAGCCGCCCGGGCCGCAGCGTGATCCTCAGGGCCATGGACCGGAATCTATAGCCTCTGGACGTGCAATCCGCCATCGATCGGGAAGGCCGAGCCGGTCGAGAAGGGGATGGCGCCGGTCGCCAGCGTGGCGACGGCGCCGGCGATATCGGTCGGCTGGCCCCAGCGCGCGATCGGGAACACGCCGTTGGCGATGGCCTTGTCGTAGGTTTCCTTGGCGGGCGCGGTCATGTCGGTCTCTACGACGCCGGGCTGGACCTCGTAGCAATGGATGTGGTGGGCGGCCAGGCGCAGCGCGAACAGCTTGTTCATCATCGTCAGCCCGGCTTTCGAGATGCAGTACTCGCCGCGGTTGATCGAAGCCATGAAGGCGTTGGCCGAGGACAGCGTGATGATCGACCGGTGCGGATCGTCCGGCCCGCGGCTGTCCGCCGTCATGCGCTTGGCCGCCGCCTGGGTCAGGAAGAACGTGCCGCGCAGGTTCACGCCCAGCAGGTGGTCGAAGCTCGCGGGGGTCACGTCCAGCAGGTCGCCGCGCGTCTTGACCTGCACGCCGGCGTTGTTGACCAGGCAGTCCAGCGTGCCGAACTCGGTCCAGACCCTGTCCAGAACCGCGCCGTGCGAGGCGATGTCGCCGATGTCGCCGGCGGCGAAGATCGCCCGGCGCCCCAGCGCCTTGATCGTCGCCACGGTGCGTTCGGCGGCCTCGTCGCGTTCCAGGTCGACGACCGCGACATCGAACCCGCGCCCGGACAGGGCCTGGGCGATGGCTGCGCCGATGCCGCGCCGCCCCCCGGTGACCAGGGCGACAGGATTGCGCGCGGAATTGGGCATGAACTTCGGTCTCCCCACTTGCCGCGCGGCCCGGCGGGCGCTGCGCGGCCCGCGACTTTGGCCCAGGCGCGGGGCGGGGGCAACCTGTCTTGGCGCGTTTGTTGCTATGCGCTACGCGACTGGCTAGGGTTCGCTGCAACGGCGGCTTTCAAGCCGCAATCCAATCGAGGAGATCGGGTCGATGCGCGGTACGGCATTTCTGAAATCGACGGCGGCGGGCGCGGTGCTGGTGCTGGCGTCGGTCGGCGCGGCGGGCGCGCAGACCGCGCCCAAGATCGTCGTGGGCATGAGCGGCTGGACCGGCTTCGCGCCGATCACGCTTGCCAAGGAAAAGGGCATCTTCAAGAAGAACGGCCTGGAGGTCGAGATCAAGAAGATGCCGACCCAGGCGCGCCACGTCGCCATGGCGGCGGGCGAGGTGCAGGCGATCGCCACCACCGTCGACACCC
>JADLEG010000016.1 GCA_020846275.1 Alphaproteobacteria bacterium
AGGGTCTGGTCGTCGAAGCGCAGGTACTCGACGTTCTTCACCGTGTCGCTGCCGTCGGCGCCGGCCACGGTGAGGGTCTTCTCGGCGTCGCCCCACTTGGTGATGGTGTAGCCGCCGCGCGCGCCGCTGTACACCACCGTGTCGCTGCCGGCCTTGCCATTGACGACGTCGTTGCCGCCATAGGGCTTGATGACGTCGTCGCCGCTCGAGCCGGTGAAGCTGTCCAAGCCGGAAAAGAGATAGTTTTGCGTGGCGTCGTTGTTGTAGGCCAGGACATAGCCCATCAGCGTTGGGGCGCCGAGCGACAAGCTGCTGACCTGGTAGATGGTGGTGCCGTAGCCGGTGCCGCCGACGAAATAGGTCGTGCGCGTGACCGTGCCGCCGGTCAGGTCGCCGCTGAGGTTGTAGGTGAAACTGCCGTCGAAGCTCTGGTTCTGCACGCCGTTGGAGGTGACGATCTGGACGCTCGTGGCGCTGATCGTCTCCCCCGCCCAGGCGGCGAAGGTGGTCATGTCGAAGGGCTGGTAAAAGATGGCGGTGGCCATGCGACGTTCCTCCCCATTGCGATGACAGGGGGAACATCATCGCTCCGGCACATGCATTTTGCAAGCCGGGGCGCCGGGCGCGCCCTCAGGCCGGCCGGCTTCGCTTGCGGAAGGCCAGCATGCCCTGGGTGAGGAAGATCGGCCAGATCAGGTCGCGTGCGACGAAATCGCCATGGCGCGCCATCTCGCGCTCGACTTCCTCGAAGCGCAGCGGCCGCTCGTCGTGGAAGATCCACAGCCCCAGCCTTTCGGCCAGCCAGCGCGTGGCCCGGTAGAGCCAGGTCGGGGTGGGAAAGCTGATGACGACCAGCCCGCCCTCGCGCGCCGAGTCGAAATGCGCGCGGACCGCGCGCGCCGTGCCCGCGGCGTTGAAGTGCTCGATCAGCCCGACGCTGAAGACGATGTCCGCTTGCAACGGCTGGCGCGGCTGGAGCACGTCGTCCTCCAGGGTCGCCAGGCCAGGATAGTTTTCGCGCCGCGCTTCGAGCAGGCCGAGGCCGAGGCGGTTGCTGTCCGCGACGGTGTAGCGCGCCGGGCGCAGCGCGCGGTAGATGGCGTCGATGAAGCAGCTGTTCGCGCCGCCCCATTCGACCACGTCGCTCTCGCCCGGCAGGCGCAGCGCCAGCTGGCGCAGCAGGCGCGCCGTGGTGATGCGGCGCGTGACGGTCGTCGCCTTGAACGGGCGGCGGTAGTAGCCGTCCCAGTCGGTTTTCCGTTCCATGCGCCGCTACTCCGCGCGCCGGCCCGAGAAGACGAAGACGCGCTGCACCGAGAAGCTGAGGAAGAAGAGCAGGGACTCGGCCAGGAGCTTGGCGCCGATCGGCCCGAGCGGGGTGTGCGCCATGATTTCCCGCATCAGCAGGTAGGACAGGAAGAACAGCCCCGCCACCAGCAGGCTGTAGCGCAGCAGCGCGGGGGCCGCCGGCTCGCCGTCCTTGAAGACGAAGCGCTTGTTGGCGAGGAAGTTGAACAGGATGGCGCAGCCGCGGCCGACCGCCAGCGCCGGCAGGGGGTCGCCCAGCAGGCCGATCGCCAGGGCAAAGGCGACGAAGTCGATGCCCGCCGTCACCAGCGCGGTCGAGAAGAAGCGCAGCAGGACGAAATAGATCCGCATGGAATCGAGCAGCGGATTGAAATGCGAGGAGCGGTTGCCGTCGATGTAGATGGTGGCGATGGGCACCTGCACGATCTCGGCCTTGTGCGAGATCCGCTCGACCAGCATGCCGATCTCGTACTCGTAACGCTCGCCGGGGATGGCGAGCAGGCGCGGCAGCAGTGAGAGGGGGATGCCGCGCAGCCCGGTCTGCGTGTCGGAGACGGCGCGGCCGTGCAGGAAGGCCATCACTCGGCGCGTGACGATGTTGCCCAGGCGGCTGCGCAGCGGCACCGTGGCGGGGAAGTCGCGCACGCCCAGGACGAATGCCCGGGTGGCGAGCAGCTCGGCCGCGACCCGCGCGATGTCGTCCGGGGCGTGCTGGCCGTCGGCGTCCGCCGTGACCACGCCCTCGCATTCGGCGCCATGGCACAGGCACCAGTTGAACGCCGTCTTGAGCGCGCGCCCCTTGCCGAGGTTGACGGCGTGGCGCAGCAGGACCACCCCCGGCCGCCCCTGCAATTCGGCGAAGACGGGCGCGTGCGACGGCGCGCTGCCGTCGTCGACCACGACGATGCGGCCGAAGCCGCGCGCCGCCAGGTCGTCCACCAGCCGCGCCAGCGCGGCGTCGGGATTGTAGGCGGGAATCACGGCCGCCAGCCGCTCGAGGGAACCGGTTGTCATGTCAGGATCGCCGTTCGTGTTCGCCCCGGGCGTCCTTGCACTGGAGCGCCATGAAGCGCAACTGCGGGCTCGCATGCAGGAGCACGAGGGTGCCCTCGGCGAGCCCCTGTTCGATCACGCCGGGCAGCACGCCCGCATGCAGCACCAGGTAGCGGATCTCGCCGCCGCGCGGGACCAGCCCGATGATATGGCAGATCGGGCGGTTCTGCTTCATCGCCATGACCAGCTCCGAGGAAAGCGAAGGCCTGTCGGGCAGGAAAAAGAAATGTTCCTGCAGTCCGGGGATGCGCGCCAGCGGGGCATGGGTGGTGAAGATCCTGCCCGCGAATCCGGCGCGCCGCGCGTGCTCGAGCAGGGCCGCGTTCATTTCCGCGTCTCCCGAGCGCAGCCTTTCGGCTTCGCTCCGGCGCAGCAGATCCTCGCGCGTCGATTGCGGCAGCAGCGAGAGCGCCAGCACGGCGGACATGGCCGCCAGGGCCAGGGCCGGCGCGCGGCGCCCCGCGGGCTTCTCGGGCGCGGACGTCCCTGCCTCGCGATACAGCCCGAGGGCCTGCGCCAGGGACTGGACGCCGAGCCCGAGGCCGAGGCAAAGAAGGGGCACGGCGGGCATGAAGTTGCGCAGGTCGTAGGAAAAGAACATCGCCCACAGCAGGTAGTAGGGCAGCACCAGGCCGAGCCAGCAGCGCCGGCCCGCCGGCAGGCGCAGCGCGGCGAGCAGGAGCGCGAGCAGGAGCGCCACGCCGGCCGGGGCCGGCAGGAGCGCCTCGAGGGCGCGCGGCGTGTCGACCAGGAGCGCGCGCCCGATTCGGCCGAGGAGGGTTTCGCCGCCGTAGATGGTCGAGGTGACGTAGGTGAAATTGCCCGGGTCCGCCCCGCGCCACATGCCAAGGTACTGGTGGGCGAGGGCGGGTCCCGCCAGCAGCGCGAACGCCGCCAGCGCCCGTGCGGCGTCGCGGCGCCAGGAGGAATCGCCCGGCCGGTAGGCGGCCGCGAGCGAGGCCAGCAGAACGGCGAAGGCGAGCCAGCCCGCCTGCTTGCTGAGCACCGCGCCGGCGGCGCAGGCGGCGGCGAGCAGCCAGGCGCGCCCGCGACCGGCCAGGCCCGAGCGGGCCAGGAAAAGCAGGTGGACGCAGAGCAGGATGAAAAACGCCACCGGCACATCGACGTAGCCGGAATCGACGATCTCCGGAAAGACGCGCAACAGCAGCACGGGCCACGCGGCGAGGGCCGCCAGCGCCGCCGGCCAGCGCGTGCGCAGATAGAGATCGACGTAGAGCGCGGCGACGGCGAGCGGAAAAAGCGCCATCAACCCCTTCGCCACGAATTCGATGCGGTCCGTGCCCAGCCACAGGTAAGTCGTCGCCCATGCGGCCGGCACGAGTTGGGGATAGCCGTAGGTGTTTCGCGGGGAAATGCCCCGCCGCCAGTCCGCCGCCCAGCGGTTCCAGCTGACCACCGCATCCCACGCCTCGAACACACCGGTGTGGCCCAGGGCCAGCCGCTGGAGCAGCGCCGCCGCGGAAATCCCGGCCAGAAACGCCAGCGCCGCGACGAGAAATGGCGCCGTCGCGCCGCGCCGGAGGGGCGCCGCCGCGGACGCCGCGGCCGCGCCGTATTCGGCGCCGCGCCGGCGCGAGGTCAGCAGGGCGGCGCAGCAGGCCAGCAGCAGCGCGGCCAGGACCGCCTGGGATTCGACGCGGTTGATCCCGCCCAGCGTCAGATAGAACGTCACCTGGAAATTCGCCACCAGGCTGAGGGCCAGCACCGCGGGCCATGCCATCCAGCCGAAGGGCAGGCCGGTCCCCAGCCAGGCGAGGAAACCGGGCAGCACCGCGACCATGAGGGCGCCGGCGACGGCCGCCAGCAGCGCGTGCTGGGCCAGGAATGCATCGATCATCGGGGAAGTCGGCCCGTAAGGAAAGGCCGGCAATTATTGCATGCCATGCTTGGCCCCGGCCGCAACCGCGGAACCCTGTCGAACCCGTCCCGGCCGCGCTGACTTTTCTCTCCCCCCGCCCCGCTTGCGGGGAGAGGGGCAGGGGGAGCGGTGCAGCGTGAGCGGGGCCGCTCAGGTGTATTCGATGCCTGTCGCCTGCAGCCCGACCAGATTGACGTGCGCCTGGTTCACCTCCAGCCCCGCCACCGCGGCCATGAACTCGGCGCGGCTCATGTCATCCGTGCGCCCGTCCATGTAGGCCACCAGGGCGTCGACCGTGGCGGCGTCGG
>JADLEG010000017.1 GCA_020846275.1 Alphaproteobacteria bacterium
CAGTCGGTCAACACCACCGACAGCGCGGTGCGCATCACCCACATCCCCACCGGCATCGTGGTGCAGCAGCAGGACGAGAAGTCGCAGCACCGCAACAAGGCCAAGGCGCTGAAGGTGCTGCGCGCGCGGCTCTACGACGCCGAGCGGGCCAAGCTGGACGCCCAGCGCGCCGCCACCCGCAAGGGCCAGATCGGCTCGGGCGACCGCTCGGAGCGCATCCGCACCTACAACTTCCCGCAGGGGCGGGTCAGCGACCACCGCATCAACCTGACCATCTACAAGATCGCCCAGGTGATGGAAGGCACGGCGCTGGACGAGATCATCGACGCACTGATCCACGAGGACCAGGCGGCGCGCCTGTCGGAGCTGGAGTGAAGGTCGCGCTATTCTCCACCGTCATGGCGGCGCCTGACCAGGTCGCGTGCGGTTCGCGAACCGCCGAAAAGACGAATTCCCATTCTGATCCCCCCTGCCCTTGCGGGAGGGGGATAGGGGGAGGGGTGCACGCGGTTTCGCCGATCCTCGCGCAATACCTGCGCCGTTCGACCGTCTCGAGCCCTCGGAAGCCACCAAGGCGCCAAGACACCAAGACGAAGCGGTCACGGCAACGGCGCGACGGCCGCGACGCCGGGGTTCCTGCATGGTCGAGGGCCGCGCGAAATTTACTCCGCCCGTCGTACAAGTCATGCCGTTGCGACTCGATCTGCCTTCCTTGGTGTCTTGGTGCCTTGGTGGTTTCTTCGCGCACCGCTCAACCCATGCCGCGCAAATCATCGTGTGGACGCGCGCGCCCCCCTCCCCCTGCCCCCCTCCCGCAAGGGGAGGGGGGACGAAAAGAGAGACGGACACGTCGGCAACAACCAGCTGACTGGACGACTCGGGGTCAAGCCCGGGCATGACGATCAAAGAGGCATTGGCGCATGCGGCGAAGCGCCTTGCCGCCGCGGGCGTGGAGGACGCGCGGCGGAATGCGCGGTTGCTGCTGGCGGCCGCGATGAAGGCGCCGCCCGGCGCGCACCTGGCGGACGACACGATCGTCGACGATGACGCCGCGGCGCGCTTCGCGGCCATGATCGCGCGCCGCGAAGCGCGGGAGCCGGTGTCGCGCATCCTGGGACGGCGCGGGTTCTGGACGCTGGATCTGGCGATCGGGCCCGACACGCTCGACCCGCGGCCGGACAGCGAGACGGTGGTCGAGGCCGTGCTGGCGCGCGTGGCGGACCGGCGCGCGAAGCTTCGCGTGCTCGACCTCGGCACCGGCAGCGGCTGCCTGTTGCTGGCCCTGCTGGCCGAGCTGCCCCGCGCCACCGGCCTGGGCGTCGACCGGGCGCCGGGCGCGGTGGCGGTCGCGCGCGCGAACGCCGCCGCCGCGCAACTCGGCGGCCGCGCGGAATTCGCGGTCGGCGACTGGACCCGCGGGCTTTCCGGCGCGTTCGATATCGTGGTGGCCAACCCGCCCTATATCCCGCGCGCCGAGCTGGCCGGGCTGATGCCCGAGGTGGCTGGGTTCGATCCGCGCGCGGCGCTGGACGGCGGGGTGGATGGGCTGGAGGCCTATCGCGCCATCCTGGCCGACCTGAAACGGGTTCTGGCGCCGGGCGCCATCGTCGCCCTGGAGATCGGCGCCGGACAGGCCACGGCCGTGAAAGAATTGGTTAACCATGCCGGGCTTTCCATCATGGAAGTTCGGCAGGATTTGGCCGGCATCGACCGGTGCATTGTCGCCACAGGCGGGTAAAATCACCACACCCAACCAAACCGATTCTAGAATCCGTTTGGAGATCGCCTGCCCAGGGTCTAGGTTTTCCCCGCGTGAACGGCGGCCCGAAAGAGCCGCAGCCCCTTGGAGGGCTTGAGGTCTAGCGCTTCCCCCCAATCGCCGCGGGTCTGCCTGCCACGGCGGGGAACGGGCCGAGGTGGTGCCGTGGGGATTGGCGCGACCGTTGACCAGTGAGATCTGATGAAACCATGAGACAAGGTGCGAACAAGCGGTCGCGCGGCCGTAATGGCCGCAATAAACCGCATATGCCGCTGCGCATGCAGACCTTCGACAGCAGCGGACCGGATGTGCGCATCCGGGGCAGTGCATGGCAGGTTCACGAGCGCTACCTGAACCTGGCGCGCGATGCCTCGGCGGCGGGCGACCGGGTGGCGGCGGAAAACTTCTTCCAGCACGCCGATCACTACTACCGGCTGATCAACCTGAACGGCGAAGGCCGTCCGCCGCAGCACGGCGGGCAGCAGGGCCAACAGCCGCCCGGCGGTCCGCAGCCGCACATGGCCAACGGCATGAGTCATGGCCCGCAAGGGGGGCCCGAGGGCCAGGGACCACGCGGTCCGGGGCAGCACGGCCAAGGGCAGCATGGCCAGGGGCAGCATGGCCAGGGGCAGCATGGCCACCAGGGGCAAGGCCCCAACGGCTCCGACCAGCAGGACCACGAAGACCAGGGCGACCTGCCCCCGCTGCCGCACTCCGCGGCGGATTAGGCGTCCGGCAACGACCCGGTTCAGCCGGGCGGCGTAAGAACCGCGCCGGGCGCGATCGTGCCGTCGGCCAGCACCTCGACATAGATGCCCATGTCGGGATGGCCGTAGCCGCGCACCAGCGACTGCACCACGTTGATGTCGCGCTTGGCCGTCTCGGGATTGACCGATGTCGCGGCGCAGCGCTGGATGCGCTTGACCGTGCGCACGGGCACGTCGCCGATGCGGAATTCCTTGCCGATCCACTGGAACTCCTGCCAGGCCGGCAAACCCTCCACAAGCAGGTTGCCGCGGAAGCGCAGCGGGTCGACCGGCGCGCCGACGATCCGCTCGAGGTCCTTCACGCTCGCCAGGTTGATGATCGAGACCACCTTCATCCGGTAGTCCGAGAAATTATGCCCGGGCGCCGCCACCAGCTTGGGCTGGCCGCGCGCCGCCTCGCCCATGTAGGCGGCGAAGAACTGCTCGATCACCGCCTTGCCCATCGGATCGTCCAGCTTGCCCTTGGCGACCGGACGGCCGCCGCGGCTGACGGTCAGCGTCTGGGTCGCCGGGTCGAAGTCGGTCTGCAGCGCCGCCAGCTTCTCGTCGCGCTGGAGCATCAGGAAATTGGTCTTGGGCATCCATTCCGGCTGGTTCGGATCGAACACGGTCGACCCCAGCGCCAGCGCATAGGCGCGGTCGAAGGGCAGCATCTCGCCGGCCTTAAGCGCGGCCCGGTAAAGCGGCTGGTGCGACAGGCCCTTGACGGGATAGCGATGGATGGCGACGACGGTGGCGGGCATGGCGGGCATGGCGGGCAAGATAGTGGCCCGCCGCCGGCCCGGCAACGAGCGCCTGCCCTTCCCGCAACCCCTTGATTCAGGTCATGGCTCGCCCAACCGGACGGCATGACCTTAGTCTTGTCGCGGGCTATTTCGGCTCCATATAGGAGTTGCCAATCCGGCGGATGCCGAACCCGGGTCCGCCACCTGTCCCGCCTCGCGAAGAGGGGGAACGAAGGAGCGAGGACATCCATGGAATTCGACAAGTTCACCGAGCGGTCGCAGGGCTTCGTGCAGGCGGCGCAGGGCATCGCCTTGCGCGAGGGGCACCAGCGGCTGATGCCCGAGCACCTGCTGAAGG
>JADLEG010000018.1 GCA_020846275.1 Alphaproteobacteria bacterium
ATCGACGCCATGGGCGGCGACGAGCGCCTGTTCACGCGCTTCGATTTCGACCAGTCCTTCGGCACCGCGATCAACCGCTTCTGCGCCCAGGCCGTGATCGGCCTGCCGCTGACGCCGTTCGGCAAGGGCGGGCAGAAGCGCGGCTTCCTGCCGCTGCGCGATTCGATCCAGTGCTTCACCCTGGCGCTGGAGAACCCGCCGGCGCGCGCCGGCGAGTACCGCGTCTTCAACCAGTTCGCCGACACCTACACGATCAACGAGGTGGCCGGGAAGGTCGCGACGGTCGCGCGGCGCATGGGCTTCCGGCCGCAGATTTGCGCCGTCGAGAACCCGCGCAAGGAGGCCGAGGAGCACTACTACAACCCCGACCACGGCAACCTGATGGCGCTGGGCTACACGCCGACCCACAACCTCGACACCGAGATCGCGATCGCGCTGGGCGACCTGACCGTGCATGCCGAGCGCATCCGCTTCGCCCAGGACGCCGTCGCGCCCGACATACGCTGGGACGGCACGCGCCGCCGCTCGCGGCCGATCGCCGACGCCCCGCGCCCGATCACCCGCGGCCCCTCCAGCCTCGGCGCCCTGGGCATGCCCCAGGTGCTGCACGACAAGGCCTAGCGCCAACCACAACACCTTGTGATCGCGCCTATCCCCGACAATACATATTGACCTAACCCGCTCCAGCGCTTAGTTTTTCCGGCGGGGCTGGTACGCGCTTCCGGCGGCAAGAAAGCGCGCTGTTTCAAGGGGTTGGGTACGTGGCCCAACGATTCGTCCGGGCAGGAAGGCGCAACGCGTCCGCGCGGCTGGCTGCGCTGGCCATGCTGGTCGCGGCCGCCCCGGTCCTGGCGGCCGATCCGCCCCGGCGCGCCGCCAAGCCCTCCAGCCCCGCCACGGCCGCCGCCCTGGAAAAAATCCGGATCAACCCCGATCTCGATATCTGCGAGGTGACGGGCGATTTCGACATCGGCGGCGCGCCGCCGCGCCGCGCGGGCGCGCTGGTGTTCAACCCCCGCACCGATCTCGTCTACACCGCGCTCGATGCCGCCAGCGATCCCGAGCTCGCCAGCCGCGTCGTCGAGGGCCCCGCGCGCGAGCGCGCCATCCGTGCCTGCACCGAGTTCGCGACCCGCAACCGCAACACCGTCGCCGCCCAGGCGTACCAGCAGAGCCTCCGGCGCGCCGAGACGGTGATGAAGGCCGAGCGGGCGCGGGCGGCGGGGCAGAGCGTGCCGGTCAACGACGCGGCGCCGGTTCCCGCCCAGCTCACCGCGATGCTGCCGGCGGGCGGCGAGCCGGTCGGTCCCTCCGCCCGCGCGGCACGCTCGGCCGCCGCGGCACCCCCCGGTCCGGCGGGCGCGCCGCAAGCGCCCGAGATGCTGATCCCCGGCGTGATCCTGCCCGGCACGCCGCCGCCGCCGGCCGAGGAGGCGATCGGCGAGCGCCTGCGCCAGGGCATCGAGGAGGCGCTGCTGCGCTCGCCCGACGTCGACGCGGCGCGCCGCGAGATCGTCGCCGCCAACCATCTCTACCAGGCCGCGATCCGCGACCGGCTGAACCCCGAGATCATGCTGGAGGTCGACGGCGGCATGTCGCAGGGGCGGCGCGGCCCGGCGCTGCAGACCAGCGACGACCTGGACCCCGCGACCGGCCAGCGCACGCAGACCACCAACGCCGGCGTGCGCGGCTTCGTGCGCCCCGGCGTGAGCCTGAGCCTGCCGGTCTACGACGCCGGCGAGCGCGACGCGAAGAAGGCCATCGCCGGCATCGAGGTCGAGACGACCAATCTGTCGCTCGACGACCGGCGCGCCGAGACCGCCGCGATCGTGCGCCAGCTCTACTACGAATGGCGCGTGTCGCGCGCCTATATCGGCCTGATCCAGCAATGGCGCCCGCTGTTCGACGACTGGCTGCAGCGCATCGGCAAACTGCAGCGCGCGCAGTTCGTTACCTACCAGGACCTGATGCTGGCGAACGCGGTCGACGAGCATTACCGCGAGCGCATGGACGCGATCTGCCTGGACCTTGAGTTGCGCGAGAAGATCTGGGTGCAGACCGTGGGCGCGGAGACGCTGCGCCTGGCCAGCGACCGCGCGCCGGCCTGGTGCGGGCGGCCCAAGGGCAGCCGCGCGTTCCCGCCCGGCACGCCGGCCGCAACGCTGGACGACACCACCCTGTCCTACTGGCCGATCCTGCCGGCCTATCCGGGCGACCCGCAGCTCGACGCCATGATCGAGCGCACGCCGGCGGTGCAGATCGCCCAGAACGACGTGCGCAAGCAACGCGAGAAGCTGCAGGTCGCGGAATCGCAGATGCTGCCGCGCCTGTTCGCCGAGGCGCATGCCCGGCGCACCTCGCCCGGGCTGGAGAACACGCTGGGCGACAGCGACAATTTCGTCGGCATGCGCTTCGCCATGCCGCTGTTCGACAATTTCGTGCGCAGTTCGCGCGCGCAGTCCGAGCAGGCCGCGATCGGCGCCGCCGAGAGCCGGCTGATCGGCGTGCGCGAGAAGATGCGCCGCGACCTGCGCCTCTTGACCGGCGAGCTGGCGCGGCTCGGCAACCTTCAGGCCTCGCAGTTCGAAACCGTGCGCGCCGCCGCCATCCGCCTGAAGAACGCGAAGTTCCGCTTCGAGGAGCTGGGCAGCAAGGAGCAGAAGGAGCTGATGCTGGCCAACCTCGACTACCTGCGCACCTTCGAGCGCTCGGACGACACGATCCGCCAGTACTTCACCGTCTACAACAAGCTGCTGCGCGCGCTGGGCGCGGCCGGCGCCGACTGGTCGGAAGGCTGAGCGATGCAGGGCCAGCCGCATAGCGCGCGCTTCACCGTCGAGGGTCGCATCGGCGGGCGGTGGTGGGTGTGGCAGCGCTTCGCCACCCATGATGAGGCCGCCGCCGAGATCGAGCGCATGGCCGGCGAGAAGCGCTTCGACGGCGCGCGCCTGATCGAGACCGTGCCGAGCTGGAACGGCGCGCCGCCGGTCTCGCGCGAATTGTTCGTGCTCGACCCCAAGGGCCCGCGCGCCGCCGATATCGCCCTGGCGGAAGCCGCGCGCGCCGCCGCGCCGCCCACCGGCCCGCTGTTCGTCCCGCCCGTGCCCATCTTCGCGCCGGACCCGCCGGCGGCACCGCCGGCGACTGAAGCGGTGGTCGCGGCGCCGCCGGCGAAAGCGGTGCCCGCGCCGAAGGCCGACAACACGCTGATCGCCGCCCCGGTGGCCGACGCCCTGGCCAGGGCGCTGGCGCGCGTTGCCGCCGCCGCGCGCGAAGCGGCGGAAGCCGACGCCGCGGCGGCCGCGGCTGCGCAGGCGCTTGTACCGCCGCCGCCGCCCGTCGAGCCGCCACCGGTCGAACAACCTGCCGCCGCGCCGCCAACCCTGCCGGAGGGCCTGATCGCCGCGGGCTACATTCTGCAACACGTCCCCCCGGACGAAGCGGAGCCGGCAGCGCCGGAGACGGCCGCAGCCGCGTCGCCTGACGGGGACATGTCCAGCGCGGACTTTCCCGCGCCGGACCTGCCCGTGCCTGAAGTGCAGCCGGAGCTGCGCGCGGACGATCCTCCGCTGCTCGACGATGCGACGGCGCTGCCGGACGTCGTGCCGCCCGCGCCAGCCGACGACGATCCCTTCAATGCCGCGGACCCACGGGACGATGCTTCCGGTCCGCCCGAATCCGCCGCCGCATCGCCCGAGCCCGGCGAGCCGTCGCCGCAAGCCGCCGGCGCGCCGGCTCCCGACCGCGAGAGCGAAGCCGAGCGGCTGTGGAGCGAGTTCATCGCCACCGAGCGGCCCGTCGCCGCGCCGGCCAACGACGACATGGCGCACGCCACCCAGCCGCTGGCGAACTATGCGATCTACGACGACGAGGATCGCGTGCCGTCGATCCCGCGCAGCGCGCAGTGGCGCTTTCACCTGCGCAAGGTCGCCTACACGCTGGGCGCCGGCCTGGCGTCGCTGCTGCTGTGCGTCACCAGCTACGAGGCGACGCGCCTGCTGATCGGATTGCCGGACCTGCTGGGCGAGGTCTACCAGGCGGCGAGCGCGCTGACCGCGGGGCCGGAGCGCCCGATCGTCGCGGCGGCGCGGCGCGGCCGCCAGGACGACGTGGCGCAGCTCCTGCGCGGCGGCTTCTCGCCCAACAGCGAAGATCCGCAGGGCATCCCCGTGCTGCTGGTGGCGGCGCGAACGGGCCAGGTCGAGATCGTCCGCGCGCTGCTCGATGCCGGCGCCGATCCCAACCGGCGCTTCGGCGCCAACACCACGCCGCTGCTGGCCGCGGCGCGCGAAGGCCTGCTGGCCTCGGTCGACGCGATGATGCAGCGCGGCGGCCAGGTGAACGGGCGCGGCGGGGCCGACGATTGCGACACGCCGCTGCTGGTCGCCGCCAATGCCGGCCGGCTGGAGATGGTCAACTACCTGCTGACCCGCGGCGCCACGTTCGACGTGCTGCCGGGATGCCGGCGCGGCGCGCTCGACGCCGCGGCGGCGCATCCCCGCGTGCGCGACGTGCTGGAGACCGCCTACCAGCGCCGGCTGGCCGGCGTGCCGCGCGCCATTCCGGCCGCCGCGACGGCCGATCCCCTGCCCGGCACCGTGCCGAGCACGCTGGCCCCGGACCCGGCGGCGCCGGCTTCGGCCCGCGTGCCGATCGGCCCCGGCGAAGAGGCCCGCGGCTACGGCGCGCTGATGTACGGCTTCACCTGGCGCGACACGCTGGCCGAGGTGAAGGCGCGCGCCAAGGAGTGCCGCGCCGTCGGCCGGCGCTACGAGGTGTGCGAGTTGCAGGTGAAGCCGCTGCTGGACGACGCCGCGCTGGTCGAGGCCTGGTTCGACCGCGGCGACGGCGACCGCTTCGTGTCGATCGAGACGCGCAGCATCGAGCTGGTGGACTATACCGCGCACCGCGACGGCGCGACGGTGCGCCAGCGCTTCGACCAGGTGCGCCGCGAGATCGAGCGCTTCCTGCCCCAGGGCCAGCGCCCGATCGTCCAGCGCCTGGCGCCCGCCACCCTGCCCTTCTTCGATGCGCTGAAACCCGAGATCGGCGCCGGCGACTTCTCCGCCTTCTGGTCCGACGACGCCCGCCAGCGCCCCGCCTCGGTGCACCTCAAGCTCAGCGGCATCGATGCGCGCAAGGGCTTCTACCGCATCGTCGTGTCGAACCCGCTGCGCCAGAGCCAGCAGGCCGCCGCGCCGCAATAGGTCAGTTCACCGACGGCTTGCCGAAGGCCTGGCGGTAGAAGGGCTCCGCCCAGCCGGGCAGGAACACGAAGCCGACCGCCGCATGGGCGCCGTACTGCACGCGGGCAAGCTCGGCCGGCGGCAGGTCCTTGAGGTCGAAGCGCACGGGCTGGTACTGCGTCCACTGCTCGCGCTGCCAGAAATAGCGGGTCAGCTCCTCCGGCCGGCGCGTGATCACCGGATCGATCGAGGTGATCGGCAGGACCAGCGGCTTGGCGAAGCCCGACATCCGGACCTCGGCCTTCGCGCCGACCTTCAGGCGCTCGACGGCCGCCGGCTCGAAATAGGCTTCGACGAAGGATTCCCGCGGATCGAAGATCACGAACACCGAGATGCCGGCATCCACGACCGCGCCGGGCAGGTAGTTGCATTGCGTGACGATGCCGTCCTTGGGCGCGCGCAGGATCTGCACCTTCTGGATCTCCTCGGACCGGCGCATCACGTCGAGCTGCGTGTCGATCGCCTTGGCGTCGCTCAAGAGCTGCTTCTCGGCGCGGTCATAGGACGCCTGCTTGGTGCGCCAGCCGGCCTCGGCGGTCAGCGCGTTGGCCTCGGCCTCCTTGTAGGCGATGCGCGCCAGGTCCCATTCGGTCCGGGGGATCACGCCTTCCTTGAACAGCCGGTCGTGGATGTTGAAGACCGTCGCCTTCTCGGCCAGCACCGCCAGCATGCCGTTATGCGTCGCGCGCGCCTGGGCCGCCTCCTCGGCCGCGACCTTCACGTTGCCGCCCAGTTCGATCTTGCGGCTCTGCAACTGGCGCACGGTGTCGTCGAAGGCGACGCCCTTGGTCTCGTTCTCCAGCTTGACCAGCGCGTCGCCCGCCTTCACCGCGCGGTTGCAGGTGGCGTAGATCTCGACGATGCGGGCCTTGTTGACCGGCTCGACCAGCACGGTGGGGCCGCGCACCAGCCCTTCGGCGCGCAGCCAGCTCTGCTCGACGAACAGGAACAGCGCCACCAGCAGCGCCACCAGCAGCAGCGCCAGGATGCGCCGCGCCACCGCCCGCCGGCGGCGGCTGGCGGCCGGGCGCAGTCCTGTCGCGGCCGGCGCCGCGCGCTGTTCGCTGAGATCGGGACCGCGCCCGCCCGAGCGGCGAAATCTCATCCGTGCGACCTGCCAGGGCGGCCCTTCACCGGCCGCCCATCCCCGCATTCCCACCCCGTCCGACACAGAGAATCGGCCGGATATAGTAGCCCGATTAAAGGCTTATACCATATATGGCGTTGGAACAACGGGATTTTGACCCAGGCTTGGGTTGACCCGGCCCAGGCCGCACGTTAACGAATGCGGGTCCGCGCATCGCCGCGATCCACGAGGGGGAAATGCCGTGCTGAAGATTCTGGGGCGCAAGAACTCGTCCAATGTCCAGAAGGTCCTGTGGTGCTGCGGCGAGCTGGGCGTCAAGTTCACCCGCGAGGACTACGGCGGACCCTTCGGCAAGACCAAGGAGCCGGCCTACCTGGCGATGAACCCCAACGCGCTGGTGCCGACGATCGACGACGACGGCTTCATCCTGTGGGAGTCGAACTCGATCCTGCGCTACCTCGCCAACAAGCAGGGCGGCAGCCCGCTCTACCCGGCCGATCCGAAGCGCCGCGCCGATGTCGAGCGCTGGATGGACTGGCAGCTCGCGGTGATGGGGCCGGCGATCACGCCGATGTTCCTGCAGCTCTACCGCACCGCGCCGGACAAGCGCGACAACGCCCTGGTCGAATCGAGCCGCCAGCGATCGGCCGACGCCGTGGGCATCCTCGACCGCCAGCTCGCCGGCAAGGCCTACCTGACGGGCGACGCCTTCACCTATGCCGACCTGGCGCTGGGCATCTTCGCCGGCTATCGCTGGTTCAACTTCCCGATCGAGCGGC